>JANOCC010000019.1:0-24375 GCA_031411955.1 Ferruginibacter sp.
CTGTAACATTTTGTGTACTGGTGCAATTATTAGCATCAGTTACAGTTGCTATATAAGTTCCCTGTGAAAGACCAGTGGCAGTGAGGCCGGTTTGTACAGGAGTCGTATTCCAGGAAACATTATAAGGCGAAGCTGTACCGGTAACAGACAGCGTCGCGCTCCCACCTGTAGTACAGGTTGCGTCGGTAATACTTTGGGCTACCTGAAGATCATAAGAAGTAGCAGAAACTGCGAAAAATACTGCGTTTGGATAAGGGGCGTTGGTACCTGCCGTTGTTACATTTGCCAGACTAATTCTTTCCAGGCTCTTTTGTCTGTCGGCACAGGCTAATGGAATATCAATATAAAACATTCTGGGATTATTGGGGTATGCGTCTGCTCCGGTAGCAGGTGTAGCCCTTGTACAACGGCCAAACCCTGAAAGTACAAGGTTGGTGGTAGTATTAAACCAGTCGCCCAAGGTATAATTCGTTAATGCGGTAGTAGATGTTCCATCAGTAAAAAATAAATTTGCATTGATAAGGCTTGTTCCTTCTGTTGAAAAACACAATAGTCTTATGCTCTTAAACTGGGCGGGGGTATTTATCAGGATATCTCCTGTTCCGTTTCTTTGAATGATCAGGGCATTATTACCGGCATAATCTGCCAGCTGATAACTTCCGGATGCATCTGTGATTAAGCCATTATCCGGAATTCCGCCACCACCAAAGCCATTTGTGGTTCTGAAAGAGGTTGTGTAGATCACTTTATTGGAAATGGTAAACCCATCAAGCGAAACCGTAGTGTTTGTTAATGAACTATTGCCCGATTCTGCAACAACATCATGGTTAAATCCGCCAATATTAACTGGAACAAAAGGCTGCGAAAATCCATTTATGGATAAGACAATACTGCATAAAATTCCTATACAGGTCTTCAGAATTAATGACTTCTCTTTCATAATGTAGTGTTGGCTTTGCTGGAATTGAGGAATTATATATTTTCAGTGAGTGAATATACCAAATGTTAAAATGATATTAACAATTTTCTATGTTTATATGCTATCGCATACAGATGCAAAAAAAAACCACTCATTAGAGTGGTTATAATTATTTATTTATACGTGCTTAGATGCGGAAATGAGCAAATGCTTTGTTAGCTTCAGCCATACGGTGTGTATCTTCTTTCTTTTTGTAAGAAGCGCCTTCACCTTTACTTGCTGCAACAATTTCGTTGGCTAACTTATCAGACATACTACGGCCGTTTCTGTCGCGGCTATATTTTACCATCCATTTGATGCTAAGTGAAATTTTCCTATCCGGACGAACCTCAGCAGGAATCTGGAAAGTTGCACCACCAATACGACGGCTTCTTACTTCAACTCCCGGAGTAATGTTTGTTAATGCTTTTTTCCAAACCTCATAACCTTCTTCACCGGTTTGTTTGCTCACTTTATCTAAAGCATCGTAAAAAATGTTATAAGCCCCACTCTTTTTACCTTCCCACATTAAGTTATTTACAAAACGGGTAACCAATTTATCCTTGAATTTTGGATCTGGTGCTAGAGGGATCTTTTTCGGTTGTGTTTTACGCATTGTATGTTTTGATTAGGTATCAACAACTCTTTCCAGTAGTTGATTTTTTTATATTAATTATTTCTTGGCTTTTTCTTTTTTAGTACCATACTTGCTACGGCTTTGCTTACGGTCTTTTACACCGGCAGTATCAAGGCTTCCACGTACAATATGATAACGAACACCTGGCAGATCTTTTACCCTTCCACCACGGATCAACACGATAGAGTGTTCCTGAAGGTTATGGCCTTCACCCGGAATATAGGCAATAACCTCGATCTTGTTTGTTAAGCGCACTTTGGCAACTTTACGCAAAGCTGAGTTTGGCTTTTTAGGCGTAGTAGTATATACCCTGGTACATACACCCCTGCGCTGAGGACAACTATCCAAAGCCCTGGATTTGCTTTTCGCCTTAATGATTTCTCTACCTTTTCTTACTAATTGTTGTATTGTTGGCATTTATGACCTTTTATTTTTCGGACGGCAAAGGTAAGGGGAAAAA
This sequence comes from Ferruginibacter sp., assembly GCA_031411955.1. GTDB lineage: Bacteria > Bacteroidota > Bacteroidia > Chitinophagales > Chitinophagaceae > Ferruginibacter. Next base: position 2,056 of record JANOCC010000019.1, read on the forward strand.
TTAAAATTAAAAATTAAAAATTAAAAAGATTTATCCCGGTTGTTCCTCTGTCCATTTATGATTAAATAACCTACCCGGATCCCTTTCCTTCAACTTTTCATAACACACTTATAACCAATTGAAAAGAAAAGAAACCACTTATAATTTATACATCCAGCCATGTGTATCCGGCGCTTTTCCATACCGGATATCGTTGAAACGTTTTTTTAGCTCCGGCGCTGTTTTCCATTTATCCACATCAAATTGCATGACGAAATCTTTGTACCGGAGTTCTTTGATATAAGAAATGGTAGCGGCTGTTCCTGTACCAAATACCTCATACAGTAAACCTGCTTTATAGGCATCAATTACATCATCTATACTTAACTGGCGTTCTTCTACATTAAATCCCATGTCTTTAAGGATCATTATAGTGCTGTCCCTGGTTACCCCGGCCAATATAGTTCCAGCCTGCAGGTCGGGTGTGATAGCAGTATTTCCAATTATAAAGAACACATTCATCGTACCACATTCCTGTACATATTTGTGTTCATATGCATCCGTCCAAAGCACCTGGTCGTATCCTTTCTTTTTTGCTTCTGCTGTAGCATACATGGCTGCGCCATAATTTCCAGCAGCTTTAGCATACCCAACGCCACCGGGTACCGCACGAACATATTGCTCTTCTACATAAATACGCATTGGTGTGCTGTAGTAAGGGCCTGTTGGGCTTAAAATGATCATGAATTTGTATTTCTCACTCGGCTTTACCCCAATCATTTCATCTGTACTAAACATAAATGGCCTTATATAGAGCGAATGATCTTCTTTTGCAGGTATCCAGTCTTTATCAAGTTCCACCAGCATACGGATTCCTTCCATAAATATTTCTTCCGGCACCTGGGGCATTTGCATTCTTTCTGCAGAAACATTAAACCGTTTGAAATTATCAATAGGGCGAAAAATAGCCGCTTCCCCTGCTTCATTACGGTAGGCTTTTATACCTTCAAAAATTGCCTGTCCGTAGTGAATTGCTGCCAGCGAAGGTTCCATCAGGAGTGGCTGGTAAGGTTTTATTTCCACATTTTTCCACTCACCGTCTTCATAATCAACTTCCAACATATGATCCGTGAAGTATTTTCCAAATGGTATATTTTCGAGGTTTATATCTTTAAGTTTACTCCTTTCTACTTTTGTAATATTAAAATCGGCGGCTGCAATCATATTCATTAATTTTATGCAAAGAAACGAAAAAAACAGCGTCTCAAACCGCCCATTTATGAGTTTAGACAATTTTCAACTGCCTCCTTTTTTAACAGAGGAATTATACAAGAATTCGTTGGTACACTTAGATGCTGAGCAAATAATAAACAAATCTTTGAAAGAAGATGCATTGATTTTCCTGGGAAATAATAAGAAAAATGTATTGCTGATTGTAAATGAAGAAAATGCCGTTTATGTACAGGATGAAGACCTTAATTTCCTGATAGGCATACTTACTGCCTGTAAATTGTCTCTCTCAGATACAGCATTGATCAATTTTAACAGGAACAACTTCATCAGCTATCAATCTCTTACAGATTATTTTAACCCAACGGTGATCATTTGTTTGGGTATAGAGCTAGAAAAATTAGCTTTCCCGCTTCAGTTTCCCCATTACCAGGTTCAGCAATACAACCAGCAGCAGTGCTTATGCGCTCCATCCTTAAGTAAACTTTCTGCCGATAAACAGGAAAAACTGCAACTCTGGGCAAGTTTAAAAAAGATATTCGCAATATAGAGAACATGCACACATTCATATTCGCTACAAATAACAGTAATAAAGTAAATGAAATACGATCGGTATTGTCAAACCAATTTCAACTGATCTCATTAAAAGATGCGGGAATTGATATTGATATCCCTGAACCTCACCATACACTGGAGGAAAATGCTTCTGAAAAGTCGGGCACAATCTACAAGCTGACAGGTAAAGACTGTTTTAGTGAAGATACAGGGCTGGAAGTAATTGCATTGAACGGAGCACCGGGTGTTAAAAGTGCCCGCTATGCCGGAGATGGCAACGATAACAAGAAAAATATAGCCTTGTTATTGGCCAACTTGCAGGGTATTAAAAACAGGCAGGCGCAGTTTAGAACGATCGTTTCATTAATAAAATCAGGAAAAGAATATTTTTTTGAGGGAGTTTGTAAAGGGAATATTACCCAGGAAGAGAAAGGCGAAAAAGGGTTTGGATATGATGCTGTTTTTATTCCTGAAGGAAGTGAGAAAACTTTTGCAGAAATGGCTTTGGAGGAAAAAAATAAATTCAGCCACCGAAAAAAAGCCATCAGTAAGCTTATTGATTTTTTAAACAGCGAAAATGAGCAGGATTAAATTAACCATACCATCAGAAATTATTGGAACTGTTCAGATTCCTGTAAGGATCACAGATATCAATTACGGCAACCATCTTGGTAACGATGCCCTGGTAAGTATCCTGCATGAAGCAAGAGTATTATGGTTAAAACAACATCAATTTACTGAGCTAAATGCGGGAGGTTCGGGGCTTATCATGGGAGATCTTGCAGTTGAATACCTGAACGAATCATTTTATGGAGACATATTAACCATCAATATTGCCGCAGGCGAAATTACCAGGGTAAGTTTTGAACTATACTACGCTGTTGAAACCAGCAGGGAGGAAAAAAACATTCCGGTTGCCAGGGCAAAAACAGGGATGATCTGTTATGATTACCAGCTTAAAAAAGTAGTTGCTATTCCGGAAGGATTAAAAAACATTCTGTAAATTTTTATTATTCATTCCAAATCCGCCAGTTCTCTTCTGCCTGCAAAACCAGCATTTCAAAGCCATTTTTTATTGTGGCACCTTTTTCCTGACCTTTCTTTAAAAAAAGAGTTTGTTCCGGGCTGTATATCAGATCGTACAGAATATTTCCGTCGTGTATGTGCTGATAAGGTATTTGCGGGTATTCGTTAATGTTAGGATACATGCCAACAGGTGTACAATTAATGATCAGCCTGTATTCGGAGAGCATTTTTTCATCAATGGTATTGTATTCAATAAAACCGGCACGGCTGTTTACAGCACGGGAAACCACTAAAAAATCAACTCCCATTCTTTTAAGTGCAAACTGAACAGCTTTAGACGAGCCGCCATTACCAAGCACCAGCGCTTTTATTTTACTTTTATCAATGAGGGGAATTAATGACATTTCAAAACCGGTGACATCGGTATTATAACCCGTTAATATCTTGCCGGAAATCTTTATGCAATTTACTGCAGCAATTTGCTGTGCGTCTCCCTGCAAAGAATCGATAAAAGGTATCACGGACTCTTTATAAGGAATGGTTACTGCCAGACCTTTAAGATCAGTTTCAGTTTGCAGCAAAGAAGGCAGATCGGAAATATGCCGGATAGGGAATAATCGAAAAATATTTCCCGGCAGGCATTCTTCTTCAAATTTTTTGGTAAAATATTGTTCTGAAAAAGAATGCCCGAGTGGAAATCCGATCAACCCATAAGAGTTCATGATAAAATTATTTATCGAGATACAATTCAAAAGTATCTCCGCGTAAACCAATTCGCATCGCTTCCAGCGGCAACATTTCTGAAGGAGCAATATTACCGAGGTTTACATTACATCCTATCAGTTCCAGGAAATATAATTGCTGTGCTTTTTGAGGTGCTTCCCACAAAATTTTCTCTTCCGGTATTTGTGTTAGAATCTCCTGTACGAGCCCTTCCCTTACTTCACCGGTTCCCCTGTAAATACCTACATTGCCCGCTTCACGTGCCTCTGCAATAACATAAGTAGAACCTGCATTTAATTCTGCCCGCATCAATTCTATCCATTTGTATGGTGGAATAATATGTGCAGCATCTTTACTTCCAACTTCGCTTAAAACCACACCGTGTTTGGTTAGTTTTTCAATGTAACCGCATTTTTCTGCGTGTGGAATGGTGATTGAACCGTCACTTACTTCCATATAACTAACGCCAAACTCCTTACATACATTTATATAATCATCAAACTGGTTCCTGATCAGAAAGGCTTCAAACAATGTTCCTCCAAAGTAAACAGGCATATCGTAAGACCTGTACACTTCCAGCTTTTCCTTTAGATTGGGAGTAACATAAGAAGTTCCAAAACCAAGCTTAACAACGTCTACATGCGGATGGGCAATACTCATGAAATTTTTTGCCTCCTGAATACTTAGCCCTTTATCCATAACCATGGTAATACCGTTAGAACGGGGCTTTGCAGTTCTTTCGGGAATTTGTGTAAGATTAAAATTCATTGATTTTTCTATTATGTTGCGCAAAGATATTTAATGCAGCGCAAATAAAAACAGTTTAAATACATCGGTAAAAACAAGATAATGTCAGCGCAATTTTCTCTTTTTATATTTCGCAATGAGTTCTACCACCTGCTGGTGCTGCAGTATGGAAGGATTGATCTCTATAAACTGTTTGATTAATTTTGGATTGATGGACATACCATTTTCTAAAGTGATCAATGCCTCTTTTGATTTTCCTGTTGCAAAGAGAAACATACTTTTAAAGAATATGAAGATCGGCTTTGAGTCTGTTTGTTCAAAAGCAAAGGATGCGTATTCGAGTCCTTCTTCAAATAACTTACCTACGAAAAGGCATCTCAACAATTCTACCCAACCAGTAACATTTTTGGGCCTTACCCTTACTACATTGCCAAGGTAAGTGATGGCTTCGTCAATATTTCCCAGCTGCATATAGCAACGTCCTAATGCAAGGTTATATTCGGGTTGCATGAGGTGCATTTTTGAGGCAGTTTCCAGGGATTTTATAGCATTATTCCAGATGCCTTCGTTCATGTAAGTACAGGCAATTTTATAATGCATCTGGCTATCTTCCGGGCTTAAATGACTGGCTTTTTTGTAATTAAACCTTGCCTGTGCAAAATTCCCCATCTTATCGTTGCAATGCCCCATAGCTTCATAAATTACTGCTTCAGGCCTGGTAAGTTCCAACACTTTTTCCAGCACTTCTATGGCATCTTTGTATTTCCTGAGTTTAATGAATGCGTCACCCATATTGCGGTAGGCATAATCAAATTTCTCATCAATGGCTACGGCATACTGATAGGCGTCTATCGACTTTTCGTATAATTTTAAACCCTGATAGGCTGCGCCCAGGTTAAACCACGCCAATTCATTAAAAGGAAAATCCTCAATGATCTGTTGGTGCAATTTATTTCCCTCTTCGTTTCTACCCGTAAAATCTGTCCAAAAACATATTTTATAAAGCGCTTCTTCATTAGAAGGTTCCTGTTCCAGTATAATTTTCAGGCAATCAAATACTTTTTCGAAATTTTCATAATCGTCGTAAACATCAGCCAGCTCAAATAAAAGATCGATCTTTTCTTCTCCTTCAAAAGTTTCGATAGCAGCTTCCAGCAATGCAGCAGCTTTTTCCTGAAGATCGAGAGCGAGGTAAGCATCTGTTTTTAAGATGTATAGGGAAGTATCGGTACTATCAAGCAGTTCTGCCTGCTCCAAAACGTAAAGAGATTCCTGGTATCTGCGTAAGGAAATGAGCAGGTCGGCTTTTTTGATCAAAAGCGCTGCTGAATAAGGATACTGCTCCATAGCAGCTTCTGCGGCATCCAGGGCCTGGGCATATTGCTCTTTTTCATCAAAATAATCTATAATGCGTTCAAAGCCATCTTCTTCTATAAAAGAATAGCTTTTGCCTGCTTTAAGATTAGCATATTGCTGCAATAATTCCTTTAATTCTTCCCGGTCCTGTCTATAAGGGTTTTTACTCATTATGTATAGGTTATTGTAATTTATGGATAAATCAATGAGATTACAAGTTTTTGCAGGGATTTTTGGGAAATTTTATGCTTTGGGTAAAATATGTTAAGAGTTTTTGATGAATGGTACTTGAAAAGCTGGAAATATTTAATATATTTGTAACAATTAATAATTATTACTCATGAGTCAAATAACCAAATCAATACTTCTGTTAAGTATTCTTGCTGGGAATATGCTCATGTCATTTGCAGATAGGGGCATTGGAAAAAAGACGAAAAATAAAATAAGTCTCAACATTCCGTTGAATACTTCATTAAAAAACTCTTTGTCTTTCAATTTAAAGGCAGGGTTAAAATATAAAGGAAGCCTTCAAACTGGAATTCAAAAAGTGAATGCTGTTGCCATCTCCAGTAACATCGTTACTTATCAAAAAGGAAGTAATGTTTATATTATTCCTTATAAACAAAAAATAATTGTTCCTGAGATAAAACAAGGTTATACAGGAATGAAACTAATTATCAAGTCAAATTAAAAGCCGCTTTCTTAAGCGGCTTTTCTAATATTGTTATTTTATCCCTTTTTCAATTGTTGGTTTTCATCGTAACTCATAACTCTGAAACCCGCTTTCGGGACTTCAAATTTTGCAGCAGCTACCGGATCAAAATTTACATTGTTTAATGTGTATTTAAATGTCAATTTACCGGATTGTATTTCATACCTAACAGGTAAGCCGGGCAATTGGCCAAATCCATTATCATATTGCTTATTCAGCAATTTTATATCGGAAGCAAAATAAATCACAAACGGGTTTCCATCGGGTGATTTACCTGTAGCTTTCTTACATTTAATGCCACTGATCATTTCCTCTGCATCATCAATCACAAATTTCATATTTTGATAGAACTGGTTCTTTTGTATCCAGTTATCTTTCGTAAGTGTGATCATTAGTTTTTGACCACTGTATTGTTTTAATATAGTTCCCTTGCCTGCTTTTGAATCGTAGAAATTTGTTTCTGATCCTAAGGCACTTACCATATCTGTTCTGCTTAGCATACCCTTTAAATAAACTGTGAACGTTGCTCCCTCTAAAGATTTGGCTAAAGCAGTATTTTCATTGGATGACTCAATTGTTATACTGTAGTTTACAGTTGCATCATTCTGCACTTTCTGCGCTTTTGCCTGCACAAACATTGAAACGGAGAAAAAAAGTAAAAGCGAAAACCATTTGTTATTATTCATCATTCAAATTTTTGATATACTAAAGGTAATATAAACCAATGCTAAATACGTGCAGATAGACCGCATAAAAAATCCCACGTTTAATTAACGCAGGATTTATAATAACATTAACGGTAAAAAGAAAAATAACGGCTATTTCTTGTTTGATTTATTCTTCAACTCCTGCATTTTTTTCTGGCTTTCCTGCATGGCTTCTATTCTTTCTGCCATTTTTGATTTTTTAACAGGCTGCTTTCTTTTTTCACTTATCTGTGCCAGTATCTTATCGTGATCAATGATATACTTCTGTATAACAATCTGCAAAATAAGGGTAATAGTATTTGATACAGTATAATACCATGTAAGCGCTGCGGGAAGTTTATTAAATACACCCAGCAACAACACCGGGAAGATATAAGGCATATACTTCATTAGCGGATTGCTGTTATCCTGCATATTGCTCATACTATAAATAGAGATCAATAAACTGGTAATCACTGCCGTTAGTGTAAACAAACTAACATGATCCCCATAAAAAGGAATTTCAAAAGGCAATTTTGCAATTGAATCGTACGCAGCAAGGTCGTTTGCCCAAAGAAAATTTTTGCCCCTCAGGTCTATATTAGACTGGAAGAAATAATACAGCGACATGAATATCGGTATTTGCAGCAAGGCCGGCAAACATCCGCCCAAAGGGCTTACGCCGGCAGAACGCCATAATTTCATCTGTTCCATGCTAAAAGCCTGCTGGTCGTCTTTAAACTTAGCTTTAAGCGCATCTACTTCCGGCTTTAATACTTTCATCTTGGCGCCACTGAGGTAACTTTTGTACAATATTGGTGAAGTGATCAACCTGATCAATAAAGTTAACAGCAGGATCACAATACCCATGCTGGCAATATTTTTCTGCAGAAAATCAAACACCGGCAAAAGGAAATACCTGTTTATGTACTTTACAAATGCAAATACACCACTTCCGTAAGGAACAATGTTTTCCATTTTGTTGTCGTACTTTTTCAGGATATTAAAATCACTGGGACCATAATAAAACTGAAGTGGAACAATTGGATCATTTCCTGTAATTGCATATTTAGCCGTTGTAGTTGCACGGGAAACATAATGACTGTTGCTATCCTTTGGTACCGTCCAGCTTACATTAGCCGAAGTGAATTTATTTTTAGCAACAAGCGCCGAGATGAAAAACTGTTGTTTTAATCCGATCCAATCTACCGGTTTACTAAATTCCATGTTATCGCCGCTTCCTGCATATTCAAAATCGAAATCATTATCTTTTACAAAACAAACATGTGTTTGTGTTAATTCATATTTATAATCCTTTTCAATTTGAGAAGCTTCTGTTTGCCAGATGAAATTGATAGCATTTTGTGAAAATAAATCCTGGGCACCTTTTACACTTATTGCAAGGTCTACCATATAATCATTGCTCTTAAGCGTATAACTATGTGTGATGCTTCTACCTAAAGTATCTCCTGTAGAAAAACTGATCGTTTTACTTTTATCATTATTTTCTGTGATAGCTGAAGTTGTAAAGAAAAGTTCATCTGATGCATTGGTACCTTCCCTGTGCGTTTGTATGCGATAAGTAAGTTTATTAAAATCACCCTGCTGAACTAAAACAGGGCTACCATCCAGTTTTTTATACTTTTTTAATTCAACTGATCTGGGTTGACCGCCTTTATTTGTAAAGGCAATTTTCAAGAGCTCATTTTCAACCACCGTTATTTTTTCGCCGGCTGTATCCTGTGTAAACCCACCCCTTAATTGTTTTTGTGAATTTGTAACTATAGAGTTTAGCGTATCGGTAATGGCTTTGGCAGTTGTAGTATCTCTCTTTGGTTTTAAAGCAGCAATAGAATCTGCAATTCTTTTTTGTTCACCTTCGTATGCAAGCCGGCTTTTGCTGTTAATAATAAACATACCGATCAACAAAGCTCCGATCAATATAAAACCAATAACCGTATTTCTATCCATTCCCATTTAAAGTTATTTTAGGACCGCAAAGTTAACTACATTTCATTTGCACGGCCTTATTATTAATAAAAAAGCCCTTCTGGATAAAGGGCTTTTATGAGTGAATTTGATTGTGCTATTTTTTTGCAGCAGCAGGTGCAGCAGCTTTCGCAGGAGCAGCAGCTTTTGCCGGTGCAGCAGCAGCTTTAGGAGCAGCAGCTTTAGGAGCGGCGGCTTCTTCCTGTTTCAATTGACGCGTCATTGTTACTGAAGCAATCGGAATTCTTGGAGAGTTAAGTACTTCCATATTTTCTGCAACGATATTTTCTACCCTTACATTCTCGTTCAACTGAAGCGTAGAAAGATCTACTTCAATGAATTCCCTTAGATATTTAGGCAAGGTTTTAACCTTTACAGATTTCATCTTTGTAACCAGTTTACCACCAGCTTTAACCCCGGCAGGAACACCCACATATTTCAGTGGCAAGGTTGCGATCACTTTTTTATCTTCTACCAATTCCAGGAAATCAACATGCGAAAGCAGGTCGCTAACTTTGTTGAATTGCAGGTCTTTCAGGATACAACGGTATGTTTTTCCTTCTACTGTGATATCTGCCAGCATAAATTCTGCTGTGTAAACGATGCTCTTGAATGAAGCTGCTGGAGCAGAAAAATTGATCTCTTTTTCACCGCCATAAATTACAGCTGGCACCATTTCCTGAGAGCGAAGTTGGCGGGTGGCTTTTTTTCCGCTTTCGGTCCTCAGTTGTCCTTCGATTGTAATTGATCTCATTATTATTTAATTTTTTTATGAGGCGCAAAGCTAGTGAATTATTAACAATTTATGGCTGTTAATTTCAAATTGAGGGGTTAAAATCGGAAATGAAATTTAACAGCTGACTATCAGCTTATTAACTTACTTTTCGATCTTCCCCTAATGAAAAGGCTGTTGATACTTTTATTTTCATACGCATTCCTGATAGCTACGGCAAATAGTTCATCAGTTGACAGTACTTTAATTTTATCACAAATTGGCTTTACGGGAATTGTATCGCATACAACCAGTTCATCTAACACACTATTCTGAATATTTTCATAGGCCTTACCACTTAATACAGGGTGTGTGCAAAGAGCCCTTACGCTTCGGGCCCCCTTTTCAATCATCAGGCCCGCACTTTTTGTAAGTGTACCGCCGGTATCGCATATATCGTCAATTAAAACGATATCCCTGTCTTTAACATCACCTATCACCACCATACTGGCAATTTCATTGGCTCTTTTGCGGTGTTTGTCGCATATCACCATTTCGCATTCAAAGAAAGTTGCAATTTCGCGAATACGGTTGGCGCTGCCAACATCCGGCGCCGCAAAAGTGAGGTTTGGCAAATTAAGGTTCTCTATGTAAGGGATAAATATTGCAGAAGAATCAAGGTGATCTACCGGTATATCAAAATAGCCTTGTATCTGGGGAGCATGCAGGTCCATCGTTACAACCCGGTCGGCTCCGGCAGCTGTGAGCATATTAGCAACTAATTTAGACCCTATGGCGACCCTGGGCCTGTCTTTTCTGTCCTGGCGTGCATAACCATAATACGGTATCACGGCAATCACTTTGTAAGCGGATGCCCTTTTTGCTGCATCAATCATCAACAGTAGTTCCATCAGATTGTCTGTTGGCGCAAACGTACTTTGAATTAGAAAAACAAACCGGCCCCTGATACTTTCTACAAACTCTACCCCTATTTCACCATCACTGAAACGCTGGATATTTACTTTCCCCAGTGGTTCTCCAAACTTTTTTGCAATTTTCTCGGCCAGGTATTGGGAGCCTTTTCCAGAAAATAGTTTTGCATTAGATATCATTTGCCAGGTTATTGAGTTTAACTAAATAAATTTCACGGCAAAAATACATTTAGTTAGTTGATTTAAATTTGAATTTATGGAAAATGTTACTCCTAATCATTCATCAATTAAAAACTGGGCTGCTGATGACAGGCCAAGGGAAAAATTAATCACTAACGGTGCGTCTACCTTAAGCAATGCTGAACTTCTGGCAATACTCATAAACAATGGGAACAAAAAAAAGTCTGCACTTGATCTCGCAAAAGAAATTTTAAAGCTTGGCCGGGATAACCTTCATGAACTGGGTAAATTGTCTTTAAAAGAATTACAACAGATCAACGGCATTGGGCAAGCAAAAGCCCTTGGTATTGCGGCGGCGCTGGAATTGGGAAGAAGAAGGCAGCATTCAGTAGTTCTGGAACGATCTACCATTAGAAATAGTAAGGAAATAGCAACCTATTTACAGGCAACCCTCCAGGATTTTAACTACGAGTTGTTTGCAGTGATCTTTTTAAACCGGGCCAATAAAATAAAGCACTTTGAGGTGATCAGCCGCGGAGGTATTACGGGTACTGTTGCAGATCCCCGGATGATCTTAAAAAAAGCATTGGAAAACGGTGCTACTTCAATCATCCTAAGTCACAATCATCCGTCCGGAAATTTACACCCAAGTAAGGCTGATGAGGAACTAACGCAGAAAATAAAAATGGCTGCGATCTATTTTGATATCAAAGTGCTTGACCACATCATTGTAAGTGAGGAAGGTTACTTTAGTTTTGCGGATGAAGGTATGCTTTGAATTATATTATTTATTCTGAGTGATAAAGTCAGTATAGCAAGTAACTCAAAACTACTAAATCCGGGAGGTCGAATGACCTCTTTCTTTATGCCAAATCAATACTTTTACCACCGTAAAAGTGATTAACTCGGGACAACAACTTAAGCCTGTGCAGCCGGGCCTCCGAAGTTGAACGGTATTTCTACTGATTCCATATCCTGTATGGTACCGTTGGCAGTTTCAAATTTTTTTACGTTTTCAATCATTGCCTTCATAAAACGTTTCGCATGAAACGGTGTTAATATGATGCGGTTTTTAATGCGGCTCTTGGGTGTACCAGGCATTACATTTACAAAATCTACCACAAACTCTGCATGGCTATGGGTTATAATGGCAAGGTTTGCATAGGTACCTTCGGCAACCTCTTCAGAAATTTCTATATTTAATTGATTGGGTACATTGGTTTGATCGGCCATAAAATGATTATCTTTTTTTGAAACACAAAGTTACTTCTACTTAATTATATTACCAATTGAACATAAACCTGTTACTTATGTTAATCGGTAATTTCGAAATTGATTCAGCCGCATATTGAGACTAAAATAAACTTGTTATTCCGCCAATACTGAACAAATAAATTCGTAAAACAAGTTTACACCTGAAAGCAAAAATCCAATCCATACATCTGCAGTGCATAGTGCATACGTTTAAAATTTGCAAGCTAAAATAGAAAAAGCCGTTTCGAAAATGAAACGGCTTTTAAAGTATGATTAAATCTTTTGTTATGGCCTAGGACCAGTATATTCCCAAACTTCATCAAGTTCTACTCTAGGGCCTACTGGAACAACACTAGGTTGTAACATGAAATGCTTGATTGTGATAATTGGAGTAGCACCGCTACCATCCCAATTATTTAAACCAGTAGGATCTAACACTGCTCTTCTTCCGTTGGATGAGGCAAAATTTGGTGCTCCACTTCCAAGAGAAGGATTGCCTACAGCAGTAATAGCTTTAGAAGGATCGCCATAATAATTATGTAAATCAATAATGTCATCAGTTGTAGGATCAAAAGTCATTGTTAAACCGTAGCTGCCGTAGAAACTGCCAGCACCGTTGTTGCTAAACAGGTAAGCAGGATCCCAGCTTCCGTTAACTAATAATTGTACATCTACGCTAGCAGGACCGGTTGTAACCAACCTATATTCCAGGGGATATCTGCCAGAAAAATTCGCATTTGAGTTATCAACATAAGTACCGGTTATGGTGTACACACCATCATACTTATTCTTAACAGTAAATTTCAAAACAAGATTTCTCATGTTAGAAGCTACTGAAAAACCATTATCAGCACTGGCGATTGTGAGACCAATAGCATAAATTAAGTTTGGATCCAAATTACTCGAATTTGGCAAAGTGATCATAAACGCACTGTCGTAAACCGCACCAGCTGGGATTGTCCTTGTAAGGTCAAGAGTGTACTCTGAAGCTGGCAACACAGTTAAGGTTGGATCTGCAGTAACCAAAGCATCATTTACCTGCAAGGTAACATTTACGTCAGAAGACTGAGTGGGGCCTTCAATAGCAATGATTGGTCCCTGAATATCCTGCGAAGTGATAGAAGAAACTACACCGTAAGTGATAGAATTGGCACTTCTAGATTGCGGAAAGGAAACTGCCCTTGCATCGCCAACTACGGTACCATAGCGCTGGTCTTCAAAATCTTTATCTTTTAAACAACCTGTACCCAATACTGCCAAAGCAATAACCGATAAAGCTGATACTAATATTTTTTTCATAATTTATTTTTGTTAAATAGTTTATTAATTGATATCCCAGAATATTCTACCAGTTGCTTCAGTTGCGCCAGAGGTAACATCAATTGTTCCCTGTGAAAGTACATTTGCAGCGTTGTAGTTATACTCATTCTGAGGATAAAACAAACGGATAGGAATTTCAGCATTTACAGGAGCAGCCGGATTTACTGATAATGGAGGGCCAGGTAAGAAACCGCCACCTTCGCCATACACTACATCCGTTCTGCGCCAATCGGTATATACTTCAAAAACAGCAATACCATTTAATGCAAACCATTTTTGAGATAGAATAGTAAACAATCCACCTGCAGGTAAACCAGGACCTTGTGAAACACCATTGTAATCAACATCAGGATAAGTAGCATTTAAATCGCGATAATCCTGTGCATCAGTTGCAGTTAAACCTAACCATATGAATGACTCATCAACAGCAGTATTCAACAAAACTTCTGCAGTTGCTCCGGTTGTAATGATACCTCTTTCCCTTGCTTCCGCTTGCAAGAATAAACTTTCTGCAGCAGTGAATATCCATGCACGAGACGCAGCTCCGTCAGGAATATAACCTTCGCCATCAACAGTTGATAATTTATCACCGGTATTATTAGAATTAGTACCAGCAATTTCTCCGTAAGGGATACCGCGATGTACACCTGATGATGGTGGAGTATAAAATTTATCAAGCCTTGGATCACCATCCCAGCCATAATATCCAACACCTGGACCACCAGGGTTAGGACCTACTGCATAAGCATTTGCTCTTTCAATATTACCTTGTGCGGCTACTGTACCAGTCTCAGTTTTAACGTTTGCACGATAAAAAGGAGTTGGCTTTGTATCAACATAACCAGGGTTCAAATGAACATTTTCACCAGCACCAAGGTAGCCGGTACCTTCAGCTTCAATTGCTGCAATTTTACCTGCAATATCAAAACCAGGAACCTGGTAAGCGTGAATGATCATGCGCAATTTCAAAGTATTGGCAAATTTGATCCATGATGTAGCGTCGCCTCCAAAAATAAGGTCATTAACATCAATGTTTCTGTTGTTATCAATGCTACTGGCAATTGGATCCTTCAATAAAGCGATCGCCCTGTCAAGATCAACAAAAAGGCTGTCATATACATCACGACCTTTGTCGTAAGCCGGCGTACGTACTTCCAAACCAAGGAATGCCTGGCTGTAAGGTACATTACCATAAATATCTACTAAAATCTGCATGTTGTGCGACTTCATGATACGGCCAATAGCCTCATAAAAACCAGCTCCCACAGCATTTGCTTTTGTAACAACGAAATTATAGTTGTTGGCATTACCATACAGGCCATTCCATACACCTGCATTGAAATCATTAGTAAAGTTGTAAGACTCTTCATCGGTAACATCCTGGAAACTACCTGAACGTGCCCAATAGCCCATCCAGTTTTGCAGGTATTTGAAGGTAGTACCTTCAATGATAGTAGCCGTTGCTGTCATAGATGCAGGCAATACCGTGCGGAAATCTACCGTTTCCGAGGTAATTGAATCTCCATTGGTATTTAGGAACTCCTGCTTTTTACAACCAATCCCTGTAATCGCAACTGTTGTTGCTACGAGGAGAAGTTTTTTTATATTGTTGAATTTCATATCTTTTTTTTATTTAAATGTTAATTAGAAGGTGAATACTGCATTTGCTCCAAAAATACGTGTAGGAGGAAGGTTATAACCAGTACTTCTTCCACCGGCGTTACCGTTAAACGCAGCGTTTCCATTAGCAGTAAATTCAGGATCTGTCCAAACATTCGATTTAGGCAACCAGGTAAGTAAATTCCTTCCTGTTACAGCCAGTGTAATTCCTTTAACGAAGTTTCCTTTAAAGATACGTGTTGGGAAAGTATAGCTTAAAGATACTTCACGTAATTTCCAAAAAGAACCATCAGCCAGGTAGTTACTGATTACAGCGGTGTTGATGTCTGTATTCCAGAATAAACGGCCATAATTCTGTGTATAAACGCTGGTGTTTTCAACCCATTTTCCAGGACTTTCTTCGTACACTGAATTAGGGAAGATAAATGCACGGCGATTGTTAGCAGCACTGCGTTCAGAAATACCATTGTCATCTAAGAAAGCACCCAATTGATCAGCAACGATCTGGTTTCCTCCACGATATTCTGCAACAACTCCCAAAGCAAAACCTTTGAAATTGAAATTCAGGTTAAGACCAAGAATGTTATCTGGTAATGTTTTTCCAAAAGTTTTAATAGCTGTAGCTTGAACTGGCATACCATCAGCACCAACTTTTACTCTTCCTTGCTCGTCTCTTTCATAATCAGTTAACTGGAAAGTATAAGCTGATTTACCCTTGATCACATAGTTGAAGTTTCCTAATCCTAATTGGTCAACACCATCAACAAGACTAGTAACTTTATTAGTTTGGTAAGCGTAATTTATTTTAAAGTCTACACCTAACTGACCGATTTTGATCAATGGAGTTAATTTTAAATCTAATTCCAGACCCTGGTTGGTAAATGCTCCTGCATTAAATGTAGCAGTAGTATAACCAGTAGTGTTAGATAACTGAACATCAAGGATCTGGTCGGTATTATCCTGTGTGTAATAAGTTGCTTCAAAATTAACCCTGTTTTTAGCAAAGCCTAATTCGATACCAACTTCTTTATTGTTTACGTACTCTGGCTTAGGAAATTTCCCGTAAACCTGGCCACCAGCCTGGTATCCAAGAACTGAACCATAAGGAAAAAATACACCAGTTCCGAAAGAAACTGTGTTGTTATAAGCTCCAAGAGCATTAACGTTACCAGTTTTGGTAATAGCACCACGTAGTTTGATATAATTTAAGATCCTGTTATTCTCCAGAGAAGGAATCATCTTGTGAATAAGGATGGCAGCATTTACACCTGGATAGAAGAAAGATATATCACTATTGCTGAAATCTTTTCCAACAGGAGCCAGTTTGCTATCTGTATCATAACTTCCTGTACCTTCCAGGAATATCATTTGTTTGTAGTCAAAAGACACACGGCCAAAATACCTTCTTAATTTTGAAGTAAAGTTACTTACACCAACCTGAGGTTCTCCCTGGCGGGCAGCAATACTTAAAAATTCAGAGAATCCAAGGTTATTACTTCCAGCGCTTACAATTTTACCCCTTACATCACGTAAAGAATATCCAACTGTACCGTTTACTCCTAAGTTTTTATATTTGGTATTAAAGTTTGCGAAAAATTCCTGGGTTACCCTGTTTCCAAAATCAGCTCCTGAAACACGACCAGTATTAGTTTGATCACTGATCTGCGCAGTAATATCCTGCGATTGAGGATCACGCAAAGTTTGACTGAATGCACTACGAACGTAAGCTTCAGTAGTTGACCTGATATTTGAAGTAGTATACGTAGCACCTACCCTGTAAACAAAGTTTAACCAGTTAGTAGCTTTATAGTTCAATTCAAAATTTCCAAGGAAATCATCTGTTCTTGTATCTATACGCCTGTCGTCTTTTGCAAACCATGGTGTTTTACCATTGTTATCCAGGTAAGTGGTGTAATATCCATCAGGACTAGAAAAATAATCTGTTCTCCAGTTTTCAAACCTTTTCAGGTCATAGTTTCCAGGAGCACCGGTTACACCATAATAGATCAATGTGTTGTTACCAGTAACGTTAGATTTAGTGTTAGTGTACCTTAAGTTGAAAATAGCTTTAAACTTATTGTATTCTTTTTCAGCTTTTAAACCTATTGTACGACGAGTAAGTACATCTCCAGGAACAGTTCCTTCGATGTGTACGTTTTGTCCGCTCAGGTAAAAACCTTCTGCAGAATAAGAAACGTCTGTTTGATTTGTTATACCGGTATTGAAAAAGTTCAAACGACCATTTGGATTGTAAGAATATGGCATGATCAGCTTTTCACCGTTTGGACCAGTTTGTCCGAACTGACGAATAGAACCATCAAACCTGTCACCCCAGCTTTGTTGCTCGATTGGCTCAAATACACCTTGACCTGTTGCAGGATCCTGGTTGTATCCACCACCAAACTCAGACTGGAATTTTGGTAAGTAAGCAATTTTTTCTAATTGAGTAGTTTGAGAAACAGTGATCACTGGTTTTCTTGTACCACGCTTTGTAGTTACAACCAATGCTCCATTCACACCTTCCGGACCATATACTGCTGTTGCAGAAGATGATTTCAGAATACTTACATCTATGATATCATTAGGATTGATTGAGTTCAGGTAGTCCAAAGAAAGTGGCACACCATCAAGGATCAACATCGCCTGGTTACTACCTGTTAATGAACGGATACCCCTGATAGTAAGACGGGTAGTACCATTTACACCACTGTTGGTTGTAGTTACATTAACGCCAGAAATTTTACCGATCAAACCAGCCTGTAAGTTTACAGGAGTAGCCTGGGTAAGTTCTTTGCTTTTTACACTTGCAGTAGAATAACCAAGAGACGCTTTTTGGCGAACCTGGCCCAATGAAGTAACAACAACAGCTGTTAATTCCTGCGTATTTCTTACCAAAGAAACTGAAACAGTGTTTCCACTGGCAGTAATTTCCTGGCTATCGTAACCAATAACAGTTACAACCAACGTAGGTGCAGCCTGTTTACTTCTGATAGAAAAATTACCAGAGGCATCAGTAGTTACTGTGTTTGTAGTTCCTTTTTCAGCAACAGAAGCGAAACCTACAGGATTTCCCTGTACATCTCTAACCTGGCCTGAAACTGTTCGATCTTGCGCAAATGCCAATACCCCACTGAATATTAGCATAATGAATAACGTGAAAAATCTTCTCATGTGCGGTTTATTATTAGTTTAATGAAATGTAAAAATAGGGATATTATGTTAATGGCAAAAAAATGTTAATTTTTCGTCATCATCCTATTTGTCTTATAAATGACAATCAGCGTTGCTGAATTGCTGCACATCCTGAAAAAATAGTTAAAATTTATACAACAATTCGATCCTGGTTTCGGAACGGATATTACCCTGAATCTCGTCTAACCCTGATCCAACGGTTGTTCTATCCCGATAAATAGTTTGAGACCATTTAGCCCAAACAGATAATTTTTTCGAAAAATCGTAATTAACATTAAAGTAGTAACGGTACCCTTTATCGTACAATACAGGTATGGCAAAATAGTATAAAACATCTGATTCATAGGTATATAACCGGCTGTTGTACCCGCCAGTTTCAAAGTATTGCAACCTCATATTTGCCGAGAATGAATTCCTGAGTGGCTTGTAAAACAGATCCCCATAGATCATAAACCCTTCTTCGGCTGCTTTGCCTTTTTTATCGAACCATACCAGCTCTGTGCGGTTTCTTACCGAAAAACGCGGGCTGATCTTATAGCTGATCTGCATTCGCCAGTTCTTCCGGGGCTGATAAATTACGGGGTTCAGAACCAGCTCGTCCGGATTAAAATTAATTCCTTTGGATTCCCGCTTATACCTGCTGTACATCTCCAGTTGCTTATTAGGCTTGTAGGTTGCCTGTATAAAATAGTCTGATCCGGTTGAGGGCGCATCTACCCTGAATCTTAACCACGGAAACTTGTAAATATCTGCATAGGCATCCAGTTGCCATTGTGATGTTGGCCTGATGGTAATACCAGAGAACAGGCCCTTTTCATTATTTGGAAGCGTACTTTCTGTGAACGCGTTGGTATATAGTGACTGGTATTTTTTGGAAATGTTACGATATAAAAAACTCATATCAACATTATTGGAAACGCTGATGAGCAACCCGTTCACAAATGCCAGCCCGTTTTGGCTGGAGGCAGCGGCTTCTCCAAAGAAATGGAGATTCTTAAAAGTGTAGCTGTAATCTACGCTGTAATTACCAAAGCTTTTTCCAGTGAGAGCATACAGATTGTAGGGAAGGGGATTTTTTACTAACGGCAGTTTTAGCTGGTATTGTACAGCATTAACGCCAATGTGCAGCCTTTGAAGTTGTACACTCACATTTCCACCAAACGTAAGCTGACGTTGGCTTCCGCGATCATCCAGTTCTGATTTTGTACGATGATAGCCTGAAGTTTGCAGGCTGCTCACAAAATCATCAGTAACAATTGATGTATCAGAAACAAAATTAGCATCGGTTTTTCTGTAAGAACCAAAAATAGTCGCCTGCCAGTTATTCTTCCCCACTGTTATGCCAGCTCCACGATGAAAATTGATTTCTGCAGCAGAATTGTAAGGCCTTAATACGGCAGATTGCCTTTTTATAGCAGTAATATCCGGCCCTTTTTTAAATGCAAGGCTTTGCCATTGGGTAAGCCCTTGCCCAAGATTAACTGTAAAATCGCCTAATGCCAGGGATTTGATGATACCGAGGTTACGTATAAATAAATGTGCTGAATAAAAATCAAATCCTCTTTTTTGGCTGCCTTTAAAAAATTCTTCCCCTGCGTCTTTTTCAGCTACAATGCCATACTGCAGCAGGTTCTTGTAAACATATTTGTATCTAAGCATTAATTTCTGTGGTGAACCTGGATAATAGTTAGTGGCCACAGTAGAATCAATGAGAAATCCCCTTGATCGTTCAATGATCTGGGATGCCCTTGCCAGTATGGAATGCTGACCATTTCTGAAGCGGTCGCCCAGGTCTGTTGCTACACCTATTGCTCCTGAAACAGTTATGTATGGCAATAGCTTTTGAATGGTGCGTATATTCCAGCCAGGTATTGCCTGTAGCTCATAGATATTGATCATTTTCCCCAATACAGCCCGATACGTTACCAGGTTTTGTATCTGGATGGGTGTTAAGATCAGCAATTCTTTCAGCAAAGTTTCATCTGCCGTATTCAGGTTTACCGGGTTTCGCTGAAACTGAAACATCTGTTGCTGGTAGGAGTCATCCTCATTTTCCAGGTCTTCATTATTTTCAGTAATATTTTCAAGTTGTTGTTCCGTGTTGGTAGAAGGCAACTGATCGGGATTTGCTTTTGGAGGCTCGGTTACCTGGGCATTTAGCAACGAGCAAAACATCAGTAAAAGTAATAGTAACTGAAATTTTCTCATTATTTTTTCTCCTTAAATTTTGCAATAAATGATAACCCGGGAGAGAAACCGAGTTGAGGATGATAATTAGCGGCAAGGTCGAGCCGGAGATTTTTCCAGGATACACCAACTCCTCCGTAAGCACTTCCGTTCTCGCTTACAAAACCAAGCCTGGCAAAGAATTGCTTTTCAAATTGATACTGTATGCCGCCTGTTACATTCACAGGTTTATTTTCTTCCTTGATTGTTTCAATACTTATAAAAAAATTCTTTGAGGCATCGTATCCCAGGCCGAACTTATAGGCAGAAGCAAGCTTCTCGTCACCTGTTTTTCCCAATTTACCTCCAACCGGATTGTAAATATGAATCCCTGCATTAATTTTTTCTGACAGATGCATGATCGCTCCAAACTCAAAATTGATGGAAGAGGCATTGCCATAAGTGGGTATGCGGTAACCATAATAATTGAATTGAACACCAATATCAACCCTGCTACCTAATTTACGAGCATATGCAAGCCCAATGGCGTTTTCATTAAAGTTAGAAAATCCTGCATAGTTAACTGTTACGCCAAAATTACCCATACTGGTTGGAAAAGCAGCTGCCAGGGTATAGGCGCTGTTATCTGCTAATAAAAAACGTTGCTCACCGTAAATTCCCGCTGAAATATTTTTTTGTTGGGCAAGGGCAGCCTGGTTGCCGGTAAATGAAAATACATCCTGCTGCTGCTGGCTGTAAGCCGCCAGCTTGATGTAAGGCATGCTGACCGCATAACGCAGCGACTGGGAAAAACCATCCTGAAACAATAGGCAGGCAATAATACAAGCGATCGTAATTTTTTTTCTCAAAGCGTTGCGTTTACAACTGCCAAGTTAGGTAAAAAGCTTTACATCTTTTAAAGGCAGATGCCTTGTAAATAAATATTACGTTTAGCTTCTTTTTTGCGGCATATCCCGTTGACTTTCGGGAGTGAAGCAAAAAGATGAGATAAAAATTATAGTGAATTATTATTATTGATTCGATTGATTTACTTTTTTCTTTTTTTGTCCTGCCAAAAAAAGGCAAAGGCGGCCCCTGGCCGATGTACAGCCCACCCAGGGGATTCGGCTATGCGGAGCGGGTGTGCAAAGTAAACTGGAAAGTAGGATGTTGATTGTGCAGTGGTATATGGCAGCACTTGCTTTTATGAATAGGTTGTTAAGAGTACTTTATTTCCTCGCCTAGGTGCGTGGCTCACGCAATGTGATAAATACATTTTCTTTTTCTTTTTTTGTCCCGCTCCCGATAGTCACCGGGATGTGCCACAAAAAAGGAAAAAGGCGGCCCCTGGCTGATATACTGCCCACCCAGGGGATACAGCTATGTGGAGCAGGAGTGCAAAGTAAACTGAAGTGTAGTAAGTTGATTGTTCAGCGGTTTATGGCAGCACTTGCTTTTATGAATAGATAGCCTGTGGTATATTATTTTTTTCCAGCGATCATTTCAAATGAAGTTCTGTAAAATGTATAAATCCATCGCTTCCTAATCAGCAAACTGCTTCTAGGATGGGCCTCAGAAAAAAATGCGTTAAGAACTTGCTGTAATGCAGCGGTCCACCGCAGGTGGGTTTACGGCGAAAGTGATTGGCATTGGGGAAATGTTGATGCTATGTTGGTTGAATGAAATTATACTGTTTGGCTCTAGCACTTTTCGGCGTAGCGGAATGAAAGCAAGTTTAGCTTTTTTTCTGAAGCCCTTGACTTTTGCTTCTTTTGGTTAAGCAAAAGAAGTTAATACAAAATAGAAGTTGGTTCGTTTAATAAAGTAATTTTCTGTTATGTCCTTTTTTGCTCCGCTCCCGATAGTCAACGGGATGTGCCACAAAAAAAGAACGAAAAAAGGCGGCCCCTGGCTGATATACAGCCCACCCAGGGGATACAG
>JANOCC010000020.1:0-16733 GCA_031411955.1 Ferruginibacter sp.
GGCAGAACAGCCTGTTGTATAACTACCAGTAACTATAGCAGATACCTGTGTAATACTGCCTGCTGATCCCGTGGTAACGGCAGCCGGCGTATTAATTCCTGTAGCGGTAACCGAACGGTTTATTGCTGATGCACCGCCGCCTGCTACAATGATGTTTGCGTTGTAAGATTGTACCAGTGTTGGACTAAACTTCACATACACGAGTTGCGAAAATGCGCCACTGGGTTGAGGAAGGTTTAAGGAAGTTGTATAAGTAATATCATCGGTAGAATAAGTGAAGCCGCTAAGCGCCGCTACCGTAACATCAGCAGTATTTAAATTGCTGCCAGTAATGGTGAAGCTGTTTGCGGCAGTAGTAATACCTGTACAAACACTGCCAAATGCCGCCAGTGTACTTACACTTAGTGTAGGCGTAAGCGTGGCGAAATTGCCTTCCGCACTGTAAGCCGTTCCGCCGTTGTTGGTAGCATAAGTGTGATAGTAATAAGTTGTACCCGTAGACAGGCTGGAAAGGCTAACAGAAAAATTACTGCCGCTTAGGTTACTGCCCGCTGCCGGTGTTCCTGTACCGTTGGCAAATGAAGCCGTAGTACTGTATTCTACACCATAAGCGCTGATGGCAGAACAACCAGTTGCCGTGATGGTTCCGGGCACAGTTGCACCTGTTGCGGTGATGCCGGTAGCCGCGCCTGCTGTAACTGTTGGCGCGGTATTGATGCCGCTGCCGCTAACCGCTGCAGTAATGCCGGTTGCACCGCCGCCGCCAATGGATAAACTGCCATTATAAGTTATAACAGAAACGGGTGTAAATTTCACATAGATCAGTTGTGAAAAAGTACCGCCGCCCTGTACTATTGAAAGTGAAGCGTTATAAGTAATATCATCGGTAGAAAAGCTATAACCACTAAGAGCATCTACTGTTACATTGGCTGTGGTTAGGTTGGTACCGCTGATGGTAAATGTATTGGCAGTAGTGGTAGTATTAATACAAACTGCACCAAAAGCGGTGATAGCTGTAGCTGATAATATGGGTGAACTGGCCGAAAGGGTAGTACCACCTGCAGTGCCGGAGAAAGCGGTTTCAACAGCATTTCCGTTTCTTGCTTTTACCTGGAAGGTATAGCTGGTGGTTGGACTTAAACCTGTAACCGTTTTTGTGGCCCAGGTGGCTGCGGTTTGCCAAACGGCTGAACCGCCAAGACTTCCGTTAGCCTGCACATAACTGCTGCTGCCCGTTTCCTGTATGGCAAATTCAGTGTTGCCGGGGTTACTGTTTGCATTTACCGCTAAGTCGAGGGTAGTGGCCGTGGCATTGTTTACTGTTGGAGCTGCAGGAGTATTTGCCAGTGTATATAAACTTGCGCTGCCGCCAAAAGCAGTTTCTGTATTGGCGCCGTTGCGGGCTTTTACCTGGAAAGTATGATTGCTGTTAATGGCCAGTGCCGTTACCGTTTTGGTGCCCCAGGCAGCAGCGGTTTGCCAAACAGCAGAAGCGCCAAGCGTTCCGCCTGCCTGCACATAATTGCCGCTGATCGTTTCCTGTATGGCAAATTCTGTAGCACCAGGATTGCTGTTAGCCGCCAGCGTTACATCTACTGACGAAGTAGTAGCATTATTTACCAGTACTGTACCAGGCGTGTTGGCTAAAGTATAAAAGCTGCTTTCTGCACCATAAGAAGTATTAACAATGTTGGTAGCATAAGCCCTGTAAAAATATTGTGTATTTATAGAAAGGGAAGACAATGAACTGGTGAAAGTACCTGTACCGCCTGCGCCTTCATTGGTAGCCGTGCCGCCAATGGTAGGTCCGGTGCCGGTGCCGTATGCCACGCCGCGGGCTGTTACGGAAGCACTACCGATTGACGTTACATTACCACCGGAAGAAGCACTGGTAGTGGTAATGGAGGTTGCGGTGGTGGTGGTAACGGTAGGGGCTGCGGGTGCGCCGACTGCGCTAACAGTGATATCATCTATTGCCAACGTATGGTCATTACCGCTATCATTTAAATCTTCCCATCTAAGCATGATCTCTTCACCGGCAGGTATATTTACCGTGATCGTAACTGAGATACCGGCACTCCGGTTAGCAGAAGTGTTACCATCGAGCGCTAACGCAGTTGCGGAGAGCTGGGGAGAGCTAAAACTTGATCCCGCACTCGTATAAGTGCCTGTAGTTAAGTCTGTAACTGTAGATGCCTGGCGATAAAACAACAGCAGGGTTTGTGCACTGGCATTATCTCTTCTCCACTGTTCGCCGGTCCAGGTAACAGTAATAGATGTAAGTGCAGAACCTGTATTATTTTTTAAACGCCAGCCAATGTAACCTTTGCCAGTAGCGGAAGTTCCAGTAAATCCATTGGATGCATAATATCCCAAAGCACGGTCAGTCAATGGATTTGTTCCAGCAACACCAAAAGCGTAAAGTCCAGCTGTTGTTGTAGTTCCAGTTCCCGCTCCGTAAGTGGTAATAGACGCAGTATTATCAGTCCTGGCATACCAGCCCGTTAAAGTGCTATTGTTTGCCCAGGCACCAGAAGTAAGCGAATTAAAATTCTCAGAATAATTGGTCGCTGAAGCAGCAATACTGAACTGTGCTTTCACAGCATTTGTAGATACTATACTTAACAAAAATGCCAGCAAAACAGTAAGAGAGAAATTCGTCGCAGTTTGCTTTTTAAAGGTGTTTTTCGTAAAAACTTTCATATTTATTGGTATTTTATTATTTCGACAGATAAAATGCAATGGTATCCCTATTTCGCCATCACCGGTTGATTTGATGATAATGAAATAGTTAATTATTTATCCTGTAAACATTGGGCAGATGAGATAGCCTTACAAGGCATTCAATATGCGCAGCGATTCGTTGGCTATTTGCCAGCAACAGGTGTTTTTATAGGTTTCGGCGTGTTAGCGCGGCGAATATAGGAGATTTTCAGCATTAAAATATTGGTTTCGATAGTAATTATTCAGCTTGTTGATAACCCTTGGATGAGTTAAGTAAATTGTTGAAAAAAATGCCCTTTTATAAATATAAATTACTAATTTTTATCATCTAAGGGCCAAGGTTATTCAAATTACAGCGGAATAAAATTTGGATTTGAACATAAAAAATGATTTTTCAACTGAACAACGATTTTAAAAAAAAGAGATATCTGCTCAAAATGCTGAAGTTGATAACCCTGATATATGTATGTCCGAACCTAATTTTTATCTTTACATCTATTTTAAATACCACTACCCAATTGTTATGCTTCAAAAATATTTCCTGGTCGCAGTCATCTCGTTTGCAGCTATCTCCTGCAAAAGGACTTCCCCTCCGTTAACAAAGGCAGAAGTAGAGGAGTTGATATTGAAATTTGATTATGGCTGGGAACATAAGATGTTGCCAGCCGTTGATTCTACCCTGGGTGCCCGTTATACTTATTTTACACAAAGTGGCGGCCTGTTTAGCCGCGATAGCGTAGTTGCCACGGCAGGCGAATCGGGTTATATACTCATCAATATGAGCAGGGCAATTGTAGATATTAATTTGTACGGTAACACGGCGGTGGTAAATACCCGTTGGAAAGGAAAAGGAAGTTACCGGAATGTCCCTTTTGATGAAGACCAACGTTGCAGCATAGTGATAGTAAAAGAAGAAAACAAAGTTCAGATCGTGTCGGAACATTGCACACCGATCAAAAACAATTCTGTATTTCATTAAAAGAAAAAGAAATCTGTCAACATTATAAACAAAGCGGATGCACGATCCAATCATTTCCTGGAACAACTTTCAATGGTTTTCCTATGGATGGATGGCATTGGCAGTACTGGTTTTTTTCCTGCTATTGTTTGTTACCGCACCTTACGGC
The DNA here is from genome assembly GCA_031411955.1 of Ferruginibacter sp. Taxonomy (GTDB): domain Bacteria; phylum Bacteroidota; class Bacteroidia; order Chitinophagales; family Chitinophagaceae; genus Ferruginibacter. The sequence continues at coordinate 3,852 of JANOCC010000020.1, forward strand.
AGGCACAGCAACAACAAATGGGGGCCGTTAGTAAGCAACAAGGCAGGTTGGGTTGTTATGGAAATGCCGGTGCTGGTTGTTCTGTTTATTTTGCTAAGACGTTCATACGCTTCAATTCCTGTTGCTGGTTGGGTGATGATCGGCCTATTTGCCATTCATTATCTAAACCGCATTTTCATTTTCCCTTTTCGCCTTCATACCAAAGGAAAGAAAATGCCATTGATCATCGTTTTGTCGGCGGTTTGTTTTAACCTCGTAAACGGAGCTTCAATTGGATATTACTTTGCACATTTTGCCCGATACGATAATAGTTGGCTTACTGACGCCAGGTTTATCATCGGGCTTGCTTTGTTCTTAATTGGCCTATACATTAACTGGAAGGCCGATAATATACTCATTCATTTGCGCAAGCCGGGAGAAACGCATTATGTGCTGCCGCAGCAATGGCTTTTTAAATTTATCAGTTGCCCCAATTTATTTGGTGAACTAATCGAGTGGCTTGGTTTCGCAATTTTATGCTGGAATTTACCGGCATTTTCGTTTTTCGTTTGGACAGTGGCAAACCTGGTTCCTAGGGCTTTGTCCCACCATGCCTGGTATAAAAAACATTTTGCAGATTATCCGGATAAAAGGAAAGCCATCCTTCCATTTATTGTATAAGTTGTAATTAGTGTCAACTTGTTGCTAGTATTCAATTAAGCCTGCACAAAGTTTACCGAAAAAGTTACCTTCGCCGCATTAACCCAAAAAAGATAATATGACCCTGGAAGAAAGACTATTAGAAAGAAGTGGAAATAGCTGCGAGTTATGCAAGGCAACAGAAAAATTAAGTGTGTATGAAGTGCCGCCTATTTCCGGTGCTATGGAAGAGAATTCTGTGATCCTTTGCAGCAATTGCCTGGCACAGGTGGAGAAGAGAACAGGCCTGGATGCATCCCATTGGAATTGTTTAACAGAAAGTATGTGGAGCGAAGTGTCTGCAGTACAGGTTGTTTCGTGGAGAATGTTAAACCGGTTGAGAGACCAGAGTTGGGCAGCGGATAAACTGGATATGATGTACCTGGATGATGAAAAACTTGCATGGGCAAAATCAACCGGCGATCATGAAAATGATGGTTCGGTAGACCTTCACAAAGACTGCAACGGACAGGTATTGCAGGCTGGGGATACGATAGTACTCACCAAATCACTAGACGTAAAAGGCAGTACGCTGAATGCGAAACTTGGCACGGTGGTAAAAAACATACGGTTGGTAGATGGCAATACAGAACAGATTGAAGGAAAGATTGAAGGGCAGGTGATCGTTATATTAACGAAGTACGTGCGTAAGCAGAATACATAAATAAAAACGATTAGCCGTTAGTGTGAGCTACCAGCTAATCGTTCATCTTAAAAGTACACGATGAAGGCAGATAGAATTACCTGCATTAAAAAAATTGATGCGGGGTAATACTAACCAGGGTTATCCCAATAACCATAACTTAAAGTGCTGTATTCGGTTTTATGCTCATTTGTTTCGGGCCAATGGTGTTTATCGAAGCCGGGCGCATTCTCCAGTATCTCTTTGGATTCCAGAAAGCGGAAAACTTTGTGTTCAGGATCTACCTGCAAGAGGTTAAATGGAATAGCAAAAAACTTTTCGCCTATTCCAAGGAAACCACCGAATTCTATAACATAGTATTCTATTTTACCTACACGTATATCCATCATAATATCTTTGATATGGCCCATGTGTTTACCATCTTTATCCCATACTTTATCAGAAATAATGGATGAAGCAGTAAGGAATTTGAGAGGCGTATTAATGTAAGGGTCTTCTTTAAATTCACCGTTCAGGTTTGCTTTGAAGTCGATACTCATAATATTATTTTTTAGTTTATTAATCGGGTTAAAAGTTAGCTATATTTCGCATCTTAATGCGAATATAATTTTAGAAGCTTCAAAAAATAATGATTCCTGTCAGCCCGGTAAGTGATTTTCAACTTAGCTAGTTTTAATTAATATGGAATGGCATCATGAAAAATTACGCCTATTACTACATTTTGCCATCTATTAAGATCGGGTACTATCAGGATCGTTCCCATCCATTTGTAATTATAAGCAAGTAATATAAAGGAAGGTTTATCTATTTTTAAAGTAGTCGATTGCCTTTAGCATTTGCTCCTCAGATTTATTTAGTGTATTGCTGAGTTTCAGCTTTTGTTCGAAAACTGTGTTACGTTCTACATTTAAAAAGCGAATGATCATTACAACATTATCGTTGATCTGCCCGATTCTTAATGGCATCTGTTTAATCTCAACACTTTGAAAATGGTACCAATCTGTTACTAATCTTCCATGGGAAAAAATCCCTTGTTGATTTATGTTGATAATTGCTTTTTTAGAACGTTTCCAAAAGACCATCAGGAAAAGGGGCATGCATGCCATCCATAATACATATGCAATAATATTTCCGTCGAGATTATAGGTAATGAAATACCAAAAGATAGTAAAGAAGAAAATCGCCACCAATATTAACAGGGTGATGGATTCGGTAACGACAAGTTCTTTGGGTTCGTTTTTTCTTTGCTGCATTTATAGTTGGCCTATTGTTAACCGAAGGTATGATTGTTCAATAATAAGTGAATGTGCGGCTATAAAGTTGCCCGGTCGGTAATCCGTTCGAATAGTAAGTGGTCGTTTCCCTTTCTACCCTGTCGTTACTATCAAAAATATACTCCATCGTTGATAATAATTGTGGAGTAGGATCAAGGCTGGTCAGTTTAAACACGCGATTGATAAGTTTTTTATTTACAGTATAAAGATTGTCGCCGGGCGCACCATTGATATTACTATCGTGACTGGAATATTCCAGCTTAAAATATTCATCCTGGTTAGTGAACTTTACCATGCTTATATTTTGCTGTTCGTACGTAAGTAATTCGCTGTATGAATACGCTGGTATTGTGTTTGAAGCCGAAGAATAATAATATTTCATTTCTATTAACTGGTCCTGCGAATTATACAGAAGTTTAGAATGGGTGCGCTCGGCCGAATTAGTATTACCCTGTACAATGCTGTCAACTTTTCCTCCATCGGTAAAAAAGCGTTCTTCTGTGTAATTAGAAGAAGGAGCTACCTGGAGCTGAGTAAGTGAAACCTTGTTGGTACTATATTGAAAAGTGGTATACCCGTAAGCTACGTCAAAAGCATTTTTATAATAATAGTTACTCAATTGTCCATTGTCGTTATAAAAAAAATACTGCGTATATGGAAAACCGGAAAATTGATTATCCGAGAAAGCGACCGTTTTTAATTTACCAGAAAGATCTGCCGTTTTATTTTCCTTTTTACATGAACTAAAAAATAATATCAGTCCCAACGATATAAACAAGAGTGAACTGATTTTTTTCATATAAGTAATTTGATAGCTTAAATATAGCGAATATTGTTCTATCGAATAAGTGGGATCTTTTTGCTGGCAGATGTTCATTAACGATAATTGTTCCAAGAAAATTAATGTATGATAGTGTTTTCCGGCGCGGCTTAGAACAAATTAAATAAACAGCCTGAAAATTTCAGGGATTAAAATTTACAAGTTGTTGTGTAGCATGACCAATGTCATACCCATTTTGCAAATCTTCGGTTAATTTTGCTACTGCAATGAAATTGATCGTATCCATTATCGCTGTCATGGTTTTATTCCTGTCTACCAACGGCATGGTAATAAAGAATCTTTGCCAGAATAAGCTAACTTCTGCTAAAAAATGTTGCAGCAAGAAGGGGAAATTACCCGCTAGAGATGCCAGCAAGTCCTGCAATCCATTTATGCCTTGCTCGGGCACAGTGTATATTGCCACTGAAAACGAAATTAAGAAAGTTCAACGTGTTGAAGAGGATTCCATAAAAGAGGAATTTCATGATGGCTATTTTGCCGGTGACTTCGTATCATCATTCTGGCACCCTCCGGAAAGCTCTCAAATTGTTGTGTTGTAGTTTTATTGATGAAACCAGTATCCCGGTTTTATATCATTTCACTAAAAAAACTCGAACGTCTTAATGGGATGGGGTGATCGTTAAATACAAATTTTAGGGTAGATTCCAAAATCAGCAACACACCCAGAAAATTTAGTTCGCTTTATTAATTAAATTTTTGTCAATTACATTTAAATAAATCAAAATGAAAAAGATATTTTTTAGTTTACTAACCGTAGCATTAATGTCCGGATTTTCTGCTTCAGCCGAAAAAGGGAAAAAACGCTGCTGTAAGAAAAATGCAAAAACGGAATGCAGTAAAAAAGAGAAATGCAGTAAGACGCCCACGTGCGACAGGAAGGATTGTGCGGGTATGCCCGGCTGCGGAAGCAAATAAGTTAAATAAATGTGAGAGGGCTGCCTGCAAAAGGGCAGCTTTTTTTGTTGATTTTTGTGAGTTGACATCTCGAGATTTCTGAGTTGACATCTCTAAAATATTGAGTTGACATCTCGCAACTACCGTCCCATTCCTCAAACATAGCGGTTGAAAACACCAAAATAATTCTATCATCATTACGCAACAAATAGTAAATAATTAGTGCGTTTTTACAAACCATTAAATTGTAAATAAGTAAATTTCAAGTGCAAAAAACAAACTTTAAATACCCGCTTTTACTTACCTTACTGCAAAAATCACTACAATATGCGCATTGAAAATGATATTAAATTGGGGTTTAAAGATGTGATGATCCGTCCAAAACGTTCTACATTAAAGTCGAGATCGGAAGTTTCTTTAAGCAGGAATTTTCATTTTAGGCATGGAAACAACCGGTGGGAAGGAATACCAATCATTGCCGCCAATATGGATACAGTAGGCACATTTGAAATGGCTATAGAACTGGCTCAACAAAAACTGATAACAGCAGTTCATAAACATTATAGCCTGGAACAATGGCAACATTTTATTGCAACATCCCCGGCTGAAATAATTAACTACATATGCATTAGTACTGGCACCTCTGCCGAGGATGCCAATAAACTTCATAAGATTATTAACGCCTGCCCATCAGTTCAGTTTATTTGCATTGATGTAGCAAATGGCTATTCAGAACATTTTGTAGATTTTGTTAAACAAACAAGAACAAACTACCCCGGGAAGATCATCATCGCGGGCAATGTTGTTACCGGCGAAATGGTGGAAGAATTATTATTGGCTGGTGCTGATATAATTAAAGTTGGCATTGGCCCCGGTTCCGTTTGTACCACCAGAGTAAAAACCGGTGTGGGCTATCCGCAATTGTCAGCAATTATTGAATGTGCAGATGCTGCCCACGGCTTAGGCGGGCACATTATTTCTGATGGGGGTTGCAAAGTTCCCGGCGATATAGCAAAGGCTTTTGGTGGTGGTGCCGATTTTGTTATGCTAGGCGGAATGTTGGCCGGACACGAAGAAAGCGGGGGAGAACTGGTGGAAGAAAGCGGTAAAAAATATAAATTATTTTATGGAATGAGTTCTGAAACCGCCATGAATAAATATGCAGGCGGAATTGCCGAATACAGGGCATCGGAAGGAAAAACAATAAGGATGCCTTACCGAGGCCCCGTAAATGAAACCTTACAGGATATTCTTGGCGGATTAAGATCTGCCTGTACTTATGTGGGAGCTTCCTATTTAAAAGAGCTTACCAAACGAACTACTTTTATTCGGGTACAGGAACAGCACAATGAATGGTTTTCAGATTAACTGGTCTATAACATTAAAAAGTTCTTTTAAAAATACTTAATCTTTTTATTCAAGAGCCATAAGATTAAATGAATCCTATTGCAAGGTTACCGTTGACTATTGAATCTCCATCATCCATTTACTTTACTATTGCTGATTTGTATACCTGGCTGAGTATAAACGTAAGCTTAAAAATCTAAAGTATCGGTATAATTTAATATCCCACAATTTAATATTTTATAATGAAAAATGAGATCGACTCTGCAGGATATTTAAGTAAACAGCCTACAACATTAAATTTACTGGAAATGATCAATTACTTTCACAATAGGAGATTCGTAAGACTTATATAAACTATTGGATACAATTATCTCATTAAAATACCGATGCAATTCATCAAAGCCTTTAGAAAAAACACCATGGGTAACTACAAGGGTTAGATGTGAAGGCTTAATTTTTTCAGCGATCGCTAAAAATGTACCTCCGCCATCACAAATGTCATCAATGATCACGCAATTACGATCAGTACATATTTCAGGCCCTAATATTTCAAGCGTAAGTTTACCCGTATGCAAATCGCGGTTCTTACTGCAATAAATAATGTCTTTCAAATTCTTATTCCAGCCAAAGTAATTGCCTACTTTTTTTGAAGCCCCCGCATCCGGGCAAATTAACACTGCGTCTGGTTTATTATACAATTTCACAAGAGTTTCGTTAGTAATTGAGACGGAATTTCTAACAAGTAAACTGGCAACATCCGAATGCACATCAAAGAGGAAAACCTTTTCAAATCCACACATATTGATCATATCGGCTACCACTTTTACGTCAACACTATCTCCCGGTAACATCAACCTATCGGAGCGGGCACCCAGCAGGTAAGGAATTATGAGCACTTTCTTTTTAGCAAACAGGTTTTCCAATGCATTGGCTGTTTCCAGCAATAGTAATAATTTTGCAGGATCCGTTAGTGAACATATTACTTTAACCTCATCTCCTTCGGATACCGAACTTATATTTACATGAGGCTGGCTATCAGGAAACGTCGTTACCTGCAAACCTTCCCCGCGATTGATATTGATTGTTTTCATTTTCCTTTATTACATTTTTTGGATGATGGCGTAAATACTCTGTTAATGCAATTTATGTAAAAGCTATTACCGAAAATATAACACTTAAATATGTCCACAGTAAAATAAAAACTATGTGAACTGTAGTTTCGAAGACCTTCCCTTTCCAAAGTTGTGATGAATATCCAAAAAACTGAATAAATAACCTTAGTGTCCAAAATAAACCAAGCCCAAAACTTACCCTTTTACCAAGGTTTGTTCCAATGAGTTCGTTAGAGGATGTTAAACAAAGCAAGCCCATAAGAAAAATTGTTAAAGCAATAAAAAATGTGTGAACTGTTATCATTTGTCGATTAATTAAACTCAAAGAAGAAAGTTCCTTTTTCCAATTAAAATATTTAGGAAAAATAATATGAATTAACGCCAACAGGATTAACAGTACGCCGATTATTTTAAGATGAAGTTGCATTTACTAAATTATTTATACTAAAACATCAGGGACAACATTTGAAAATAGACATGAACGGTGTGAATTTAGTTTCTTCAAATGAAGTAAAGCCCGCTTGTTCAAATGCGCTTCTCCAAACTCTTGATGAGAAGAAATGTGTGAAGCCAACAGAAAATGCAAGAAAATTTGGAAAGTCCCGCAAATGCTCAACCATAATAACTTCTCCATTCGGTTTGCACAACCTACGACATTCTATTAAAAACTGAATTTTTTCTTCATTTGACCTTATTTCATGTGCAGCCGACAATAGAAAGATCACATCAACTGATTTATCATGTAGAGGAATTGAATTAGTTTTTATTTGCCGGGTACCTGGATAAATTAAACTTACCTTTCGTGCTCTTACAATAGCAGGCTCCGTATGTTGCTCTACATTATAAAAATCAAATACTTTTAAATCAGCTAGCGGAAATTTATTTTTAATAACAAAACTTGTTTCATCAAAGCCAGCGTTAATGTTTAATAGCAGTTTAGATTCAGCATCAACAATATTGTACCGTTTCAACCAGTTGAAATTATAATAGCCCGAAAAATCATAGACATAAGCCGAAATAATTAATGGCATTATAAGACCGTAAAGAAAAGCTAAAACTATCAGCCAATAAAATCGATCTGACCAATTAAATATCAAATGGCTTGTAATTATTAAAGCTAAAATTAGAAGGCCATATAGATAGAAGTGTCGGTTAAAACTTAAAATGTTTAAAACTCCCTGAAAATTTCGCCTCTTTATTTCCATAATTCAATTTTACCTTTTTTCCAGTAATATGGAACATCTTTAATTACAAAAGCATTTGCTAATACCGGGTTTTCCAGTGACAACGATTTTAAAAAACCAAAATCATAATCAATTACTTTTACAGGATTCGGTGTCCAGTTCTGCCTTACACCTTCAATAATCAAAACTTCCTTCGTAGTTGAATTGTAAGTGAATGTGAAAGGCAATGGGCCAGCAAATCTTCTTGCTTCTTTCCAATCAGTAAAAGGTGAATTTGCTGGCAATAAGATATCATTTTCTGTCTTATCAATAGTTATTTTAAATTTCGAATTTGTTGATATGATTTGTTTAAAATCCCCTTGTTCATTTTGGGTAATGTCAGTTGTTGTGTACTTGTAATGGGTGAAAATATTGCCCAGAAACTCCATCTTCTTTCTATTCGTTTCTGATTTCAAAATATATAAACCACGTAAATTTTTTCCTGATTTATTAGTATAACGTACGAATACACGATAACCGATTAAAAAGAAGTCGTTACCTAAGAATCTGGGAAAACCCTTTGGGCGCAGACCTTTTGTTTGAACCATTGCTATCGCTAAAAAAGCCCATTTATCATTTAACGTATCTAATTGCAAACATTCGGGTATATGGGATTCTAATTGTACTTTAGAAACGGCAAATGTTAATACAAGTGAACTTTCGAAAAATGCTTCAACAGCAAAAGGATGGTTTTTTAAAAATGAAAGCATATTAATTTATTGAGCCGGCTTTTTATTTAAATAAAATTCGTTTAAATAAACGGCAACTATTAATAAAAATGCAAAAACCGAATTATACTTTCCCCATAATAGTAAATCAGGTACAAAAATAAACTCAAGCGTATTCATCGTTGCAATTAAAATCATTTGAGTAATTGCATTTAATCTCGTATATACTCTGCCTAATATCCAAACTGCCATTGCGATCTCTGAAATCCCAATTAAAATTGTAAGCCAGCGTGAGTATTCAATTCCTAAAATAGTTGCAACTATTTGTTGGTGTCTTGGAACCAGGTTTAATACTTTACAAAAAAGCCCGTTTACAAACCAAATCGCCGCAATGCTATTAGTAAGAATGTTATGAATTGCTTTTACAGTCATTTTTTGCTGAGTTTATGCTGCGATAGAAGAGAATAGTTGATCATTTGGGCAAAGTTGGTTCGGCGAACTTAGATTTTCTTTTTAGAAGAGTATTTGTCTATCCTGCTAAACAATAATCTATCTTATAATTGAACATGTAGAAACAACTGTTGGCTTAATGATCATTGTGAGTGGGCGCCAGCTCAATAATTAAGCTATATAAGCTTTAGAAAAAGAAATCCCACAGATTTAATCTTCCACTGATCGAATGAGCTGATAATCGATCATCGCAGTTTTTTCATTATTTCAGCAATTCCTTTTTTTACACCGTCAAAATAATTATTTTGCCGAAAAGATGGCAGTATAAATCTATCAATAATCATTTTGGTTTCACTATCAGACATCCTTTTTTCTATGCCATAACCATTACTGATCCTTATTTTGCTGATGCCGGTACATAATCCGATAATGATGCCATTATCTTTTCCCTTTTTACCAACTTTCCAAAAATTGCCAAGCCTGGTTATATAATTATCAAAATTATCTATTGTTACAAAAGTTGAATCGATCGTTACGAGAACTATCTCAATAGAAGTTTCCTTTTCAAATGCAGCGCACAAAGAATCAATAAATTCACTCTCTTCTTTTGAAAAAATCCCTTCAAAATCATTCATCCAACCTACGGGTTTATCGGGATAGCCCTTTTTAAGTATCAGGGTATCAATCAAAGCAGCATTGCTACTATTATAGGTAATTAAACTATCCTGTTGTTTATTTGCATTAACAGCAGTATCCGTCTTAACCTGCGCTTTCACATTTGCCATAAATGTAATTCCCACCAGTATGGTCAACAGTAATTTCCAATTCATAAGTATATGCCCATTTTTTTATTCTTTATTAATGATCAACCGCCTGATACAGACAAGGTGAGAAAATAATACCAAAGGTACCACTACAGACGGCAACCAAACAAAAGGAAAATACTGAATAGCTATATTTGGCTGATCAAATGCCAACTGTTGAAATCCTGTTTTGGCAGATAGTAAAGCGTGTACAACAATATTAAGTAACAGGCCTGTGCAAATAAAGTTCCAGGCCAATAATACCTTTCTATTCAACATCTTTTTATGATATCCCAGGTAGTAAATAACCGGAGCTGAAAGCCCCGCCAAGATATCAAAATTCCTGCCTTCAAATGTCATTAATTGAGGAACAGCCTGGTATTGGTACAACCAATATAAAACCAATTCTATCGGAATCCTTACTGAATGCAGCAGTGTTAATTTTCCTGTATTTAGTTGCTCGATATAAATTTTTCCTTTGCGGGTGAGAAGTAAAATCAAAATGAGTACAAGGGGAGGAGCAAATAAAAAAATGAACCTCGGTGGAACAGAACTTGTATCAAAATAAAAATCTGTGTATCCAAGAATGGCTTGAAATAACCACCAGGCAAATAATACTGCAGCCACATTTATCGTTAACTTGCCTGCGTTGATAAACAACAATATAGTTAGCAGCGTAGTTAAGCCAAATACAAGGCTGATAAAAAATGGCAGGTTGCTCATATATGCAAATTAGCACATTTATTTAATGGACAGCATCTGCAAACAGCTACAGGCATTTTGGAAAAACTTACAACCGGAAAATAATAACAACTGCATTTAATTTTTCTCAGTTATCTCTTTCAGTAGCTGCAATGCTTTAGGAAATACTTCTTTAAAATAATTTTCCATTTCGCCTCCGGTATCAAGGGTTACAGCAACATGGGTAACGCCGTTATCTTCGGTAAGCATATAACCTTCCTTTGCGCCACTCCATTCCTTTACTTCTTCAACAGCATTCTTAATTTCTCCCAAGTGAAGAAAGATCATTTGTTCGTTCGGAATCATTTTGTCAATAATACTGAACATACCATTACCTCCTGGTGAAAGGAATAATATCTTGCTGCCTTCCTTCCAATCACTTTCAGCATAAGAGCCTTCCGTAAAAGCAGCTGTCCATTTACGATAGCTTGCATCGTTCCAAAGGCTTTCCCATACTTTTTCCTTACTGGCTTTGATATTAATTTCAAATTGTACCTGATGCATGATCTTAGTTTTGATAAATGAAAAAATAAATCTATGGTTTATCAAAATTAATGGTCATTACGAATATTAACAGTGCCATTTGCGGCAAATAAGGCAGGGAAAGACGACAAGATTTCCCGAAGCTTATCGGCATGAAAAAACTCATTGCTATTTTTGCTCAAATATAAAATCAGTCCTGCTGTAAGTACCTGGTTGTGCATGATCCCCTTCTTTGAAATTGATATTTACAAACCCTATATTTTTCAGTTCTGTTAAATTATAAGTTACTTCAGCCAGGTAAGCTTCCGCTCCACTGGAACCCATTTGCTGTGTAACGAACTTACTATTGCCGATCTTAACATAGATACTGTCGCCGGAAATTTTTACAAAACTTAATTTCGCTTCCGGAAACTCCATGTTTACAAACGCGATCATATTTTGATAGGTTAAAGAATCGCTGCTTACTGGTGACACTTTTTTCAAGAGCAACCCCTTTTTCTGATCCAGGTCAGTTGTCCAGAAATAATGACTATCGGTAATAATTTTTGTGGAATCTGGCTTCACTTCTACAGAAGCGCTGTCTGCTACAACTATGTTTTCCTCAGTTTTATTGCTATTACATGAAATAACCATTAGCACTACAAAAGAAGCAACTGTAAATTTTCTCATATTCATTTTATTAGAAATTGTTACAAAAATTATGCAAAAAATCACATAAACTGCAATCAAGCATTAAATCAATTCCGGAATACTGATCAAATTCATTTTATATAATGAGCATGATCATGAATCGGGAACGTGAATGCAGGTTAATTTGCTAAATTAAATATTAATTATATGAATTCAACAAAACCAATTATTGAGCAACATGCAGAACACATTGAATGGTTAAATAAATTATCGTTCTACAAAGACGATATGGTTACTTTTCAACATCGGTTAAATGACATTGCAAAAAAGAATACTTCAATGGAAATAATGGCAGTAGTTGAACAACTGCAAAACCAGTTAAAGATACACGAGGAACAGGCCGACATTTTAAAACACGAGATCAACGAACATGAGCAGGCTATTGAAAGATCGATCCTGGAAAATCCTGTGGCAGCAGATCATAGAAAGGTACAAGATCATGCTATTCACCGGGAAAAAATAGCCAGCTTTGAGTTACTGTTTGCCCAATACAGAAAAACACTTTTAAGCTTTTGTGCAAAATGGATGTAATTCAATAGCTTTAAATTGAACTTTCTTCTGTTGTTCTCAAAAATGTAAATTTAGGTTGTTTGATAATGACACCTAAAATTGTCTGGTTGTCGAAGTATTGTGGAACCTGAATTAAACAACCAATTCGTCAGAAATTCCACGATTTAAAAATCATTCAAGGAAACAATTTGTCATTAACAGCCTGTCGGAGAGTTGTTAAAGGACTGTCGATGTGATCTTCCAACTTTCATTTCTACGTTTAATGGTACAACTCGTTATCTTTAAGTAATTATATCGTGTTGTGCTATTGAATAATCTAAAAAAGAGAGTAACTATTTGAAATTCTTTTATAAATTTATCTCTTACTTTTTTGCTTCTCCAAAAAAGATTCTGTGTTAAAATCCAACAGCTATATTTAATTTTATGCTTTAGGCGGCATAAGCCAGCCTGTTTAGGGCGGTCTTTTTATGACCGCTCTAATTTTATTTTATAGCTTGTTCTTCGATATGTTTCTTAAAATAATCT
>JANOCC010000021.1:0-77675 GCA_031411955.1 Ferruginibacter sp.
TTCGTATGTAAGCTGGTATAAGCCTATAAAAAACATCTCTCCGTTATAAAGGCGGGTATTTTTAACCTTCGCCGGCCTTGGTGCGGGCTAAATGGTTTTGAAAACTTCCTGGGCTTATCCCGATTTATTAGTATAAATATCAATAAAATGATATATTTTTACTGTTGGTTTTATCTCCCGGCATTTTTTTAATTATCTGTTTTACCAGGAAACCATTAATCCGGAGAAAACTTACAACCAAACATATTTAAATCCGTATTGTTACTAATTACGGACCTTCTTTTCAAAATCCAGGAAAAATCATCGGCATTCATTTTTCATTAATGATATTCATGAGGCAACTGTATACTTTTTATTTAACGGCACTATGTTTAATTGCGTTTACCGCAAGTGGGCAGGTTACTGTTACCAATCCAACCAATACAACCCCTAATCTTTCAGCAACTTATACAAGCCTGGCCAATGCCATCACGGCACTCAATGGAATTACTGCTATCAGCGGGCCTGTTACCATTTCCCTTACTGCAGGTAATAATCAAATAGCTCCTGCGGGCGGATATAACATCAGTTTTTCTGCCAGCACTACAGCAGCCACACCAATTACCATCAGCGGGAACAATAATACCATCACAGCTTTTACACCACAGGTTACCGGCTCGCTTACTGATGCCCTTTTTAAATTAAGAGGGGCGGATTTTATAACCTTGCAAAATTTTGTGTTGGAGGAGAACCCACTAAATACGGCTACAGGTGGAGCTACACCAAATAATGTTACCACAGGTAATAATATGACAGAATGGGGGGTGGCGTTGCTCTGCGCTTCTACCAGCAATGGCGCACAAAATAATACCATCCTCAACAATACCATTAGTTTAAACAAAACTTACCGCAATACATTTGGTATCTATAGTAATACAAGGCATACCTCTACGGTAGTTGATAACGATGTGGCTATTATTAATAATACAACGGCTCCCAATAAAAATAATAAATTTTACAGCAATACAATATCCAATGTAAATATGGGTATTACCCTGATTGGATCCGGTGTGGCAGATAATATGGATACCGGTAATGATGTTGGTGGTGTATCGGCTGTAACCGGAAACAGCATCAGCAACTGGGGAGGAGCGGCCGGTGCGATTAGTAATTATATTGCCAATGCAACAACTTTGTATGGTATTTACCTCAATCTCCAAAAGGATGATAATGTTGGTTTTAATACCATTACCACTACTACCGTAAGTGCCTCCGGTTCTACTTTTTTTCGGGGAATATTGAAAGATTATTCTACCGTTTTACCGGTCGGTAGTTTTAGTTCAGTTATTAGAAATAATACAATTACAATCACAGATAATTTCACCAATTCGCACACGTTGCATTTTATACGTAGCGAAGGCATTACAACTACCTTATTAACAGCATCTATCAGTATTATCAACAACCAATTCCTAAACAATACAATCGCAGGAGCCACCACCAGTATTGTTAATGCAATCAGCAATACGTCCCTGCCTGGAACGCTTGATATTAATAATAATATAATGAGAGGGACCGTATCCGCTGCTACAGGTACTTTCTCAGGAATTTCGGTAACAGGTTCTGGTGCTGGCGCTACAACAGTAAACATCAACAATAACCAATTGGGGAATGCAGTAGGAGGAGCAGTGCGTTTCACGGCTGTTAACAATTCGCCCTTTTACGGCATCATTTACAATTCTACAGCATCTGCTGTAAATTTATCCATCAGCAATAACAATTTGCAGGGATTTGTACACGATGTAACCGGTTCTGGTGTTGCAAACATGATATATTTTAACAATGCGCCATCTGTAGCAACCATCACCAATATAAACAACAATACTTTTACCAATCTTGAATTAAACACTACCGGCGGCGGAAACTTGATAAGAAGAACAGGTAATATGGCGTTAAACGCAGGCGCTATAGAAAACTGTAATAATAATTCAATTGTAACAGGGTTACTGGTTCCCGTTAGTGGAAGCATTTTTTCTATGTACAATGCTTCCAGTACATCTTCTGCGGGTAACTCGATGAACTTCACCGGAAATAATTTTTCTAATGTAATTATTGTGGACGCTTCCATTGTAGACGGTTGTTATTTAAATGAAGGAGCTGCAACTGGCGGTCCTACTAAAACCATCAGCAATAATATTTTTAATAACTGGAATGTGGGCACTTCTATCGCTTCCCTTATCACGGCTACCAGGGGCGGGAGTAACAGCATTGTTTCTGGAAATACCATAAGTAATATTACAGGAAGCGGATCTATTACGGGAGTTTCTATTCAAAGTAGTACCGCAACACAAATGTCTATAACAGGCAATACAATTTCTAATATTACCAATAGTAGTTCAACAGCTTCGTTAGTTGGTATTTATACAGGTGCCGTTAACGTAACCAGTTTTAATATAGGAAGTAATATTATCGGCGGGTTTAATTCTTCCGCGTCGGGCCTTGTTGTTGCTATCCGAATGTTATCCATGAGTACGGCTAATCTATTTAAAAATAAAGTATATGATCTTAATTGCAGCAATACAAACGGTTCTGTATCAGGAATAGAAGTGGTAACAGCGTCAACCGGAACATTTAATATTTATAATAATCTTATTGGAAACCTTGAAGCGCCATTTGCAACAAATACCAATGCTGTGAAGGGCCTAAACATACTTTCAGCAGCAGCACTCAGTAATTTGAATGTTTATTACAATACGATTTATCTAAATGCAACTTCGGCAGGAGCCAATTTTGGAAGCTCCGGTATTTTCTTAACGGTAAGTGGTACAGCAACCAGCATGGCTGCATCTATCAGAAACAATATCGTTATCAATAGGTCAACTGCAAACGGATCGGGTTTAACGGTGGCCTATAGGCGAAGTGGTCCGCAGTTGAATAACTATGCAACCAGTTCAAATAATAATATTTATTATGCCGGTGTACCCTCCGCAACTAATCTTATTTATTTTGACGGCACCAACAGCGACCAAACACTGGGTGCATTTAAAACCAGGGTTGGCGCTACGAGGGAGTCCTCCTCTTATACAGAACTTTCTTCTTTCCTTAGCTTATCCGGGGCATCAGCAAATTTCCTGCACCTGAATCCAGCTGTTCAAACGCTTGCAGAAAGCCGTGCCGTTAATATTGCAACTTATACTGATGATTTTGATAGCCAGGTAAGGCAAGGCAATGCAGGTTATACAGGAACCGGAACCGGCCCGGATATTGGAGCTGATGAATTGGAAGGCATTCTCAGTGAGCCCGATCCTCCGGTTATTACTTATGCCGCTATAACAACACCCTCGTGTACAACAGGAAATATTTCTATTACAGGAGTTATTATTACTGATGCCACGGGAGTACCTTTAAGCGGAGGCAATCGTCCAAGGATTTACTACAGAAAAAATTCTGGTAGCTGGTTCTCCCAGCTTGGAACCAATACAGCAGGTACAGCTACCAACAGTATCTGGACTTTTACTATAGTAGCAGGAGATATGGGCGGCATAACCGGTGGCGATACAGTATCCTATTACCTCATTGCACAAGATATTGTGGCCTTTCCAAATGTAAATTCAAATCCATCGGTGGGGCTGGTTGCTACCTCAGTTAATGCTGTAAGTACAGCACCAACGAGCCCCAATATTTATACAGTATCTTATACTTTATCCGGTTTGTACACTGTGGGTGTGGGAGGAAATTTTGCTACACTAACGGCAGCGGTAAACGCTTATAATACCGCCTGCGCTTTAAACAGTGCCGTAGTTTTTGAATTGATAAATAACAGTTATCCTTCGGAAACATTTCCAATCTCTGTTTTATTTCATGCAGATGCCAGTGCCGTAAAAACACTAACCATCAGGCCATCTGCAACGTCAACGCCATTGATTACAGGAGCGAGTGCAAACCCAATTATAAGTTTAAATGCTGCCAATTACGTTTCATTTGATGGAAGGCAAGGCGGTGCCGGTGCTGTAAAATCGCTTGGTATTTCCAACACTTCCGGAGGTATTACAGTTCAATTCATTAATGATGCGCAACGCAATACTCTTAAATTCTGTATGATTAAGGGGCAACGGGTAAGCAATTTCAGCGGAACCATCGTGTTTGGTACTGCAGGCACAGGCACAGGCAATGATTTGAATTCGATTGAGAATAATGATATAAGCGAGGCCGGAGGTTTTTCCAACAATGGGATTTATTCAGCCGGCACAGCCGGAAAAGAAAATGATAACATCAGCATTTTGAATAATAATATTTTCAATTATTTTAATCCGCTTAATGATTCACACGGCATTTATATAAATAATAACACAAGCGGATGGACGATCTCGGGTAATCGCTTTTATCAAACAGCCACGCGTATTTACACAGTGGTAGGAATTCATTTTGGCATTTATATAACGAGTGGTTCGGGATACAACATTAATAATAATATTATTGGATTTGCAAATGCTTCCGGTACCGGCACCACCAATATGATCGGAAATAGTATAGACTTACCAGGCTTTCCTGCGTCTTATTCGGTAGCCGGAACAGGGGTTGGCATACGATATGTTGGAATTGGCGTGAGTGACCTGTACGGTGCACAATCTAATATTGACGGCAATACAGTAGCAGGTTTCGCTGTATATACTTCCAGCAGTGCTGCAACACTGTATGGTATTTTTTGCGGGATATATGTTGAGAGCGGAAATGTAAATGTGGGGGCAAATGCCGGAAACACCATTGGGTCTGAAACGGGAACAAATTCCATTTATGCGGTAACAACAGGAAGCGGAGGAACGGTAGTGGGTATACGTACCGCCTGTTTAGGTAGTTCTATTGTTCAAAATAATAAGATTGGAAGTATTTTAGCTTCTGGCACTAACACTGCTATGGCACCGGCATTTACGGGAATCAGTGTAGCAGGATTTTGTAATTATACCCTTGCTGATAATATTATCGGAAATGCTACTGCAGATAATATTCAGTTGGGATATGCACTGTCTGGGGGTTTACTCTCTAATGCAGGCACGCTCAATCCGATAAATATTGGTATATCAACTTTGTTCAAAGGAATCATCAGCACTAATTCCGGAGCGTCGCTGAGTATCACTAATAATATACTACGCGGCTGGACGATGTCCTGCAGGTCGGTGCTGGTAACAGGTATTGAAAGCTCCGGGCTAATGTTCGGAGCTACAGCATCGGTAAATATCAACAGCAACTCATTTGGTACCGCTGCAACCAACTGGTTAAATGCAACCGTGGACAACGCCAGTTTTTTGTACGGAATAAACGCTACCAATACAGGTACTGCCATCAGCAACATCCAGAATAATGATTTCCGGGGAAGCTTTTTTGGAACACAGAATGGTGTTGGTGGAGGACTGATAAGGTTTACAGGAGCAACCTCGGCTAATAATGTATCAACTATAAGCGGCAACACTTTTACCAACCTCAGTTTCCGTTTTACAACCGGAGACCTGTACTTTATTTTTACTAATTATTCTATAGCCTCTACCGGGCAACTCCTGATCAATAACAATCAAATTGTAGGAACAGTAACGGCAACTGGTACCTCGCAGTACCATATGGTTCATTGCGTTATGAGTTCGGCAACGGGCTCACAAGTTAACATCAGCAACAATAGTTTTTCCAATGTTACAGCTGCCACAGGATTTAATTCAGACTTTTATGGTATATATACTTTCTTCAATGGAAACCCATGCCAGTTAAGCGTAACAGGAAATACACTGGGTAACTGGACCTATGGCACCGGTGGAGCTGTGGGTATCGAGATTTCTACTATGACGGGAACGGCTACATGCTCTGCTAACAGCATTACTAACATAACATCGCAGGGAGATGTGGAGGGTATAAGTTTAAGCACAGGAGGTAGTTCGGGTCAATTTACTGTGTTCAACAATACTATAAATACGATCGTATCGTCGGGAGCGGGAGGTTTTATTTATGGTATTTCTGCTTACCTGCCATCGCTAGCCAATACAACCCAAACTACTATAGATAACAACAGGTTGAATGGATTTTCGTCCACAAACAACATAGGTATCATAACCGGGGTGTTTTTGGATAACGGGCATCCATCTTCCATCGTATCTGTTCTACGAAATAAAATATATGATCTTTCCGGTAGTAAAGCCGGCAGCAGGGTATATGGAATAAACAATCATACGGCACTAGCCGGAAGTATAACCTATGCCAACAACTACATCGGTGACCTGCGGGCTCCTATCGGTAATACAACGGTGCCTTGTATTGCGGGTATAAAAATATTTTCAACTGCAGGTGATGCTAAAGTTTTTTACAACAGCATACACCTGAACACTACCGGAAGCGGGGCGCAGTTTTCCACAGCAGCCATATTTGCTGATGCGGCAACAGCGTTAAACCTGCGCAATAATATACTTAGCAACATATCTACACCTGGCACTTCTGGCCGAACAGTAGCCTACTGGAGAAGCAATACCAGCCTGGCTGCGTACAACGGCGCTTCCAATAACAACTTGTTTTATGCGGGAACAGCCTCTGCTCAAAAACTTGTTTATTATGACGGAACCAATAGCGATCAAACGCTTACAGCTTATAAAGCAAGGGTAACGTTAAGGGACAACCTGTCGGTAAGTTCGCTCCCTGCCTTTATATCCACAACCGGTGCTAGTGCAGATTTCCTGCACCTTGCGCCTTTGGGCAACTGCGCTGCAGCAAGCGGAGGAAATAATGCCGGTATTTTATTGGTAACAGATTATGATGGAGATAGCAGGAGTATTACCAGCCCTTTTCTTACAGATATTGGTGCAGACGAAGTAACCAAAGTAAATATTTGGACTGGTGCCAACAGCAGCAACTGGAACGATGCTGGTAACTGGAGCGATGGAATCGTTCCTAATACAACAGAGATAAACGCTTTTATTTCTAATGTACCGGCAGCACAACCAATTATTTCTACCGGGGAATCTTACCAGGTAAGTAACCTGATAGTTCAATCAGGCGCAGTGCTTACAAATTTGGGTACAATAAAGGTAAGTGGTGGCTTATATGCAGATGTAGCGGGGATAAATACTATACAGGCTGGCGTTATAACAGGATCAGTAGAGGTAAACGGAAACTGCGCTGCCGTGCAACAACTATCTGGCGCTATATTCACAGGTAACAGCATTAAGAATTTCACCGTTAGCAACGATGTAAGCATCTCATCATTACCCGGCGAGTCGCTAAACATTAGCAGGGAGCTTTCTTTTGGAGCCGCCACCGGAAAAACATTGTTTACAGGCGATAACCTGGTTTTGCTTTCTACACAAACTGCCACTGCAAATGTTGCAGTTATTTCCGGAAATATAATTTCCGGAAAAGCAACAGTGGAACGTTACATCAATACAGGTTTGGTAGCGGATGGACGGCATCTGAAATCGTGGCAGTTCCTTGCAACACCTACAGTTGGGCAAACGATCTTTGAATCCTGGCAGGAAAACGGGGCAACTCCAGCAGGATATGGTACCTGGATAACGGGAACGGGTACCGGATTTGACGCTACAACCTTGTTGCCTTCCATGAAATATTATGATTATGTATCCAATGCATGGACAGGTGTTTCCAGCACAGCGGGATTACTGAATGATAAAAAAGGATATATGGTATATGTGAGAGGCGACAGGTCGGTAACTGGTTTTACCCAGGATGCCGTACCTACAAATCTACGCAGCAAAGGCACCTTGTACCAACCCGCAGCGCCGCCTCCTATTACAACTGTTCAGCCTACAAAACTGGAATCTGTTGGCAATCCTTACGCTTCTTCTATCAACCTTGTTTACATGAAGAATAACGGCTTGTTTGTAAACCTGGATAACAACGTTACTGTTTGGGACCCGTTGCTGGCTGGTTCGTTTAATTCTGGCGGATACCAAACTTTATCTGCTGCTAATAATTATGAACCTACTGCTGGTGGTACAGCGTATTATCCTGCCGGCGTACCATCTCCATTCATTCAAAGCGGGCAGGCATTTTTCGTTAGATCATCCGGGCTGGCTGGTTCTGTAACATTCTCAGAGGATTGCAAAGAATCATCAAACCGGCTTGTAAACAGAACATCATTGCCAACTTTAAGCAGGCAGTTTTTCCGTGCATCATTATTTACAGCCAATGGAGTATTGGCAGATGGAAATGCAGTGGTTTTTGATCCCATGTTTGCAAATGCTGTTGATAAAGATGATGCACATAAGATCAGTAATGCCGGAGAAAATTTTGGATTAATGAGAAATAACCAACACCTGGCAGTTGAAGCAAGAAGGCCGGTAAGCAACACTGATACAATTTATTATCAGCTCAGCAATCTTAGAAAACAGAATTACCAATTAAGGTTTGCCGTTAAGAATATGCAGTCAACAGGATTAACAGCCTGGCTGGCAGATCGTTATTTGCAAACAAATACGCAACTAAGCCTAACCGATAGTAGTTTTGTAAATATCTTAATAAATAATGATCCCGGATCTTACGCGGGCAACCGCTTTTATGTGCTGTTTAAAAAGAAATTGGTGAAATCACTGCAGCAAATACCTGCAGGATTTGAATACAGTAAAAACAGCAGCCTGCCAATCAATGATTCAACAAAAGAAAATATGAAATCCGGTATTGACATTTATCCCAATCCGGTAGAGAACAAAACGATTCAAATTCATTTTACCAACAAGGAAAATGGAGAATATAATTGTAAGTTGGTTAACAGCCTCGGTCAGCCCGTTTACAATAGCGTCATACATATCAGGAATGGCAACAGCATCATTTCCTTAAAACCGGGTGCTTCTATTTCTGCAGGAATATATCTCTTGTACATATATGATGAAAAAGGGAACGAAACCACCTTGCGGGTTATCGTCAGATAATCTTTAACTGCCATGGAAACGTGATACAATAAAAAAATACAGTACCCCTTTGTTGTTTGGTTAAATAGGTAGAAATTTGTGCCATGGAATTTTTAAAGAAAGACTTTACCAACAACGAATTGATAGATTTATATAAGGGTTTGCTGCTTCCACGGATGATAGAAGAAAAAATGCTTGTGCTTTTACGGCAGGGTAAAATTTCAAAATGGTTTAGCGGTATCGGCCAGGAAGCAATCTCTGTTGGTGCTGCGATGGCTTTGCAACAGGATGAATGGATAATGCCGTTACACAGGAACCTGGGTGTTTTTACATCTCGTAAAATGCCGCTTCATAAACTTTTCAGGCAATGGCAGGGGAATAAAGATGGTTACAGCAAAGGACGGGAAAGAAGTTTTCATTTCGGAAATAAAGACCATCATATTTGCGGAATGATCTCTCACCTGGGCCCGCAACTGGCAATAGCAGATGGCGTTGCCCTTGCATACAAATTAAAAAAAGAGAATAAGGTATCGCTTACATTTACCGGCGACGGCGGTACGAGCGAAGGTGATTTTCACGAAGCTTTAAATACTGCTGCCGTGTGGGACCTTCCTGTGATCTTTATCATTGAAAATAACGGGTATGGATTAAGCACACCCACAAGTGAGCAATACCGCTGTAAAAGCCTGGTGGATAAAGCTGTTGGATATGGTATTGAAGCAGTACAGATAGACGGAAATAATATTCTTACGGTATACGATACCATCAAAGGCGTAAGGGACTATTGCATTAAAAATCAAAAACCTTATCTAATAGAATGTATTACTTTCCGGATGCGTGGGCATGAGGAAGCAAGTGGTGTAAAATACGTACCCAAAAATTTATTTGAAGAGTGGGAAAAGAAAGATCCTATTAAAAATTATGAACAATGGTTGCTGGAAGAGAAAGTTATTTCTGCTGATGATATAATTACTATAAAGGGCGAAACAAAAAACTATATAGAAACAGAATTACAGGCTGGTTTTGTGGCAGAAAAAATAGTTGCAGATACAGATGAGGAATTGACAGATGTATATTGTGAAAGAAAAGCGGTAAGCGATGATCATATGCTGAAAATAGACAACAGCATCTCACAGCAACAATTAAATGACCAGCCTTTTAAAGAGAAAAAATTTATAAACGCCATCAGCGATGCACTGGAACAATCGATGGAAAAATATCCTGAACTCGTTTTGATGGGGCAGGATATTGCAGAATATGGAGGGGCGTTTAAAGTTACAGAAGGCTTTGTTGAAAAATTTGGTAAGGAACGTATTCGCAATACACCTTTGTGCGAAAGTGCCATCGTGGGTGCAGCGCTCGGCCTTAGCCTGGAAGGATATAAATCAGTGATGGAAATGCAATTCGGCGATTTTGTAACTGTGGGTTTTAACCAGATCATAAATAACCTGGCCAAGATACACTACCGGTGGGGTCAAAACGCAGATGTGGTGATCAGGATGCCAACAGGTGGTGGCGTTGGCGCCGGCCCTTTTCATAGCCAGAGCAATGAGGCCTGGTTTGTTCATACTCCCGGGTTAAAAGTTGTATATCCATCTACACCCGCGGATGCCAAGGGCTTGTTGATAGCAGCCATCAATGACCCTAACCCTGTTTTGTTTTTTGAACACAAAGCACTGTATAGAAGTATAACCGGCAATGTTCCCGATGTGTATTATGAAATAGAAATTGGTAAGGCAAAACGTGTAAATGAAGGAGAAGATATCTCCATCATTACCTATGGTGCCGGTGTACATTGGGCGCTGGATTACGCTAAAAATAATCCACAGGTTTCTATAGATATACTGGACCTGAGGTCGCTGTTGCCATTGGATTATGATGCCATAAGAAGATCTGTAGAGCAAACAGGCAAAGTACTGATACTCCATGAAGATTGCCTTACCGGCGGTATTGGTGGAGAAATATCCGCCTGGATAGCAGAGCATTGTTATAACTTATTGGATGCTCCCATTATGCGCTGTGCCAGCCTGGATACGCCCATCCCTTTTAATATTGAGTTGGAAAAGAATTTTATGGCTTATTCAAGGCTGGGAGAAACCGTTGGGAGATTATTGAAATATTAAGATCGATTCATTCATCACATAACTATACATATTGCAGGATAATCTTTTGATCGTTCTTACGCTGTTGTTTGCAGTTTCCATGCTTATTATGCTGGCAGAAAAACTAAGGATATCTTACCCGATATTTTTAGTAATTGCCGGATTGCTGATCGGATTTCTTCCGGGAATGCCGGTGATCAGTTTAAGTCCGGATATGGTATTCCTGATCTTTCTTCCACCACTCTTATATGCAGCAGCCTGGTACACATCCTGGAAAGATTTCTGGAGATTAAAGCGGCCTATCAGTTTACTTTCATTTGGATTGGTAATATTTAGTTCTGCTGCCATTGCTTTTGTGGCCAACGCCATCATACCAAATTTTCCATTGGCTTTTGGCTTTTTGTTAGGAGGAATTATTTCACCTCCTGATGCTGTTGCAGCAACCTCTGTATTGCAGGGCATAAAAGTTCCTAAAAGAGTTGTTACCATTTTAGAAGGAGAAAGCCTGGTGAATGATGCTTCATCATTAATCGTGTTCAGGTTTGCACTGGCTGCAATCATTACCGGTCAATTCAACGTATGGAAAGCGGGAACGGATTTTTTTATGGTAGTGGCCATGGGAATCCTTATAGGAGTTGCTATAGCTTTCATTATTTCATACGCTCACCGTTGCTTACCTACAACAGGTAGCATTGATACCGTATTAACACTTATCTCTCCATATTTAATGTACATAGCTGCAGAACACTTTCATTTTTCCGGGGTACTTGCTGTGGTAAGTGGAGGCTTGTTTCTCAGTTACCGCTCGCATGAATTATTTACTTATAACTCACGGATACAGGTATACGCTTTTTGGCAAACACTTACATTTTTACTGAACGGTATTGTTTTCATACTTATTGGTTTGCAACTACCGCAGATAATTGCAGGATTAGGAGAATACTCTATTGCTGATGCTATTTTTTATTCAGTGATCATCAGCCTGGTGATCATAGTTATAAGGATCGTTTGGGTTTTTCCCGCAGCTTATATTCCCAGGATGATCAGTAAAAAGATCCGGGAAAAAGAACCGAACCCCGGTTGGAAACCAGTTTTTCTGGTAGGATGGAGTGGAATGAGAGGCGTTGTTTCATTGGCGGCAGCCCTCGCTGTTCCTTTAACCCTTAGCAATGGAGAAGCCTTCCCTTACCGGAACCTATTGCTGTTTATCACATTTGTTGTGATATTTATTACCCTCGTATTGCAGGGCCTCAGCTTGAACTGGGTTATTAAAAAGTTGAAGATCGAAGATACAGGTGAGAATGAGCAAGAACAGGAACTCTCTATTAAACTAAGGTTGGCAGAAGCCACTCTCCAACATTTAACAGACAACTACGAAGAAGAAATAAATACAATTGATGCTTATAACCGCATTAAAGAAAGATATGTAAGAATGATAGAGATTTCCAATAAGAAATTATTGAACGAAGAGGGTGAAGCCAGCAGCCCGTCCTTTTTACCAAAGTATCGTAGCATGCTGATTGAACTGGTAGGTGTAAGGCGAAAAGTATTACAGAAACTACACAAGGATCACAGTTATTCCGATGAATTGTTAAGGAATAAAGAACATGAACTTGATCTGGAAGAAGCAAGGCTAAATGAATAGAGCAGGCATGTGCTGCATTATTCCGGTATAAACTTCATGGAAATTGAATTTACACAATGCCGGGTATTTTTTTCCGTAAAACGTTCGCCGGTAAAAACATGCCCAAGGTGGCCACCGCAGTTTGCACATATGATCTCTACCCTGCTGCCATCGGCATCGGGTACACGCTTTACGGCTCCTGCAATTTCATCATCAAAACTTGGCCAACCACAGCGAGAATCAAATTTATCTTTAGACAGGTAAAGCGGAGCATCACAGCGCCGGCAAACATAAGTTCCTCCCTCCTTGTTATTGGTATATTCACCGGTAAATGCACGTTCAGTTCCTTTGCGAAGGATCACATATTCCTCTTCTGCTGTTAAATGATTATATTCCATACTATATTTTTGTACTGCAAATTTACTTATACCCCACCAGCATTATAAACAACAGAATGTTATATTTTGTTGGATGTTAAATGAGAAAGCAAACCCGGATTGCGTGGTTAGTTTTCTACATCTTCTTTTTTGGCAGGCGGAACATACAGCAGCTTTTGAAACTGGTAATAAGCACTCAGGATGTATTGCGTGAATAACATTTCATCACTATTGCGGGTAAATTCATATTCGGGGCGATACCAAACCAAAAAGGTATCCAGCAAAGGGCCCTCCATCCCCGTAATCCGTTTAACTGTTATTTTATTGAAACGGTAATTCACATACTTTTCCTGTTCCTGCGTTTCCAACCTCAGTTGAAATGCCTTTAGCCGTTTGTTTCTTCTGAACCTGAAAATATTGATCAGCTCATTAATGTCGGCTCCGGGTACACCATTGCTTCCCATGCTGGATTGTATAGTAGGCTTTGTATAGTCATATATATCAGCATAAGCCATTCTGTTCTCCAATGAATCTTGCCGGTAAGATTTCGAAAAAACGGTAACCTCTTTAAGCATGCTGTATTTGCCTTTAATAGTAAGGCGAAGGGAAATATCAAAATGGTCCGGATCTGAAATACCCTTTACAATGAATTTTTGAGTGGGTTTGTTATTATAATAAAATATAAGGGAATCTTTATCAGAAGTAAGTATCCTGTACCGGCCCATACTGTCTGTTACGGTAAACAGCCCCCCAGTGCTAACAACCCTCACATTTTCTACATAGTTAACTTTGCTGCTGTCGTAAACGGTGCCACTAACGGTAAGTTGAGCCTGCAAAGGCGGGGATAACATAAAAGCCAGTAAGAAAAGTAAAAAAGAACGCAAATGCAGAATGATTTTAGCAGGTAATATTAAGCAAGAATTTTAAAACCAGCGGGGATAAGTATTATTTTAACCAGGATTTTGCTTTTTTACAACAGCTTCAATTATTGCCGGGTAATGGGCATGTTCCAGTTGATGTACCTTTTCTGCCAGGCTCTGAGGATTATCCTTGGGCAGGATATCACAGGTTGCCTGGAAAATTATTTCACCGTGATCATACAATTCGTCCACATAATGAATACTGATGCCACTTTGTTTGTCGCCGCTGGCTATCACCGCTTCATGCACATGCATACCATACATTCCTTTTCCGCCATAGGCAGGTAGCAGCGCCGGATGAATGTTTATGATCTTTTTAGGATAAGCCTGAACCAACGCAGGGGGAATTTTTAATAAAAAACCGGCAAGTATTAAAAAGTCAATTTTATGTGCTTTTAAGGAAGCGATAAAGGTATCGCTATCCTGTAGCTGTTGCGATGTAATAACATCAGTTTCTATGTTATTGTTGCGGGCTATCTGTAGCACCCCGGCTTTTGGGCGGTTACTTATAATAAGCGCCACCTTTACGCTGTTGCTGCTATTAAAATGACCAATGATTTTTTCGGCATTACTGCCTGCCCCACTGGCAAAAATAGCAATCCTTATTAAGGGAACCCTGTTATTTGTTTGGTTTTTTTTGCCCTTCATTCTATTCCATATCCTCTGCAGGTATCTTTTAAAAAAAGCAAATTGGCCAAACGGGTAACTAACCAATAACACACATACCGGCCATAATATCGTTATAAGTATTATATAAAGAATGAACCAAAGCAGATTTTTTTCCAGGTTCGTCCATATCAGGATTTTACGGCCGGCATATCCGCATAAACTTCCACCAATTGCAAAAGTGAACAAAATGAGCAGCAGGTTCAACCCATTTACCTTCCATTTATCCTGCAATTTTTTAAACATGTTGCAAAAATGAGGAAAACATTGTGATATAATTTGATTTTTTTCAGAGAAAACAGGTAAAAGAATTTGGTTACAAATACATGACAATGTTAATATGCAATACATCACAAATCGTTGAAACACACGTCAGATAAGGAAAAAAAAAATTAACAAATGTTGATATTATGTCAATATCCTACCTTATTTTTGCAACCAAACCAGGATATTTTTCCACATTAGCCCCGATAAAAGTATGAGTCGCTATAGAAAAATCATTAACAAAGCTTTTGCAAGTCTGCTTCTAATTCTACTTGTTTCAATTAATAATACTGTTTCAGCTGCCGATGGTGAAGCACTTTTTAAAGCAAATTGTGCCAACTGTCATAAGCCCGATGCCGATTATACCGGCCCTGCTTTAAAAGGCTGGAGTTCCCGAATACCAAACCCAGAGTGGCTTTACCAGTGGGTTGCTAACCCAAGCGGAACTAACGATCCATATGCAACTGCGTTAAAAGCAAAGTGGAAGCCAACGATCATGACTGCCTTTGCAAATCTGAAAAAGGACGAGATTGATGGTATTATGAAGTATGTAGACGACTATGTACCGCCGGTAAAAACACCGGATGGTGCTGCGCCAGGCCAACCTGCTTCTGATAATTCGCTTTTGTTTGGAATTCTTACACTTGTGCTGGCAATCGTTGCCTTTATATTATTACAGGTAAACAGTAACTTAAGGAAATTAACCGATGAAAAAGACGGAATATACCGTGGAGAACCTGTTCCTTTTTATCGTAATAAGACCTACCTGATGGCTGCTGTACTGGTACTTTTTGGCGTAGGAGGCTATATGACGATCAGCGCTGCTATTGGATTGGGAAGAATGAAAAATTATCAACCGGAACAACCGATCTATTATTCTCATAAAGTACATGCCGGCGCCAATCAGATCAGCTGTTTATACTGCCATGGTGGTTCACAGGATAGCAAACATGCCAACATCCCTTCTGTAAATGTTTGTATGAACTGCCATATGGGAATTAAAGAATATAAAGGCGATCCCATCATCAAAGAAAACGGTGTTACCGTAAATGGAACCGAAGAGATCAAAAAATTATACTCTTACGCTGGCTGGAACCCCGATACCAAACAATACAATCCGGATAATAATAAGGATGGTATTCCCGATGGCGCCAGGCCAATTGAATGGGTAAAGGTGCATAACCTGCCCGATCACGTTTATTTTAACCACAGCCAGCACGTTAAAGTGGGTAAGCAGCAATGCCAAACATGCCATGGTAACATCCAGGAAATGCCTGAAGTTTACCAATTCTCTGAATTAAGTATGGGATGGTGTATCAATTGCCACCGCGAAAGCAAAGTTGATTTCTACAACAAAGAAACTGGCGAAGGAAACAAATTCTACAGCATTTATGAGAAATTCCACAATGATATCAAGAATCATAAACTGGATAGCGTAACAGTAGAAAAAATTGGCGGAACTGAGTGTCAGAAATGTCACTATTAATTAAAAAGATGAAAATAACGGCATAAGCTGGTTTTCAATTTTTCAAATTTTAGAATTTTCAAATAGTAATATGGAAAAAAAGTACTGGCAGAATTTTGGTGAACTTAATCAGTCTGATGCTTTTAAGCAGGCTACTGAACATGAGTTTAAAGAAGAGCTACTTCCAATTGAAGAATTGAAAGAAGAAGGTTTGCTGGAAGGTAAAACTCCCCGCAGGGATTTCTTGAAATATCTTGGATTTAGTACTGCCGCTGCAGCCATCGCAGCCAGTTGCGAGATGCCGGTACGCAAGGCGGTTCCGTATTTGCAGAAGCCAGACAATGTGATTCCCGGTGTAGCAAACTACTTTGCGTCTACTTATGTTAATGGTGGAGATGCCATCAGTGTTATTGTAAAACAAAGAGACGGAAGGCCAATCAAGATAGAAGGAAATGAACTTTCTACTATCACTAATGGTGGAACCAATGCACAGACCCAGGCTTCAGTGCTGGATCTTTATGATACTACCAGGTTACGTCATCCACTTCAGAAAGATGGCGCCAACTTTAAAGAAGTAAGCAGCTTTGATGCTTTCGACAAAATGGTGGCTGATGGAATGGCATCTTTAGGTGGAAAACCTTTGGTTTTGTTAACTTCTACCATTCACTCCCCATCTACTTTACAGATCATTAACCAGTTTTTGGGTAAATATCCCGGAAGCCGTCACATACAATATGATGCTGTAAGCCACAGCGGTATGTTATTGGCAAACGAATCCAGTTATGGTAAAAGAGCTTTGCCTTCTTATCATTTTGACAAAGCAAAAACAATTGTAAGCCTTGGAGCAGATTTCCTTGGAACATGGCTTAGCCCTGTAGAATTCAGCAAGCAATATTCAATTAACAGGAAAGTAAAAAATGACAAACCGGAATTAAGCCGTCATATTCATTTTGAAAGTATGCTGAGCCTAACCGGTAGCAATGCCGATGACAGGTATACACACAAGCCATCTCAAACCGGCGCTATCGCTTTGGCATTGTTGGCAAAACTGGGAGGTGGAGTAGCTGCTCCTTCACTAGACGCTATGCTCACTAAAGCAATTGATCAAACTGCCGCTGTATTATCAGCCAGCAAAGGCGCTGCATTAGTTGTTTGCGGCAGCAACGATGTAAATATTCAGATCATTGTAAATGCCATCAACGAGGCTATCGGTGCAAACGGCACAACAATAAACTGGGCAATTACTTCCAACTACCGTAAAGGAATAGATGCCGATATGGTAAAACTGGCAAATGATATTACTGCAGGTGCTGTTGGCGCTTTGCTTGTATACGATTGCAATCCTGTTTATTCCTATTTTGACGGAAAGAAACTGGGAGATGCAATTGCCAAATTGCCCCTGAGCATTTCGTTTAATTCAACATTAGATGAAACTTCCGAACAATGTAAATACATAATTCCTTCTCATCATTGGTTAGAGAGCTGGGGAGATGCTGAACCAAAAACTGGTTTTATCAGCCTTATCCAACCCATCATCAATCCATTATTTAAAACAAGGGAATTTCAAACTTCTTTAATAAAATGGACGGGTGCAACGCAAACTTCCATAGCGGCTGCACCGGCGGCAGTTGATAGCACGTCTGCACCGGTTGCTCCTGTAGTAACAGTTTCCGGAGCTACAGACTATGCCACTTATCTAAAAAATTATTGGACAGCTAAATTGGGGTCAACTGATCTTTGGGACAAAGCCCTGCAGGATGGCGTTATAGAATCTACTCTTACCGTTGGTGCCGGTACATTTAATGGTTCCTCTGTATCTAACGCCTCTGCGAAGATTGGAGAAATAAAGGGAGGAAATATTGAAGTGTTGCTTTACCAAAAAGTTTCTGTAGGCAATGGTTCACAAGCCAATAACCCATGGTTGCAGGAGTTACCGGATCCAATCTCTAAAGTAACCTGGGACAACTATGCTATGGTTGGGCCCGAACTGGCTAAAACACTGGTGGGTATAGATGTAGCAAATCCTGATAGTAAAAAGCAGGCAGATGATTACGAAGTGCACCCTGAGAAGCCTGTTATTAAAGTTGTCGTAAACGGAAAAGAAATAATCTTACCTGTATTGATCTTACCAGGCCTTAATACTTCCACTATCGCAATTGCAGTAGGTTACGGAAGGCAGAGTGCAAACAAAGACCTGTCTATTGAACGCATTGGCCGTTCTGCAACCGGCGCCGGTAAAAATGCTTATCCATTAGGTATTTTTGATGGTACTACTATCCAAAATATCGCAGTTGCCACAGCATCTAAAATGGGTGAAGAGTATCCTTTGGCTCAAACCCAGGTGCATGGATCCTCAGAAAGCAGGCCGATCCTGTTTGAAACCAACCTAAAGAGCTTTTTGGCTAATCCGGAAGCATTGCTGGAAGAACCAAGGCACGAAAGAACTGTGTTGATGGCAGAAGGAAAAACTGATTTTAGAAGAGATGCAACTATATATCCTGATTTTGCCAAACCCGGCATCAAATGGGGAATGAGCATCGATCTTAATACATGTACTGGTTGCAGTGCCTGCGTAGTTGCCTGTACAGCAGAAAATAATGTTAGTGTTGTAGGAAAAATACAGGTGCAGCGGGCGCATGAAATGCATTGGTTGCGTATAGACCGTTATTTTACAGGTGATGTAAAAAATCCGGATGTTGTTTTTCAACCGATGCTTTGCCAGCATTGCGATAACGCTCCTTGCGAAAACGTTTGCCCGGTTGCTGCAACCAATCATAGCTCGGAAGGTTTGAACCAGATGACCTATAACCGTTGTATCGGAACAAGGTATTGTGCCAATAACTGTCCTTACAAAGTTCGTCGCTTCAACTGGCTTGATTTTACCGGAGCTGATAGCTTTGCAGATAATCAAAATACGTTGATTGGTGTTGATATGGATGAGGTAGTATTGCAGATGAATGATGATCTTACGAGGATGGTATTGAACCCGGATGTTACCGTACGTTCAAGAGGTGTTATTGAAAAATGCTCTTTCTGTGTGCAACGTTTACAGGATAGTAAGCTGGATGCCAAAAAGAACCAGGACCCAACCATTGTTCGCAATGTAAAAACTGCCTGTATGCAGGCTTGTCCTACCAATGCTATTAATTTCGGAAATGTGAATGATAAGGAAAGTGAAGTTTCTAAAGACAGGGCCAATGAGCATCGTAACTTCTATGTGCTCGAACAACTGCACGTATTACCAAACGTTAGCTACCTGGCAAAAGTTAGAAATACAGACAGGCATGTGGGTGTAGTTGAAGAGGAAGGGCATGGAGAAAAGAAGCAAGAGAAAAAAGCAGCGGAAGCACACTCGTAAAACAAGCGGGCAGTAAAAACCGCTGAGCAACCAACAAATAGTACAAGTGAGTGACACAACGATGTTGAACAAAGATGTGTTGCCGGAAAAATAAAAAACAGGCTAGTAACTAACAGCTAATAGCTAAAAGCTAAGAAGATATGTCATTACTGAAATACGAATCACAACAAAGGGAACCGCTGGTTGATGGTAATAAAGATTATCACCAGGTTACGGAAGATATTATAAGTCCCATTGAGATGAAACCCAGCAGGCTCTGGTATATTGGCTTTTATATCAGTGTGGCGCTGCTCCTTTTTGGGGTGTACAGCGTTTACCGTGAGGTTACTTATGGTATCGGCCAGTGGAACCTTAACAAGACGATTGGCTGGGGTTGGGATATTACCAACTTCGTATGGTGGGTAGGTATCGGTCATGCGGGAACGCTTATTTCTGCCATCCTGTTGCTTTTCCGCCAGGGTTGGAGAACGGGTGTAAACCGTGCGGCAGAAGCGATGACAATTTTTGCGGTAATGTGTGCGGGACAGTTCCCGATATGGCATATGGGCCGTGTATGGATGGCGTTCTTTGTACTGCCTTACCCTAACAGTCGTGGTCCTTTGTGGGTGAATTTTAACTCGCCGCTTTTATGGGATGTATTTGCGATCTCTACTTATTTCACTGTGTCTTTGTTGTTCTGGTACTCGGGATTGTTACCCGATCTGGCAACGGTTAGAGACAGGGCTAAAACTAAATTAAGGAAATTATTATACGGTGTTGCGTCTTTTGGCTGGACGGGAAGTACCAAGCACTGGCAAAGACATGAATCTTTATCATTGGTATTGGCAGGGTTAAGTACACCACTGGTACTATCGGTACACACGATCGTATCTTTTGACTTTGCTACTTCAATTGTTCCGGGATGGCACACAACGATCTTTCCTCCATACTTCGTGGCGGGTGCGATCTTCAGTGGATTTGCGATGGTGCAAACCCTTTTGATTGTTGTTAGAAAAGTAATGGGATTGCAGGATTATATTACCCTCGGCCATATTGAAGCCATGAATAAAGTAATTGTTTTAACGGGTAGTATTGTAGGTTGCGCTTATTTAACTGAGTTGTTTATTGCCTGGTACGGACAAAATCCTTACGAGTGGTATGCATTTAGCCAAAACCGTGCAAACCTGTTTTCGCCTTATGGCTGGAGTTATTGGTTAATGATGTTCTGTAACGTTGTTTCGCCACAGCTGTTCTGGAGCCGTAAGCTTAGAAGAAATATTCAGGTTACTTTCTTTATGAGCATTATCGTAAATATAGGTATGTGGTACGAGCGTTTTGTTATCATCGTTACTTCTGTTTATCGTGATTACCTGCCATCAAGCTGGAGCACTTATTATAGTCCGAGTATTTATGAGATCGGGTTTTACCTCGGAACATTCGGATTGTTCTTTACCTGCTTCTTCCTGTTTGCAAAATACTTCCCGGTAATTGCTGTTGCTGAGATAAAGGCGATACTGAAAACGAGTGGTGAAAATTACAAAGTGAAAATGACGGATATTGAAAAGGCGGATGCAGAGAAGTTTTACATAGAAGAAGTTGAGCATGCACATTAATGGCATTTTAAATTTTGCATTTTAAATTTTGAATTAATATGGCTGGAGGAATGAAAAAATTTGTAGTAGGATCATTTGATGATGAGAAGGTATTGTTTCCGGCGGTAAAGAATGTACGCAAAGCGGGTTATAAGATCCATGATGTGTATACTCCTTTCCCGGTTCATGGCCTCGATCATGCAATGGGAATACGCGAAACGAGTTTACATACGGCAGGTTTTATTTATGCAATTATCGGAACAACTACTGCTTTAACCAGCATCAGTTGGATATTTACAAAAGACTGGCCGCTGAATATTGGAGGTAAACCGCATTTTGCTTTGCCGGCATGGATTCCAATTACATTCGAATTAACTGTACTGTTTTCGGCTGTAGGCATGGTACTTACCTTTTGTTATTTGTGCCAGTTATCTCCATTCGTGAAAAAGCATCATTTTAGCCCAAGGGCTACCGATGACCATTTTGTAATGGCAATAGAATGCACAGACAAAACAAACGATACTGAAGTGCAGAGCTTTCTTGAGCGTGCGGGTGCAAAAGAGATAAACGTACAAATGGCTGAAACGGGATGGTGGCTTGGCAGGTACGACAGAGAACAAAAATTATACAGGGAAGAGAAAGGGTATTAATATTTAGTTGAAAGGTTAACGGAAGGGGTACAAATATATTGACCTAACAAAAGAGTTTAAGAATAATGAAAAAAATTGCAGTTATATCAGCTTTCATTTTAGCAGCAGCCAGCACTTTTGTTGGATGCGGAAGCAAGCGTCAACCAGGTAAGATTTATATGCCGGATATGGCTTATAGCAGGGCGTATGAAACTTATGCGGAGCGGGATTCGTTAATATTCACTGCTGATCCTACCAACAAAGGCAGGCTGATATTTTACGATAATAACCCCGTACAAGGAACTGTAAAAAGAGGAGATGAATTTCCTTACACGTTACCCAACGACTCTACTGGCTATAATTTAAGTGCCAATGTAAAAAATCCTATTGATACGATCTCTAAAGCAGACCTTGCAGAATCTGCCAGGCTGTTCAATATTAATTGCGCTATTTGTCATGGAGAAAAAGGAGCGGGAAATGGCCCTATCTCTACTTCAGGAAAAATTGGTGGTATTGCCAATTTAACGTTGCCACTTTATGTAGATATGAAAGATGGTACCATGTTTCACTCTATCCATTATGGAAGGAACCTGATGGGAAGCTATGCGTCTCAATTAAGTAAGAAGCAACGCTGGATGATCATTAAGTATATCAGGACACTTCAACCAAAAGCAACAGCAGCAGGAGCAACACCAGCTGCAGCTTCAAAAGACAGTACTGGTACAGGAATTAAAGCAGACAGCACCGCAAAAAAAGCATAATTAATCAAAAGCATTCACACAAAATAAAGTTTAGATGAACCATAATTTTGAATTACCGGGCAGTTATAAAAAGTGGACGTTGGGCTTGATCATCGCCGGTGTAATAGCAGTGTTGTACGGCTTCATTATGTTTCACCCGTTTGCACATGCAGGCCATGGTGAAAATACCGACAGCACCCGTTTTTGGGCGGTGTTATTACAAAACAGCGTTTACTGGTTATTAACTGTAAATGCTTCTATGTTTTTCTTATGCGTTACTACCATGGCAATGGGCGGCTGGCAGGTTGCCATGCGCAGGGTTCCCGAAGCAATTTCAAGTGTAGTTCCTATTTTAGGTGTGATCACTTTACTTATTTTAATGGCAATCGTTTGGGGAGGACGTACAGATATCTACCATTGGCTTGATAAAGACGCTGTATCTCATGATAAAATTTTGAATGGTAAAAAGGGATTTTTAAACCCAATGTTCTTCAGTATATGGTCTGTACTTTCTGTAGGATTGTGGTGGTTGCTTGGCCGTAAGATGAGAAGCTTAAGCCTTGAAACTGATAAAAGCGGGCCTATGGATTACGAAACAGGAAAAAAATGGATCTGGAAAAATACCGTTTGGGCATCATTGTTCACAGTTTTCTTCGGATTAAGTGTGGCCTCTACTATTCCATGGTTATGGCTAATGAGTATTGATCCTCATTGGTACAGTACGATGTACAGCTGGTACACTTTCGCCAGCACCTTCGTATCTGGCTTGTCGCTAATGGCACTGTTTGTTATCTACCTTAAAAATCGTGGCCAGCTGGAGTATGTTACCGAAGAGCATTTACATGATGTTGGTAAATTTATGTTTGCCTTCTCTGTGTTCTGGACGTACCTGTGGTTTTCTCAATACATGCTTATCTGGTATAGTAACCAGCCGGAAGAAACAAAATATTTCATCGAAAGAATTGGAACAGCTGATAAGCCGGGCCCTTACAGGGGAATCTTCTTCTTTAACCTGATCGTAAATTTCCTTTGCCCATTGTTGATACTGATGAAGAAAAGTACAAAACGTAGTTGGACGATGGTAACTTTCATGGCGGTATTGATCATTTTTGGCCACTGGATAGATTTTTACCAGATGGTAATGCCAGGCACAATGAAAGATCACGCAAAGATGATGCCTTTTGAATTTGGTGTTGCAGCATTATTTATAGGAATAATCATGTGGGGAGTTGGTAATTATTTCAGTAAACATTCTTTGCTGGCAAAAAACCATCCGTTCCTTAAAGAAAGTATGATACATCACACATAAACATTAAACAAATGCATCTGGTGCAAATGTTTAAATTAATTTTGCATTGATAAAATAGCATAATAAAAAAACGGTGTGTAGATTTCTAAAAGCATCAAAAAGCGCTTTTAGAGCAGGTCTTAAAAATATAAAATTTATAAAATGAAGGAGATTTTTCTGGTTGCGATAGTCATTATGATTTTTGTGGTCATTTTTCAGATTTCAAAGGCAAGTGAGTATGTAAGTGTGCTGAAAGGTGAAGAAAAATCACGTAAGCAAAATAATAAGATCAATGGTTTTATGTTGATCGCATTCCTGGTTTTGGGCCTTATTGGAGCTTGGTACTGTAATGAATTGTATTATGGTAAAACATTGTTTCCGCAAGGTTCTGCATCAAAAGAAGGTGAAAAAATTGACCTGATGCTGTACATTACCATTGCTGTAACAGGTGTAGTATTTGTTATAACCCAGGTATTGCTTTTCTGGTTTTGTTACAAATACCAGGAACAGGATGGTAAAAAGGCATTTTATTTTCCGCACAACACCAAGCTTGAGTTATTATGGACAACAGTACCGGCTATCTTCTTAACAGTTCTTGTAGTTTTCGGATTAAAGTACTGGTTTAAAATGACCAATGATGCACCAAAAGATTCAGTAGTAGTAGAGATCACCGGTCACCAGTTTGCATGGGAAATGCGTTATCCTGGTAAAGATGGCGTTTTGGGAAAGAAGAACTATAAATTATACAACCAACCTTCCGGTAATATTTTAGGCGTTGATTTTGAAGATGCAGAAAGTTGGGATGACCTTCATACAACAGAAATGCACCTTCCGGTAGGCAAACCAATTAAACTTGTTATTAATGCTATGGATGTGATACACGACGTTGGTTTGTCTCATTTCAGGATGAAAATGGATGCTGTGCCTGGAATTCCTACAACATTGTGGTTTACGCCTTTATATACAACCGAGGAAATGAAAATAAGGACTAACAATCCTGAGTTTGTATACGAAATAAGTTGTGATCAGATGTGTGGCTCTGGCCACTTTTCAATGAGAGGTGTTATTGTTGTAGAGAGTGAAGCTGACTATAAAAAATGGCTGGCTGCGCAAACGCCCGAATACATTACACTTAACAAAAAGCCAGAAACCCCTGGAGCTCCGGCAGTAACAGATACAACTGCAGCAAGTACGCCGCTGGCACAGGTAACTACAATAAAGTAAAATAATTAATTGGTTTTATAATAATATTTAAGATTATGAGCAGCGCAGTTCCTTTATCAGATGTACACGGCCACACAGGCCATGTAGAAGCTCATCACGAGCACCATCATCACGAGACTTTTATTACTAAATATGTTTTCAGCCAGGATCATAAAATGATTGCACGCCAGTTTCTTATAACTGGTATCATCTGGGCCATTATTGGCGGGCTGTTTTCTGTGTTATTCCGCTTGCAGCTTGGATACCCAGAAAGTACCTTTCCGTGGTTGGAAGATATCTTAGGGCACTGGGCTAAAGGTGGTAAAATTCACCCCGAATTTTATTATGCTTTGGTAACGATGCACGGAACAGTATTGGTATTCTTCGTGTTAACAGCAGGTTTGAGTGGCACATTTGCCAATTTCCTTATTCCACTGCAGATAGGTGCAAGGGATATGGCTTCGCCGATGTTGAATATGCTGAGTTACTGGTTCTTTTTTCTTGCTTCAGTTATCATGATGTCTTCTTTATTTGTTCAGACCGGCCCGGCAAGTGGCGGATGGACGATTTACCCACCGCTAAGTGCATTGGGTGATGCCTCTATGGGAAGTAAAATAGGAATGGACCTTTGGCTGGTTTCCATGGCAATGTTTATTGTTTCTTCCTTACTGGGAGGTTTAAATTATATCACCACTATCCTAAACATGCGTACAAAAGGTATGAGCATGACGAGAATGCCATTAACTATCTGGGCATTGTTCTTTACTGCAGTTTTAGGAGTACTTTCTTTCCCGGTATTATTATCTGGAGCCATCCTGTTGCTGTTTGACAGGAACCTTGGAACCAGCTTCTTCCTTAGTGACATTGTAGTAGCGGGAAAAATCTTGCCAAATGAAGGTGGTAGCGCCATTCTGTTCCAACATTTGTTCTGGTTCCTTGGCCACCCGGAAGTTTACATCATATTGTTACCTGCCATGGGTATGTCGTCGGAAATCCTTTCTGTTAACAGCCGCAAACCGATCTTTGGTTACATGGCAATGGTAGGATCTTTGTTTGCTATTACCGTTCTTGCATTCCTCGTTTGGGCGCATCATATGTTTGTAACCGGACTTAATCCGTTTCTGGGCTCTGTGTTCGTGTTGCTTACGTTGCTTATTGCGGTACCTTCTGCTATCAAAGTGTTTAACTGGCTTACTACCTTATGGAAAGGGAATATCAGGTTTACACCGGGCATGTTGTTTGCAATCGGTTTTGTTAGCTTATTTATCAGCGGCGGTTTAACAGGTATCTTTCTTGGTAACTCAGCCCTGGATATACATTTACACGATACTTATTTTGTAATTGCGCATTTCCATATCGTAATGGGTGTGGCATCTTTCTTTGGAATGTATGCCGGTGTTTATCACTGGTTTCCCAAAATGTTTGGCCGTTACCTAAACAACACGCTGGCTTATATTCATTTTTGGGTAACCATCATTGGAGCATACCTTATTTTCTGGCCTATGCACTATGAAGGGCTGGCTGGTATGCCACGTCGTTATTATGATTTTTCCAACTGGGTTTCTTTCAGGCAGTTCGGCGGTCTTAATGAGTTCATCAGCCTTGTGTCAATGATTGTATTTGCTGCGCAGTTATTGTTTGTATTCAATTTCTTTTATAGCATTTTTAAAGGAAGAAAAGTTACTACGCTTAATCCATGGGAATCCAACACACTTGAATGGACTACACCTATTCGCCCGGGACATGGCAATTGGGTAGGAGAAATTCCTGAAGTACACCGTTGGCCATATGACTATAATAAAGATAACAGAGAATTTATTCCACAAACAGAACCAGTGGGAGAAAATGAGAGCAAGCACTAAAAATTAGCTTTATTACTTTTAAGGCAGATTTAAAAAGACTTGCCTGATAGTAAATAAGAAAACGTTGAAATAATAATAAAACAGGTGTCGTTTCCCATACTAAAACCAGTTTGGGAGAGGCTGTTAAGATGGAGGAGAACAAGACCATATCCAATTCAACATCGTTTGCATTGGCCAGTAAAGCGAAGGATTATTTTCTATTGATCAAATTCACGCTAAGCTTTATGGTTGTGTTCAGCACCGTTATAAGTTATCTACTGGCACCAAACATCAGGTTTGATTTAATACAAGTTCTTTTACTTTTTACCGGCGGAATGCTGGTTACCGGATCGGCAAATGCCATCAACCAGATTTTAGAAAAGGATACAGATGCCATGATGAAGCGCACCGCTAGCAGGCCTATTGCCAGCGGAAGAATGAGCGTTACGGAGGGATGGGTATTCGTGTTCTTATCTGCTGTACTTGGTTGTTATATCATGTACACATTTAGCACGGAAGCTGCGATAGTAAGTGCATTAAGTTTAGTTCTTTACGGATTTGTATATACACCGTTAAAGAAAGTAAATTCAATAGCAGTGCTGGTAGGAGCAATTCCTGGTGCATTGCCCTGTCTCATTGGCTGGCTTGCCAGCTTTGATGAAGGTGTCAATAATAGCTGGATTGGAGGGTGGATATTATTTGGAATACAATTCCTTTGGCAGTTTCCCCATTTTTGGGCAATTGCCTGGGTGGCTCACAAAGATTATAGTGCTGCAGGATTTAAGCTGTTGCCAAGCGATAAAGGCCCAACTAAATTTACGGCACTGCAGGCAATTGTATATAGTGCTATGATGATACCGGTTGGTTTTTTACCTTACCTGTACCACATGAGCGGTATCACAAGTTTGTGGATCGTATTAGGTTGTAACCTCTTTATGGTATATGTAAGTGTGATGTTGTTCATAAAGATGGATATACCGGCAGCAAAAAAGGTGATGTTTAGTTCTTATTTTTACCTGATGCTTGTTTTTTTGAGCTTGTATGCAGATAAAGTGTAAAAGAAAATGATACCAGGATGATGGGTGTTGGATTAAATGTTGGCAATTAAAAATTAAGAATGAGTATCGTGGCTACGCAACAAAGAAATAAGATACATCCGCATAAATTTACCTTGTGGGTGGGTATTGGAAGTATTTTGATGATGTTTGCTGGCCTTACAAGTGCTTACATTGTTAAACGGAATCAGGCAAATTGGGTAACTTTTGAGCTGCCAAAAGCATTCTGGTATAGTACTGTGGTAATCGTTTTGAGTAGCATAACTTTATACATGTCATCAAAGGCATTTAAAGAGAGGGCCATGAGCCGGTATCGTAGTTTAATGGCTGCAACATTGGTTTTGGGAGTTCTTTTTATGGTATTACAGGTAGTTGGATTTAAAGAATTGTGGGAAATTGGCGTAACACTTACAGCAAATGTTTCTTATTCTTTTTTATATGTTATTGTAGGATTACATGCGGTTCACGTGGCAGGAGGGATAATTGCGTTGCTCGTTATGTCGTTGAAAGCATTTAGCGTTAAAACAAGGAGTTATAGTATTGTACCAGTAGATCTTATAAATACATATTGGCATTTTGTAGATATACTTTGGATCTATTTGTTGGTGTTTTTGCTGATGATACGATAAAGGAGGATCTTTAATACCAAAGTGGTAATAGCAACTAGCTGGTTTCTCAAAGATCCTTAAGCTGATGGTTGTTATTTCAAAAGCTGAAAGCAGAACAAAAAAATAAAAAGCGCATTAAAAATTTAGATATCAGAATTTAATAATTATGTCAACAACAGCAATACCAGCAGAAACCAAATGGTGGAACGGAGGAAGAAGCCCGTTTAACGCCAGTTATGGAAAGGTGATGATGTGGTACTTTTTAATGAGTGATGCCTTTACTTTTGGTGCATTCCTTATCAGTTACGGTACCATTCGTTTTAGTGTAAATCACTGGGCCGATCCAAACCATGTGTTTAATTCATTTCCTTTTGCAGGACATGCCAACTTGCCGCTTGCTTTTGTGAGTTTGATGACCTTCATCCTCATTTTTAGTTCTGTAACAATGGTATTGGCCGTACACGAAGGACATAAGATGAACAGGAAAGGAGTAGAGAAATACATGATCCTTACTATAATCGGCGGACTTGCGTTTTTAGGTTGCCAGGCATGGGAATGGACGCATTTGTTAACCGGAGAGCATGTTGCTTTACTTACAGATGGAACATTAGGCGCTATTCCAACTACAGTGAAAATGAATCCCTGGGGTGCAGATCTTTCTCATGAAGCAATGATGGCAGCACTGCAAAAGACACCTCATGATCAATTGGTAAATATTGCAGCTACTTTGCAGCATACCGGCGAAGGAGCCGCAGCCCATCATAACGCCGCAGTACTTAGTAATCCGGAACTGATCAGTCAAATAACGTCTTCTGGTTTACATGCTACACAAAGTGGTCCCATTGCATTTGGTGGTTATTTCTTTGGTATAACAGGCTTTCATGGCTTCCATGTATTTAGCGGAGTTGTAATAAATATCGTAATGTATCTTAAAACAAAACTTGGTCACTTTGATCAGCGCGGGCATTATGAAATGATTGAAAAGGCAGGCCTTTATTGGCACTTTGTAGACCTCGTTTGGGTGTTTGTATTCCTTTGCTTTTATCTAATATAACCTGAAGAGATTTAATTTTAATTAATAAGTATTTTTTATGAGTCAACACGTAATATCGCCTGAAATTAGTTTTGCCCCGGAGCATGATGGAAGTACAAAAGCCATCTGGAGAACATTTTGGCTATTATCAATATTAACTGTTATTGAGCTTGTACTGGGCCTTGCCATTTATAATATACATAAAGGGGAAAATCCAAATGCAACACTTGTACTGTTCTTTAAAGGGCTGGTTTGCATTTTAACGCTGGCAAAGGCTTATTATATTGTATCAGTTTTCATGCACCTCGGAAGCGAATTGAGGAATATGATCATGACAATCGTAGTGCCGCTTTGTTTATTCATATGGTTTATCATCGCATTTCTTTGGGATGGTAATGCATGGAAAAACTTAAGAAATACAAATGCCGGAAGTAAGCCTGATACACACCAGGTTGCCCCGGCTGCTACCAAACAAGGCTCAAAGGATTAGACAATTTTTGCGATCAGTATTGTTAAAATAATTTAAACCATCGTTCGCTACATGCAATGATGGTTTTTTGTTTATCTACATATTAACACGAATTTCGCCAACTTTTTTAAACCCATTTCAAGGCAAGAACTTAGAATAATATAATTTAACTACATTGAACATAAAATCAATTTTTTCCCTGCTGCTGGCCATGTTGCTACCGCTAACAGGATATTGGCTGGTAAAGCTGTATAGCAAAGATGCAGTTCAAATGCCAAAGCATTATTTTTATGATAGCCTGGCTGTAAAAGAAAAAGCCGGTAAATCAACTACCGATACTGTATGGCACCGCATTAGGAATATTTCTTTTACCAACCAGCTGGGTAATAAGGTTTCGCTGGATGACCTGAATGGAAAAGTTTTGGTATTCGATTTTTTCTTTACCAGGTGCCCATCTATTTGCCCCGGCCTCGCCAGGAAAATGAAACGCCTGCAGGATTCCTTTGTAAAGAACCCGGAAATAGTTCAGTTCATAAGTATCAGTGTAGACCCGGAACACGATAGCGTAGTGCAGCTTAGAAAGTTTGCGGATAAGTTTAATGTAAATCATGATAGCTGGTGGTTCGTGACCGGTGATAAGAAAGATATTTATGATTTTGCCATGAATGAATTAAAAGCCAGCATTGCCGACAGTAATGTAGATACAGCTTTTATACATACGGAAAACTTTTTTTTGGTAGATACCAACAGGATCGTTAGAGGCTGGTACAATGGTTTTGATTCTGTTAAACAACAGGAACTGGTAACTGCCATCCCAACATTGATGCTCGAGCGAGACAGAAAAAGCCCTTCCATTTTTCGGGAATTTATACCTTATTTACCGGTAATATTTATCGGTATAGGGCTGATCATTTTATTGATGACGATACTTAAACAAATAAAAAAGAAAGATTGATGTTTCCCAAAGCGACCCTGAAGAGAAATGATTCTACAGCAAAACTGTTGATCTATACCGTATCTGTAATTGTATTTGTGGCTGTAGCA
Organism: Ferruginibacter sp.; assembly: GCA_031411955.1. Taxonomy (GTDB): domain Bacteria; phylum Bacteroidota; class Bacteroidia; order Chitinophagales; family Chitinophagaceae; genus Ferruginibacter. The sequence continues at coordinate 31,134 of JANOCC010000021.1, forward strand.
ATTTTATCAAAAGTAAAATTAGAATTGGATCTTCCTTTTGATGTACATGTGTTTGCTCTAATTAATGCCGTGATCAATTCACTGGTAGCAGTATTATTAATAGCAGGATTAGCAACAGCAAAAAAGGGAAGATATGAGACTCATAAAAAGATAATGTTGACGGCAATAATTCTTTCGGTATTATTTTTATTAAGCTATATCGCACACCATTTATTGGCAGGTGACACTAAATTTGGAGATGTTAATCACGATGGCATGTTAACAGATGAGGAAAAATCGGCTGCAGGAAGTATACGTATGCTGTATTATTTTTTATTGTTAACACATATTCCGCTTGCTGCCATCATTTTACCCTTTATTTTATTTACAGCCTACCGTGCCCTCACCGGCGAATATGATAAGCACAAGAAACTTACACGCATTACCTGGCCAATATGGTTTTATGTTGCCATCACCGGTGTTTTGGTTTACTGGATGATACATCCATTTTATGGATAATAAAAAAGCTTTTATCTGTAAATGGCCTGATCAGCAGGCTTAAGGAATTTATTTTCAATCAGATTTTTCGCGGGTATCCTGCTCCGTCTTTTCTACTACGATTCTTTCGGGTGTAAGATGCTTAATTAACACGGAAACTGTTGCACCAACCTGTAATATTTTTTCTTCAATTTTTTTCGAAAGTTCTTCATCAATGGAAAGTTTGGCTTCAATTTTTCCATTGATCAGCTGTAGGTAAATACCAAATGGGGTTATTTTGCTGATTAGTGCATTTACAGGAGTCTTCTTTTTAAAATGTTGTACCGCTTCCTGGAATTCTGCAATATAATTATGATTGTAAAGTACGGCTGTTATCTTATCTGGTTTGGAAAGATTTTCCAGTTTAAAAGTAACCGGGTGTTCTATTTCTTTTTCTGAAGGAGGAGTTTCATACGCAGAAACTTTTAACGGAAAAAAGAGGTAGGTATCAATTTCTTTAATAAAATATTCGTGGTCGGTGATTTTAATATATCCGAGAAATTTATTTTCTATTGCGGCTTTGTTGATCAGTATTTCCAGGGCCGTATTGTACTGATAAATAATATTATCTGCATAGATTATTCTGCCATTGGAGCCTGTTTTTTTGATATTAAAGTTAACATTATCACCCACCAGGAAACGGTGAGGTTTTTTAATTACTTTTTGAGCCACTAATTTTGCCTGGGCGCTATCATCAATATCTGCCTGGATAGTTTTCTTCTTTCCATTATCATCATACTCAATTACAGCCCGGTTTTTTTCGTGGTGAATAAAAGTGATTTTACCTGGAATCTGTTTTTCGTTCATAATGATTGTAAAGGTAAGTTTTTACCCAGCACATCTATTGTATTAATGAAGGCACTTCATAATCCCAATTCAACAGTGGGGTTCCAAAAGTGTTGGGAAAAATTCTGTATCGTTTCGTTTTTTACTACAATGCCATCTTTTTTTAAAAGTTCTTCCATCAGCGTTGGGGTTGCAAAGTGATGTTTTCCGGTTAGCATACCATTCCTGTTAACTACTCGTTGGGCCGGCACCGCCGGCTTTGCCTGGTGAGCGGCATTCATCGCCCATCCCACCATCCGTGCACTAAGTTTGGTACCAAGATAGGCAGCGATAGCGCCATAACTGGTTACTTTTCCTTTAGGTATCTGCCGCACTACTGCAAAAACATCTTCAAAAAAACTATATTCCTTAACCCCTTTTATAGGAGCTTTTTTAAAAGGTTCATCTTTAGAAGATTTATTGACCTTGTTTTTTTTCATTGTTAGTTAAGGCTAATAATTCACTACGTTTTGGCTCTGGAACAGCTTCAAAATGATAGGGGCAATGCAAGCAGCCGTTGCCACAGCAATACCCCTTTTTTAGATGATATTCTTTTGTGAGCACAACATACCCCTGTTCATTATAATAGAAATCTTCACCAGTTATTAATTCATCTAACATGTACACTGTTTTATGCCGTTTAAGAAACGATCATAGTTGAACCGGCTCTGTTTGTTTTAAAAAGTGCTGAAGTTCTTCGTCAAGATCGGGTATTACTGCCGGCAATTGAAATTTTAAATAAAAGATCTTTTTACTTTGGGCAATATCCAGGCTTTCGTAATGTGTTTTTATTTTAAGGGTTTCGGAAACTTCGGCATTTGCGTAAACATCTTCTGATGAGTCAGACAACCGCAAAGAATACATTTCAACCAGTTTTTTTGTAAAATTATACAAAGCCGGCGAATCGGTTTTGAGGTGTAAATATCCGCCGGGTTTTAGTACCTGTTGATAAAGCCGCAGAAAACGGGGGTGTGTTAATCTCCTTTTTGCTTTGGATGTACGTAATTGAGGATCAGGAAAAGTGATCCATATCTCATCTACTTCATTTGCAGCAAAATAATTTGGCAACATTTCAATCTGTGTTCTTAAAAAGGCTGCATTGGTAAGATTTTTTTCTAAAGCTTTTTTTGCACCGATAAACATCCTGTTCCCTTTTACATCTACTCCTAAAAAATTTTGATCAGGAGAAAGTGCAGCCAATGCAACAGTATATTCTCCACGGCCGCAGGCAAGTTCTAATACAATCGGATTTTCGTTTTTAAAAAAAGCGCTCCATTTTCCCTGCATATTATCCGGATACTCTAAAACGTTTGCAAATGTTTTGATCTCGGCAAAGCGTTGTAATTTTTTTTGTGCCATTGGCTGCAAATTTAAAGCGGTAGGCTGGAATAAAGAGTGGGATCTTTTATAATTAAAATATATCTGTCTTTTTAGGATTGAATATATTACCGGATTACTCGGTCGCAATCATATTGCTATAATTACGGCTCTATGTAACGTTTGTCCTGTTGGAGGTCGCTGCCAAAAGATCTTTCTATAAAGAAAAAACCCTCACAAGCTATGCCTGTAAGGGTTTCTACGGAAAAAGTTGCTGTAATGGTCCCGCACCTTAGCGGGAACGGGGCAGTTAGCTATTACACAAAGTTCGGTGGTCGACCCCGGTCGCAATCATATTGCTATAATTACGGCTCTATGTAACGTTTGTCCTGTTATCCCCACCTCCGAGACAAGGAGGCATGTCTGCCAAAAATTTCATCACCCCACAGTATTATCGATTAAATCGCTTAAGAACTTACCTGCTTTTGACAGGCTTGATAACACAAAATTAAAAGAAAAGCCTATAAATTAAAAATATTTCAACAAATATTTTGAAATTATAGAAATAATTCAAATATTTGCATGTAATATTAAATATCAATTAAAATACTATATTAAAATGGCGGCTAAATTGAATCTTGACAAACTAGATCTCCAGATAATTCATGCTATGATGGAGAATGCAGAGATATCTTACGCCGAATTGGGTAAAAAGTTGTTCGTAAGTGGAGGAACCATTCACGTAAGGATAAAGAAATTACAGGAATTCAATATTGTTAAAGGTACAAGGTTAAATGTAGACCTCAAATTACTGGGCTATGACATAACAGCCTTTGTTGGTATCTATCTGGAAAAAAGTTCCCTGTATGATACGGTGGCCAAAGACCTGATGAAGATCCCTGAAATAATAAGACTCAATTATATAACAGGTAACTACAGTATGTTCATTGAGGTTGTATGCAAAGATATTACCCAGCTACGGCATGTTTTGCATGACGAACTGCAAAAAATAAAAGGTATTGAAAGAACGGAAACTTTTATTTCCTTAGAAGAAGGATTTAGCAGAAATGTTCCCGTAGCGCCATCTGAGTAAAAGTTACTCGCTTTTTACATCTACCGCATCCCGCAAGCCATTCCCCAACAGGTTAAATGCCAATACCAATATCATGATGGCAAAACCAGGCATTAAAGCCAGGAGTGGATTATGAGTGATGATGAAATTATAGTTCTCCTTTATCATTAAGCCCCAGCTGGGTTGAGGTGGTTGTACACCAATACCCAGGAAACTAAGGCCGGCTTCAATTATAATGGCGGTGGCAAAATTACCAGCAGCAATTACCAGCAGCGGGCCCACAATGTTTGGTAAAATGTGTTTTAGTATGATGCGGCTGTTTGTGTATCCTAATGCCTTTGCAGCCTGAACATATTCCATTTCCTTGATCACCATCACCTGTCCCCGAACCAAGCGGGCAACACCTACCCACATTGTTAATCCAATTGCAATAAATATCTGCCAGAAACCTTTGCCCATTGCAATGGTGATGGCAAATACCAGTAACAAGGTGGGAATGCTCCACGTTACATTTACAAACCACATGATCACTTCGTCTATCCATCCCTGGAAATATCCTGCAAGCGATCCCAAAAGTATTCCGATAAGCAAAGAAACAATTACTGCGATCAAACCAACGGCAAGGCTTATACGAGTACCAATGATAAGCCGGCTCATTATATCCCTTCCAAAAGCATCCGTGCCCAACCAGTATTTTTTAGTTACCAACAACTGCGGTAAAGCTGCAGCATTGTTATTTGTGATTGCGTTTATTGAATATGATTGCAGCAGGCTGGTATCTTCATCAATAAATTTATTTACCAGGAGATTATTACCCTCTATACGATAACCGCTGATCGGTACGAAGCGGAACTGCGAAGGCTTTCCAAAAAAAATGTTTTGAAACCAACCCGAAGAAATATTTTTTTTATCCGGTATTTTTAAAAAAAGTTGACGGTAACCTGGTTTTTGCGCCTGTATTTCTATCGTTTGCAGATCGGCATTGGGACTGTTGTCTGCTGCAAATAAGTATCCGAAAACCGCCAAAAATGCGGCCAGCAAAATAATAACCAGCCCGGCAAAAGCAAGCTTGTTTCTTTTTAATCGTTGCCAGGTTTGATTACTAATTTCCGCGGAGCTTTTCTGCATACTGTAAAGTACAAATTGATTTTAAAAGAATCTTGAAATGCAATTAATTATCGGGATCGGGGCTTTATTTTACGTTTCTATCTTTCCACTGATAGCTGCCAAATTTGCCCAACCAACCCGCTGTAATCGTATAGATGATGTGAAAGGGTTGCATCAAAGGGAATAAAAATAACAACTGCCTTTTCCCAAAAAATGACGCTACCGGTAGCAGGAAAAATAACTCTGTGCAGGTTTTCAGAAGCAGCAATAATGCCCATACCTGCAGCAATGAAAATCGGTTATAAAAAAAGAAAAACGAAGTATTATTATAGATGGCTATCAGCGGAAGAACAGCCAGGGATATATTGAAAAAGTAAACAGTTATTAAAACCGGCAGTATCCTTTTGTCGTCGTATTTATCAGCCTTACTCGCCCAGCGGATGCGTTGATTTAAAAATGAACGGATATTTTTAACAGCTTCGGTTTTTACAATTGCATCCCTGGAACAAAGAAACTTAACACGGTGTGGGTATCGTTTATAAATTTTATGCATGAGTAACATATCATCACCACTGGCTATCCCATCAATTCCTTTAAAGCCATCAACATCAATGAAAGCAGATCTTTCATAAGCAAGATTGGCGCCATTGCACATGCTATGTAAATTCTTATGAACAGAGGCGCCGGTAATTCCCTGTAAACTGAGAAAATCAAGTGACTGAAATATTTCGATAAAGCTTGCATGGCAATCAATAGCAACAGGTGCAGCTATGAAAGCAGGTTGATGAGTTTCATAAAATGAAACGATGGTTTGCAGCCAGTTGCCGGGAAAAATACAATCTGCATCTGTTGTAACTATTAATGTGCCCGTGCTTTGTGCGATGCCGGTTTCAATAGCTTTCTTTTTGTAAGAATTGATGGGTGCTGCCGGTATAAATTCGTTTAAAGAAATAAGATGCAGGTTGGCCATTGCAAAAGAGCGAATAAGCGGGGCGGTATCATCAGTAGAATGATCATCAATTACAAAAACATTAAATAAATGAACCGGGTAGCTTTGGTTTTTTATAGACTGCAGGCAATTGATAATATTAGCGGCTTCGTTGCGGGCCGGTATGATCACTGAAACTGTTGTGGAAAGTGTGGTAACATCCGCTGCGTTAAAACACGGAATAGACTTCCAGGTATACCGGTAATAAATAAGCAATGCAGCATAGCATAAAAATAACAGAACCGCAATTAGTAAAATGATCAGATGCATATTGAGTTGCCGTACAAGTGAGTGACACAACGATGGTGAGCTGTGTTGTTTCAGCCGGCTACACAAAAATAATTTTTTGAAATTGAAATGAATGTTTATCTTTATATAGTTGTTTAAACAACTATATGCCAAACAACCAATTTAAGAAAAGCGAGTTATACAGTTTTATCACAGGTAAAGCGAGCACCGCTATTGCCAGGAGGTTACAGAAAAATTTTAAACAGAATAACATAGATATCACCATTGAACAATGGAGTGTATTGTACCACCTGTGGAAGGAAGATGGCATGAGCCAGCAGGCATTGTGTGATGCTACTTTTCGCGACAAACCAAGCATCACCCGGCTGGTAGATAACCTGGAAAAATTAAAACTGGTGAAAAGGGTTGCCAGTAAGGATGATCGCAGGATCAATATGATCTACCTCACACCCGAAGCGCAGCAAATGCAGAACCATACGATGGATATAGCCAATCAAACATTGAATGAAGCCCTGGAAGGTGTAACAAACGGGCAAATAGAAATAGCAAAAGAAGTATTACAACAGGTATATGAGAATTTGAAATAGAAAGGTTGCAGCGGCAATCAGTATAGAATGAAAATTAAACGTTTCAAATAACAGTAAACATCTTTAAAATAATTTTTATGAATACAACCACTCCAACAGTTGCCTTAAAAGGCGGCGAATGGCTGATCAAAGAAAGCAATGCATTTGAAACATTTACTCCGGAAGATTTTACCGAAGAGCAGGCAATGGTAAAAGAAATGTGTCATCAGTTCCTGCTTACTGAAGTGTTGCCTGTAATAGACCGAATTGATAAAGCTGAGCCAGGATTGATGCAGTCGCTGTTGCTAAAAGCCGGTGAACAGGGGTTGTTGGGCGCTTCAGTGCCGGAAGACCTTGGCGGATTGGGAAAAGAATTTATTACTTCTACCCTCATTAATGAAGGGCTCGGCGGCGGCTTTTCGTTTAGCGTAGCGGTAGCGGCACATACAGGCATTGGAACCCTGCCAATTTTATATTTTGGAACAGAGGCGCAGAAAATGAAATTCATTCCGAAGCTGTCGAGCGGCGAATGGAAAGGAGCTTACGGACTAACGGAACCCAATAGTGGCAGCGATGCGCTGAGTGCAAAAACAACTGCTGTGCTTTCAGCTGATGGAAAAAATTATTTATTGAACGGGCAGAAATGCTGGATCACCAATGGAGGTTTCGCCGATGTATATACCGTTTTTGCAAAAGTAGACGGGGATAAATTTTCTACCTTCATTGTTGAACGTGGAATGGAAGGGTTTACACAAGGTCCGGAAGAGCATAAGATGGGCATCAAAGGCTCTTCTACTGTTCAATTATATTTCCAGGATTGTAAAGTGCCGGTTGAAAACCTGTTGGGAGAAGTTGGGAAAGGGCATATTATCGCCTTTAATATTTTAAATATTGGCAGGTTGAAGTTATGCGCCGCTGCCATCGGCGGATCTAAAATGGTATTTACCGATACCGTGCAATATGCCAATACCAGGGAACAGTTTAAAACTGCCATCGCCAATTTTGGTGCTATAAAACATAAGCTGGCAGAAATGGCCATACGGATATGGGTAAACGAAAGTGCCCTGTATCGTACCAGTAAATGGATAGACGATACTGAAATTGCCATGGCTGCAGCAGGAAAACCATTTAATGAAGCTTTGCTGGGTGCGGCAGAAGAGTATGCCATTGAGTGTGCTATGTTAAAAGTTGACGGAAGTGAAGTATTAGACCTAATAGTAGATGAGGGCGTGCAGATACACGGAGGCAACGGTTTTAGCGATGAGTACATGGTAAGCCGGGCTTACCGCGACAGCCGCATCAACCGCATATTTGAGGGTACAAACGAGATCAATCGTTTGCTTACAGTAGATATGATGCTTAAACGTGCTATGAAGGGTAAGTTAGACCTGATGGGGCCCGCTATGGCAGTTTCTAAAGAGCTGATGAGTATCCCGGATTTTGGATCGGAAGACGAAACGCCCTTTGCAACAGAAAGGAAAACAATTGTGAACATGAAAAAGGCGATATTGATGACTGCAGGCGCTGCTGTACAAAAGCTGATGATGAACCTGCAAAATGAGCAGGAAATACTGATGAACATAGCCGATATGGCGATTGTAACATTTAATGCCGAAAGCGCTTTGTTGCGGGTGATCAAAATGACAGATAAGCAAGGTGCAGCTGCAGTTACTATGCAAACAGATATTATGCATTGCTACCTTAATGACGCCGTAGATAAACTGAACAAAGCCGGTAAGGAAGCCCTGAATGCATTTGCCACCGGCGACGAACAAAGAATGATGTTGCTTGGCTTAAAGAGATTCACTAAAACAGCTGCTTTCAACAGCAAAGATGCCAGGAGAAGAATTGCTGACAAGCTGATTGCTGAAAATAAATATTCCTTATAATTTTTAGTGCTACTATTTCCTCAATAAAATTTTATCCGTGCGTTACAACACGGATATTTTTTTAACTGTTGATAATTCGTGGATATTGCCATTTGCAACTTTTCAATTTGGCTGTTTACATAGGTTAGTTTTGCAGGCTTAAAGCAACAATAGAACACGGATGAATAATTTTCACCTGTACTATTGATCTACAGGAGATATAAATAAAATTTTATGGCAAAGCAAATTGGAACAGCCATCACAGGCACAATTGATAATGTGATATTTTATAAATGGAAAGGCATTCACGTGATGCGCTCTAAAGGAAAAACAGGCAACCAGGCGCCGCAAGCTAAGGAACAGGCAGCAATAATGGGCAAGGCGTCCGCCATGTCGGCAAAATTAAGGGGAGCTTTAAAGCCCTTATTTCCAGAACCCATCAACAGGAAGCTGATGTACCGGCTTAACAACTTACTGCAACAATGGTTACGCACAAAACCCGCCGAAGTAAATAGTTATGAAGAAGTAAGCATGCTTAAAGGCTTTTCTTTTTTTGAGAATAGCGAAGGAGCCGTGCCCTTTTATGCTGTTATCCCGGTTCGTAGATCTGTAGAAGGAAATTTGTTTCTGCAGATACCGGCATTTGATTCGCCCAATCCTATTCACCCGCTTCCGTTTAGCGGACAAATAAATATTAGAGCGATGGCAGTTTCCTGTAATTTATTTGATCCCAAAGACACCGTAAGCCAGGAAACAGCATTAAATATTGAGTATGATGGAACACCGGTGGCAGCACAGGAAATGCCTTTGCAGCTACAAACTAAGCCTGGATATTTAACAGTAGTAGCAATTTCTATCAATAATTTAACAGCGGGCATTGTAGCGGGCATGTACAATTAAACTAGTAACGGCATACACAAATTAATAGAACCTGGTTCACATAATTCTACCTTATTACTTATAATATGAGAATATTTTTTGCAGCATTGTTGCTGGTGCTCGCCACTTCTGCCATAGCCCAGGATAGTACAAACTTCACAAAGGAAGAGATCATATACGGCAGAAAAGACGGCATGGCGCTTACGATGATAAAACTGGTGCCCAAAGAAAAGTCTAAAGGGAAAGCCATAGTAAGTGTTGTGAGTGGTAACTGGATATCATCTTATAGAACAGTTGGAAATACCCCAAGAAATGCATCCATTTATATTAAAAACGGATACACTGTTTTTTTGGTTATTCATGGATCACAGCCAAGGTATGCGATCCCAGATGCTATTTCAGATATCCGGCGGGCTATTCGGTTCATCAGGTATAATGCAGTTGCTTACAATATAGATTCCAACAACATTGGAATAACAGGTTCTTCATCCGGTGGGCATTTATCATTAATGGCCGCATTGAAAGATAATGATAACAATAGTAAAAGCAGTGATCCGGTAGACCGGGTTTCTTCCCGTGTGCAGGCTGCCGCGGTATTTTTTCCTCCTACCGATTTTCTTAACTGGGGTGGTGCCAACAACAAAGTTAAAAGAGAAACGATCATCCGGGCACGTGTTGGTGGTGCATTCGATTTTAAGATCATGAATGATAGCCTTGGCATTTACCAAAGTGTAAAAGACGATTCCTCCAGCTATGCGATCGCAAAAACTGTTTCACCCATTTACATGGTAAGTGCTGATGATCCACCTGTGATGATAATACATGGCGATGCAGATCCGGTAGTTCCACTGCAACAATCAACCAACATTATAAAAGAACTGCAATCGGCGGGTGTTAAAAATGAGCTTATCATAAAACCAGGTGGAAGCCATGGCTGGCGTAACATGGAGGTAGAAGAGCAAAAGTTTGCTGACTGGTTTGATAAATGGTTGTAATTATTTTTAAATGCCATGTTCTGTTGCCGTTTAAAAAACATCGTAAACAGCAAAGAACATGGCTATTTATTAACAGTGCTTACATGGCGGTATCATCTGCACTGGGACCGTAACTACCGGGAATGGGTACATCCAGTAAACGTAAAAAAACACCCAACTGCGCCCTGTGGTGAATGATCTGCGAAATACTCATTCTTATAACATCCGCTTTTGATTCTTTGCTGTAAATGATCTCCCCATTTCTTAATGTCCACAGTTTATCAAGAGTAGCTTCAGTTGTTTGCGGCAGTGATTGCTGTGCTTCAACAAGGCATTTCTCAAAAAGTTCAAGTAACGATGCGGTATTGTTGATATCAGGAGAGTTATAGGGATTTGCCGCAAAATCCAGCTCATCGGTGTGCAGTACCATATTGATCCAGGAAGGCAGCTCGGCGATATGCCCTGCTAACTGGCGGATGTTCATGCTTTTTGGATGAGGTTTCCAATCGAATTTGTCGTTGGGTACTACCGATAGCATTTTACGGGTTGTAATGGCTTCTTTGTTTAATTCTTTTAAAAATTCCTGGCTTCTGTTCATAACGTTGATTTAATTGTTAAACGATAACACAAAGTAAACCGGTGTTAGTGACAGCCCTATGTCAACAGCCTTTACAATTATTTTATTTTTTCAGAAATTGCCCGGATAATTCCTGCCACTGTTTCTTTTAAAGCAGGCGGACTGATAATATCAGCATACTCGCCAAACAGCAGGTAAAAGCGGGCAAAGCCGGAAATGGATTGCGTAAGAAAGCGCATTTCCATTTTCCCGTTCACTTCTTTTTCTGAAATAAAACCATTGTAATATTTCTGTTCGCCAAAATATTTTAGCACACTTTGATCTACGCTAACAACAACTTCCTTAAGTTCCTTTTCCTGTTTCATTTTTTCAAGGAATGTTTTTAATGCAGGATGTTGTTGTTTAAAATGCGAAGTTGTAGCAGTAATATAACTGATGCGGTCGGTCCTGAAATGACGGTAATCTTTTCTCAGGTGGCAATAAGCTACGAGGTACCAATAGGTGCCGAGGTAAAAAATACCAACAGGTTCTACAAGCCGGTTGCTGTATTGCTGGGAATGATTAGCATAATATCCAATATCCAAAATTGTTTTGGAAGCGATGTGTTGTAAAATTAGTTGTAGATGAATATCATTGTTCGTTTTTATGGGCAGGTATGGGTTGCGAATAACTTCAATGTAGCTTTCCATATCTTCTACATAATCTTTTTCAGCATATTTAAGCACTGCTTTTATTTTAAATAAACCCGATTCATAACTGGTACGAATAGATGCATCTGTAAACTTATCAACCATTTTTCCTGCAGTAATAAAGGCTCCGGCTTCTTCGGCGGTAAACATAACGGGAGGCAACCGGTAACCGTCTACCAGGCTATAGCCAACCCCGGCCTCTCCGCTAACCGGAACACCAGCCTCTTCCAATGCTTTAATATCACGATATACTGTTCGTAAACTAATATTAAATCTTTGGGCTATGTCTTGCGCCTTCACAATTCTTTTACCCTGCAATTGAATAAGTATGGCAGAAACGCGATCGATGCGGTTCATAAATGTTCGTTTAAAAAGTAATTTAAGCAAAGAGCATCATTAATACACTATTCAGTTTTTGTAATACATTTACAGGATGAACGTTAGCCGGTTTGTTTTAATTACGCGATCAAAAAATTATTTGGTTTTATTGTTATTTATGTTGGTAACAGGTTATGCAATGGCGCAACCGGCAGAAAAACCATTTATTAAACTTACCGACCCGTTAAAAGAAAAAACAGCAGTTACTTCTCCTCAACAATTTATTGTAGGCAGTAGTTGTAAAAGCTGTTCTGTACTGATAAATGGAGAAAAGATAAAAGTTTATTCAACCGGCGCTTTCGCCTACGAAGTAAAATTGAATGAAGGAGATAACTCCTTTACCATCGTGGCAATTTCGGGAGAAGGGAAATCTGCTTCAAAGAATATTCACTTTATTTATACGATTCCAAAACCGGCAGAACCGGTAAAGGAGTTTGGTATAGAAAGTATCCGTACATACCCCGAAGGAGATCTTCTGTTGTTACCGGGAGACCAGGTACAGTTTAGAGTAAAAGCATTTCCCGGAAAAAACATAAGTGTATTTAATTCAACCAGTTTGTATGAATTGCCGCTTTCTGAAACCAAAGGCATGCCTGGCATTTACCAGGGAATGTATGAAGTGAAAGTAACAGATAGCTTTTCATCTTTAAAGATACCTGTAACGATTGTTGATTCTGCAGGAGTTAAGATAACGAGGGAAACTACCAACCAGTTTTCTGTAATGTCGCCGCTAGCTTCCGATATTGCCATCACAAAGGGCAGGCTGGCTCATCTTGAGTATGGCCTTGGCGACGACCGGCTTGGGGGTGCAAAAGTAGGTTATATCGACAGCCTCATTCCATTAAAAATTATTGGAAAAGTTGGCACACATTACAAGATCCGGCTTGCCAAAAGCAGGACTGCATATATCCCCGATGAGTTGGTAACATTGGCGCCTAAAGGCATTTTTGAACCTGCTGCATTAACAGGAAAATGGAAGGTATATGGCGATTCTTTGTATGATTACATTAATATTGAATTATCGTCGAGGCTGCCTTATCAGTCATTTCAATTGTTAAACCCTTCCCGAATTGTGGTAGATATATTTGGTGCAACCAACAACAGCAACTGGATCACCCAGCTCGACAATGCCAAAGAAATAGCAGATGTAAATTACGAACAGGTAGCTGATGGCATCTTCCGAATCAACATTAGCCTAAAACATAAACAACATTGGGGCCACCAGTTGTTTTACCGGGGCAATACCCTTGTAATTAAAATTAAAAGACAACCCGTAAACCTCTCACTAAGTAAACTAACAATTGCAGTTGATGCCGGGCACGGAGGTACAAATACTGGCGCTGTTGGCCCAACTTCGGTAACTGAAAAAGCACTAACGCTTGCCGTTGCTCTAAAATTGAAAACGATACTGGAAAGCCAATCGGCCAGGGTGATCATGACACGTAATACAGAACGTTTTTTTGACAACAAGGAACGCATTCTTTTCTATCGTGACAGTATGCCGGATCTGCTGGTGAGTATTCATTTAAATTCTTCCGGAGATCCCATCAGAACAGGAGGAACGGCTACCTTTTACCGTTATCCCGGTTTTAAGCCATTCAATACCGCCATTTATACGCAATTACTCAAATTGGGTTTAAAAGAATATGGCAACAATAGTTCTTTTAATTTTATGCTTAATAGCCCAACCGAATACCCCAACTGCCTGGTGGAAGCGATTTTTCTGAGTAATCCGGAAGAGGAGATGAAAATACTGGATGAAACATTTCAACAACAATTGGCAGAAAGTATAAGCACTGGTATCAAAAATTTTATAAAGGAATGTAGCCAGGAATAAACAGGGCCCTTACCACAATGAAGTTGTGTATCCTTATAAATTTATGTAATAGTATTTTGTAGTAAGATAATCATTCATACCCGTAATTGAGTATTCAAAAAACAGCCTTTAAAGTGTAGATTTACAGCAATGAATAGTGCAAAGAAAATAATATGTGTGGTAGAGGACAAGAATGATCTACGGGAAGGTATGAACCTGATGGTAGAGCTAACGGAAGGTTATGAATTAGGGGGCAGCTTTGCGAATGCTGAAGAAGCAATGGAAAAAATACCGGCTATATTGCCCGATGCTGTGCTGATGGATATTAATCTTCCAGGCATCAGCGGCATAAGATGTGTAAACGCACTTAAGACCATGTTTCCCAAAATGCTTTTCCTGATGTGTACTGCATATGAGGACAATACAAAGATATTTGATTCATTAAAAGCGGGCGCCAGCGGATATATATTAAAAACTGAAGGCCCGGCAAAGATCATCCAGGCACTTGATGAAATGATTGCTGGCGGTAGCCCGATGAGCAGCATCATTGCCAGGAAAGTTGTTGCCAGCTTTGCCAGTATGGGTAATGAAAATGCCTTGATAGAAACTTTAAGCGAACGTGAAAAAATGGTTTTAGATAAACTGGCCACCGGCTTAATAGGAAAAGAAGTTGCGGACGAATTACAGATCTCCGGAGGCACTGTTAGAAAGCATGTACAAAACATTTATAAAAAACTGCAGGTGAATACACGCGTAGAAGCCGTTAATTTGTATTTAAACAGGTAAGCTTCGCAATCAACTTTTGAATTAATGCAACATTTATATGCTCAATTTTAATATTTACGTTGCACTATTCTTTGAAAGCGTTTCGATATTCATGATGTTGTTCTTTTTTATACAATACATCATCTTAAAAAAGAAAGAACATCTTTTTTATGGCCTTTATCTTTTCAGCATTTCCCTATATTACGTGCTGGCTATTCCCAACCTTTTTTTTAGCTGGAGTAGCAATGAAAGGCTGGCTGAAGTGCTTACTTTGTTCAAAAGGCCGGTACAGTTTTTTACGAGTATCTTCTATACTTACTTCATAATTCATTATTTAGGCATTACCAGGCAGCCTAACAGCCTGTATCGCTTTTTTAAGATCCTTATCAGTACCTATTTTATTTTATCTGCTACATTTTTGCTGTGTAATCTCCTGCACCTGCGGTACGAGAATTTCTTTTATATTATCAATATGGCTATTTTCCCGGTACAGTTTTATATTGTGCTGGCACTTTTAAAGCGCAGGATCAGGTATTCAAAATACATCATATTTGGCACGCTTATCATTCTAACCGGTAGCTCCATTACGCTCATGATATCCATCTATGGGGCACAGCATGGTATCCAGAGTTTATCTCAAAGCATCCGGGTATTCCTGCCTGTTCAGATCTGCATCCTGGCAGATATGTTTTTATTCAGTATTGCTTTACAAAGAAAGATTGCAGATAATGAGAAGACGCTTATCAATGCTGCTTTACAACGGCAGCAGGCAGTTTTGGTTGAAAGGGAACGTATCATTGCGGACCTACATGACGACGTGGGTGGCGGGCTCAGCAGCATCCGGATGATGAGCGACCTGATGGCTCATCAAAACAATGCTGCTAACCAGGAAAGAACCGTCTCGTTTGCCAATAAGATATCGGCCACAGCTAAAGATATTGCTCAACGCATGCATACCATCATCTGGAGCCTGAATGCAGAGAACGATACACTCAACAATTTTGTAGAATATGTGCGGCAGTATGGTGTTTCTTATTTTGAAAATTCAGGCATTGTGTTTCAGTGTTTGTTAGATAATAAACTTCCTCCCGGCGTGCAGCTAAAAGGAGTTCAGCGAAAAAATCTTTTCCTCATTATGAAAGAGTCTTTTCATAATATTTTAAAACATGCCGAAGCTTCCAATGCTGAAGTGCATATTTCATTAGTAAATCACGTACTTCATGTTGAGGTGAAAGATAATGGCACCGGCATTAAAAATCCAAACCAGTTTGGCAATGGATTAAAAAATATGAAAAAGAGAATGGAAGAGATTGGCGGAATGCTAAACATATCTTCTAACGGAGGAACAAGTATAGCTATTGAAGTAGTTATCGACTGATCCCAATTTTTCCCGGCACTCAACTAAAAAGCCTCACTTATTGCAAAAGTTACTACTAACAACTTATTTAACTTTACAGCAAAATATAACTACATGAGCCTACTGGTAAAAGAATTTAACGACTATCGTACAAAAATGAACGAGGTGATCCTGAATAAAGAAAACCTCGTAATAAAAAGATTGTGGAACCTGGATACCAACACTTACGCCGCAGGTGCACTGGACGTAAAAACAAAAGAGTTACTTGGGCTGGTAGCAAGCATGGTATTGCGCTGTGATGATTGCATCAAATATCACCTGGGTAAATCGAATGAACTTGGTATTACCACCGAGCAACTGTATGAGGTTTTTGCAGTTGCCAATATTGTTGGTGGAACCATTGTGATACCACACACAAGAAGGGCCGCAGAATACTGGGAAGCTCTTCAGGCTGAGGATTGAAAATTGAGATTTAAAACAGAAAGATAGAATAATTGACTGCCTGTTAGTAAACCCGGTCTTTTATCATCAGCAGTAAAGTGCAAAAAGCATTTTGCAAAATAGGGCGGGGATTTTTATAAAAAGAACCAGGACAAACAGTTCTTTTACCAGTCAATATTTGTTAACTTTAAGTTCCTTACATTCAATTATATATTTCTTCATTTATGAGCGACATAACCACCACCGCAATACCGCTAACCGCTAAAGATTTTGCCACAGACCAGGAAGTACGCTGGTGCCCGGGATGCGGCGATTATTCTATATTGGCGCAGGTTCAAAAGATAATGCCAACATTAGGCATACCCAGGGAAAATATTGTAATCGTTTCCGGTATTGGATGCAGCAGCCGTTTTCCATACTATGTGAATACGTATGGAATGCACAGTATTCATGGGCGGGCAACAGCCGTGGCCAGCGGGCTGAAAGCTGCCAGGCCAGAATTGAGCGTTTGGATAGTTACCGGCGATGGGGATGGCCTCAGTATCGGCGGCAACCACACCATACATCTGTTGCGCCGTAATTTTGATGTAAATATCCTGTTGTTTAATAACCAGATATACGGGCTTACAAAAGGACAATATTCCCCTACGTCGGAAGAAAATAAAGTAACCAAGAGCACCCCGTTTGGCAGCATCGATCATCCGTTCAACCCGTTGGCGCTTGCCATGGGTGCAGATGCCAGTTTTATTGCCCGAACAATGGATAGAGATCCCAAGCACCTGCAGGCAATGCTTTTGCGGGCACAAGGACATAAAGGGGCTTCTTTCCTGGAGATCTATCAGAACTGTAATATTTTTAATGATGGTGCTTTTGAGATATTTACTGAAAAAAGCAGCAAGCCAGACGAAGTGCTGTTTCTGGAACAAGGCAAACCGCTTGTATTTGGCGCTACACAAAATAAAGGGATTAAGCTGGATGGCTTTAAACCAGTGATTGTAGACCTGGTTGAAGGAGCTAGTACAGCTGATTTGTGGATTCACGACGAAAAAGATTTCTACAAGGCGCAGATTCTCATCCGTATGTTCGACGACCCGCATCTTGCAGGCCATCTACCAAGGCCTTTTGGTGTTTTTTATGAAACAGAAAGAGCCTGTTATGAAGACATGATGACGATGCAGATTGAAGATGTGATCGCTCAAAAAGGAAAAGGCGACCTGGATAAATTGTTACGAGGAAGAGAAACCTGGACGATCAGTTAAACGTTTCAATTTTTTAATGAGATAAAAGTATAAATAGAAAGAGCTGTCAAAAAAAATTTTTGATGGCTCTTTTTTTACATCAGGTAGTTATATAACCAGTTTGTTTTGTAACAAATATTCTGCTATCTGTACCGCATTGGTGGCGGCTCCTTTTCTTAAATTATCACTTACAATCCAGCAATTAAGCGTGTTTGCACGGCTTTCATCCCTCCTTATGCGGCCTACAAAAGTATCATCCTTGTCATGAGCAGTTAATGGCATCGGGTAAAGAAACGCGGCCATATCATCCTGTACCACAAGGCCGGGCGATGCAGCCAGCAGGGTTTTAATATCTTCTATATTAAAATCATTTTCAAATTCTATATTAACAGCTTCACTGTGCCCGCCGATTGTTGGAATGCGTACACAGGTTGCAGTTAGTAAAATAGAATCATCACTCAAAATCTTCCTCGTTTCATTTACCATTTTCATCTCTTCTTTGGTATAGCCATTTTCTATAAATACATCCACCTGCGGTATTGCATTCATATCGATCGGGTATTTATAAGCCATCTCTCCTTTAATACCTTTTCTTTCATTCATCATTTGATCTACTGCTTTTACACCGGTTCCGGTAACACTTTGATAAGTGCTTACCACTACCCTTTTTATCCTGTATTTATCATGCAATGGTTTTAGCACCAAAACCATCTGGATGGTAGAACAATTGGGATTGGCAATGATCTTATCGGCAGAAGTGAGCACTGAGGCATTCACCTCGGGGACAATTAATTTTTTTGAGGAATCCATTCGCCAGGCGCTGGAATTATCAATTACCGTAATACCTGCTGCTTCAAATTTCGGGGCCCACTCCAGCGAAGTGGTACCGCCCGCAGAAAAAATAGCGATAGACGGACGGGCATCAATTGCCGCCTGCATACTCACCACTTTGTACATTTTACCTTTAAAACCAATCTCTTTTCCTATCGATCTTTCAGATGCAACAGGGATAAGTTCTGTTACAGGAAAATTTCTTTGTGCCAGCACTTCCAGCATCTTTGTGCCAACCAGGCCGGTAGCACCCACAACTGCAACTTTCATGGTAATTTTTTTTACAAAAGTAAAACATCCGCAAGGGAAAATAATGCTTAATAAATATTAAATAAGCAGCAGGTAAACAGCTTTGCAGAAAATTGTATCTTTAAAAGCTAGTTATATAATTATGAGAAAAAAATTACTCGCCGGCCTTGTTTTACTTATTGGATTTTTTAGTAGCTCTGCCCAGTTAACAGAAAATTTTACCGACGGTGATTTTACCGGCAATCCTGCCTGGATTGGTGGCACTTCCGATTGGATCGTAAATGCAGCTTTTCAGCTTCAAAGCAATAACAGTGTGGTAAACAGCACTTATTATTTAAGCACAGCCAATACAAAAGCAACTACGGCCCAATGGGATTTTTTTACACAAATAAGTTTTAATCCTTCTTCTGCAAATTATGTAGATGTTTTTTTAACTGCTTCTGCTTCAGATTTAACCCAGGCTTCAACAACAGGTTATTTTGTAAGGATCGGCGGAACAGACGATGAGATCAGCTTATTCAGAAAAGATAATGGTACAATAGTAAAGATAATTGACGGCGCAAATGGTTCTGTAAACAGCAGCCTTAGTGCTATACAGGTAAAGGTGATCAGGGATGGCTCCAATCAATGGATGTTACAGCATGTGATCAATGGCGGGCCTGCTTTAAGCGAAGGGTTTACAGTTGATGCCAGTTACCTTACTTCCTCCTTTTTTGGTGTATTGGTAAAGCAAAGCACCGCCAGTTTTTTTCTAAAACATTTTATTGATGACATTAGTATCGGGGATTATATTCCCGATCTGCAACCCCCTTTTGTTGTAACGTACACGGCTACCAGCGTAAATTCGCTGGATATTTTATTTAATGAACCGGTAGACCAGTTGAGCAGCGAGTTGAGCAGTAATTATGTAGTTAACAGCGGCATCGGATCCCCGGTTTCAGTTGTTAGGGATGCGGTAAATACAGCATTGGTACACCTGGTTTTTGCT
Source organism: Ferruginibacter sp. (assembly GCA_031411955.1). Classification (GTDB taxonomy): domain Bacteria; phylum Bacteroidota; class Bacteroidia; order Chitinophagales; family Chitinophagaceae; genus Ferruginibacter. Next base: position 50,824 of record JANOCC010000021.1, read on the forward strand.
TCGAATTTTCCGCTTAATGCAATATTGCAAATTACCATTAATGGCGTTAATGACCTTTCTGCAAATCCAACAAATAATCTTACAGGTAATTTCAGTTATTCCATTCCTCAACAATACGATGTGGTGATAGATGAATTGATGGCAGATCCCGATCCCCAGGTTGGTTTGCCAAACCTGGAATGGCTGGAGCTTAGAAATACCTCAAGCGCCGACATTAATCTTTTGAACTGGAAGTTGGGTAAACCAACCGGAGAAAGTGGCCCGATGCCTTCTTTTATTTTACGCCCCGATAGTGTTGTGATTGTTTGTACCGGCAGCGCTGTAGCTGCTTTATCTGCTTACGGACAAGTAATATCTGTTACCAGTTTTCCAAGCCTTGGCAATACAGGCGACCAGGTTTATTTGAAATCGGCACAGGGCATTGTTATACATACAGTAAATTATACAGATAGCTGGTATCAAAACCAATTAAAGAAAGATGGCGGCTGGACATTAGAAATGATAGACACACAAAACCCCTGTTCTGGTGCTAACAACTGGAAAGCAAGTACAGATGTGGCTGGTGGAACACCCGGTAGAAAAAATTCGGTAGATGGCATCAATCCAGATAACGAAGTGCCAAAATTATTACGGGCTTATGCAAATAATAATTTAAATATCACATTGGTATTCAGCGAACCACTGGATGCCTTGAATGCTGCCAGCGTTTCCGGTTATAGTGTAAGTGATGGTATTGGCGTTCCGGTTTCAGCAACTGCTGTTGCCAATTTATTCGACCGGGTTCAATTGCAGCTGAATACTGCATTGCAGCCCGGAGTTATCTACACTGTAACGGCAACGGCTGCCCTAACAGATTGCAGTGGAAATGGTATCGGTTCAATGAATACAGCAAGAGTTGGACTGGCCAGTACTACCGTAGATAGTTTTGATATTGTAATCAATGAGATTCTTTTTAATCCAAAACCATCAAGTAACGATTATATTGAGATCTACAACAGAAGTAATAAGATACTGGACCTTAAAAATATTTCTCTGGCAAATGCATCCGGATTTGAACATGTTAGCACAGAAGCATATTTGTTTTTTCCCGGCGATTTTATGGTGCTTACTGAAAATAAGAGCCTAGTGTTAAGCGATTATATTGCCAATAATATTGATGCGTTTATTGAAATGTCAATGCCTTCCTTTAACGATGATGCAGGTGATGTTATAATATTAAACGAACAGGGAAATATAGTGGACAGGGTTGCCTACTTAGATGACTGGCATTTTAAACTGATCAGTAATGAAGAAGGCGTTTCACTGGAAAGAATCGATTACAATGCGGCTTCTCAAAATGCTGCTAATTGGCATAGCGCCGCTTCCAGCGTAAATTATGGTACGCCCACTTACAAGAATTCCCAGTTTCGGCTAGATGTTTCTGTGCAGGGAGAGATCAGTATAGATCCGGAAATATTTAGTCCGGATAACGATGGACGTGATGATGTAGCCACCATCAATTATAATTTCCCGGAACCTGGTTATGTATGTAATATTACCATTTTTGATGCGGTGGGAAGAAGGGTAAGAGATTTGCAACGCAATGCACTCTGTGGCATTAAAGGCTTTTACAGGTGGGATGGATTAGATGAAAAGAATCAGAAATTACCAGTTGGTATTTATGTGATATACACAGAAATATTTAACCTGCAGGGAAAGACAAAAAAATTCAAAAAAACGGTAGTGCTTGCAAGAAAGCAATAATTAATTTATTAAAATATTTGTATGCGAATATTTATGATGTTAGCAATCAGCAGCAGTTTTGTAATTATAAGTAATTGTTCTATGGCACAAAAAAGTATGACGGCTCCAGGATATCAATGGCCCGAAAAGATAAATGCACCCATTGCAGAAAAGAAGCCAAAAGAACTGGTGGCTCATGGCGACACGCGTATTGACAATTATTACTGGATGAACGATTTTTTTAAGAAGGGTCCGGATAGCAGCAATGCTGTAAAGTACCTTGAAGCAGAGAATAAGTATTATGAAACGATGATGGCGGGCACTAATACGCTGCAGGAAAACCTGTACAAAGAAATGAAAGCGAGAATAAAGGAAAAGGATGAAAGTGTTCCGCAGTTTAAGAACGGGTATTTTTATTACATCCGGCAGATAGAGGGAAAAGACTATTACCTGTACTGTAGAAAGAAAGGGTCGTTAACTGCAACAGAAGAGGTATTGTTAGATGTGAATGCAATGGCTGAGGGCCACAGTTATTTTTCGGCAACAGGGTTTGAAGTAAGCATGAACAATAAGTTGCTTGCATATGGAGTAGATCTTTTATCAAGACGGCAGTACAAAATTTATATAAAGAACCTGGAAACCGGCGAAATATATAAGGATGTAATTCCAGATACAGAAGGCGATCCGGTTTGGGCAAATGATAATAACACTATCTTTTATTCAGCGAAGAACCCCGTTACTTTACTTTCTGAAAAAATAAAGAAACATAAGTTGGGCAAAGATGTTGCTTTAGATGCAGTTGTGTACGAAGAAAAAGATCCCAGTAATTATATAGGCGTGGGCAAAACCAAATCTGATAAGTTCATCATGATCACTTCGCAGGCCACACTCTCTTCCGAAGTGAGGTTTATTGATGCTGAAAAGCCAGACAATGAGTTTCAGGTTTTTCAGCCGAGAATAAAAGATGTTTTATACCAGGTTGATCATGCGAACGCAACTTTTTATATCCGTACAAATAAAGCAGCCCGGAATTTCAAGATCATGACCACTACGGAAGATAAAACTGCAGAACCCAATTGGAAGGAAATGATTGCTCATGATGATAAAATACTGATACAGGGATTCGACCTGTTTAAAAATTACCTTGCAGTTGCTGAAAGAAAGAATGGATTAACACAGATTCACATTATTAACCTGCAAAATAACAGTTCTCATGAACTTGCATTTGATGAGGCTGTTTACACTGCCAGCATAGCAGGCAATCCTGATTACAACTCAGAAACGCTTCGCTTCAATTATACTTCGTTAACTACACCTGCATCTGTATATGATTATAATATGAGCAGCAAAGTAAAAGTGCTGATGAAGCAACAGGAAATTCTGGGCAAATTTAATGCAAAGGATTATGTAACAGAAAGGCTTTTTGCAACGGCTGCAGATGGCACAAAAGTTCCCATGTCGCTTGTATATAAAAAGGGAATTAGTAAAGATGGTAAAGCTCCCTTGTTATTGTATGGTTACGGCTCTTATGGCGCCAGTATGGATGCCAGCTTTAGCAGTGTAAGATTAAGCCTGCTTAACCGTGGTTTTATTTACGTGATCGCCAATATTCGCGGTGGACAGGAACTGGGCAGATATTGGTATGAAGATGGAAAGATGTTAAAGAAGAAAAATACGTTTACTGATTTTATAAGTTGTGCCGAATTTCTCATTAAAAATAATTACACATCCAAAGAGCATTTATATGCATTGGGAGGAAGCGCTGGCGGTTTACTAATGGGTGCTGTTGTAAATATGCGCCCTGATCTCTGGAATGGAATTATTTCTTCAGTTCCTTTTGTAGATGTGGTAACTACCATGAGCGATCCATCCATTCCTTTAACAACAAATGAATATGATGAGTGGGGAAACCCGGAAAATAAAGAAAGCTATTTCTACATGAAATCTTATTCTCCTTATGATAACGTGGAAAAAAAGGCCTATCCAAATATGCTCATCACAACTGGTTTGCATGATAGCCAGGTACAATATTTTGAACCCAGCAAATGGGTGGCTAAATTGAGAGAGATGAAAACTGATAACAATAAAATTCTATTATACACCAATATGGAAGCAGGCCATGGCGGTGCTTCAGGAAGGTTTAAAGCATTGAAAGACCGGGCAAGGGAATATGCGTTTTTATTTGCACTGGAAGGTATTAGTGAGTAACCGGCTATCTATGTTTATGAACCCGGTATTTGTGATCTTTGGTTCATTAGCCTGTATTGCCAATATTATTAATTTCATCATCCATTGGATCCGATTTTTTATCGAGCGTAGATTTTATCAGCAGGTAGCCTCCAAAGCCACATGCCATAGCAAAAGCCATTAATCCGTATAAAGATTTTTCGTCGTGCCTGTTAAAACCAAACAGCATAACGCCAACGATTAGCCCAATCAATTCAAATCCCAACCAGGTAAGAATGGTATAAAATATCCATTTTCGCGGAGATAGCCCTTTGCGTTTTGCTATGTTGCCGATTTGCCGGCAGAGAAATATCAATAATATAAGATCGATCATAATAAATTCATTTTTTCCTGTTCAGGGTAAGTTACCTCTATATCGTTACCTGCATTATTCAAAAACTTTTTCTTCTCTTGATAGCTGTCCTTCTTTGTTCATACCCTCTATGATCACCCTTATTTTTTTACAATTATCGCTGTTGTAAAATGGTATTTTTATTCTCCTTGTATTTTGATCCATCAGCAGAAAAGGATTCCAGTAAAGGGTTGTTCTAAAATCATTTTCTGGTGCCCTGTCGGCTAATTTTTCATAGTCGGGCGAATAAAATTCTTTATAAGAAGAATAGCCATTCAGCCTTACAAAATCCAGGCCCTTGGTTGCAGCCGAACCCGATTCTCCTTTCTTTGTGTACACAGCAATAGCGCCGCCTGTTCCACCGCTTGTAGAGCTAAAGAATGGTGGCCTGAAAACTTTGATCATTGCCACATCATTCATTGATATGCCCTGAACCATACTTAGGTCTGAGGGTGATTCATTAAAAAACACACTGGTGGCATTTCCCCGCCAGGTAACTGAAGGCGTACCATTGGTAGAAACATTCATACCAGCTACCCGGCTCTTTAAATAATCGAGCACTGTTAAAGCAGACCTTGCCAGTGGATCGTCTTCAATGGCAAAAACATAAGCATCCGATCCCGTAAAAAAGCCGGATGCATACTTCTCATCTAATATTTGTTCTCTGGTTTTTATGGTAGATTTTACCGTAACTGATTCCAGGGATTTAATCGTTTTTCCTTCTTTAAATTCTTCCAATATTAATTTTGCGATCTTCCTGTTTTTCAACAAGGTAGAAGAATCCGGCATGGGAGATGGCGAAAGTGTATTTAAATAACCAGCAGCAGGAGGAGTTGCGTTTGCAAAAGTTGTTCTGATGGTGAAACTGGAAGTGGAAGTAAGTTGCTTGTTTTTATCCTGGTTGAACTGGTAGTAGAGTTTTGCTGTATCATAAAAAGAAATGCCGGTCACTCCAAATTTTCCTTCTTTATTCACAGGCATAGAAAAAACATCATCTCCACTTTTAGTTTTTAAAATTCCGGTTACTTCTTTTCCTTTCAGTAACGTGGGTGAAGGGCCATAAACATTACCATTGATACTGATAAAGTCTTCCGGTTGAAATTTTACAACAGGCCATTTGTTTGCCACCAGGTCTTCCCATTTAAATCTTCTCCAGCCATTGGTGAGCATCACCAGATCTAGCTGCCGGGCAACAGAATCTTCTTCAGATGAGAAATAATAAGCTGGATTGTAAACGTAGCCTTTCAAATCACTGCCGAGTAAAATGTTTGAGTAAATATTATCCCTGTTTGGCGGAATGTTAGACAAGCTTTCATCAGTAACTGAAATAGACAGGTTTGTAACGATACTACCGCCAACGTCTACCTGCAATGTATTATGTTGCCTTTTTTTAAGATTAAGTTCTACGGCATGAAGGTCTGTGTTAAAATAATAGCTGTTATTATTCACAAAAAATATTCGTTCTGCTACAGGTATTTCATTGGCATTAAACACGGTTAACTGTACAATACCATTGGCCAGGCTATCTACTGGAAGCGGAGCTGTTACTTCTTTCTTTGCCGACAGGTTTATCCTTGCGCTGTAAATGATCTGCTGTTGAATTTGTGCAATTACGAAAAAGGAAGTATTGGCTATATCTACACTATCAGGGCGTTTTAACGTATAAGTTACATTGTTCTTTACATTTCTTACAGATAAGGATACCGTTTGTTTTTTTGCTGTGGGTAAAGCTGTTTCATGCGTCACAGCTTTTTTATCTTTCCATACGGCTTTATAGGTTTCGTCTGGTTTTGGTTTGAATGCGACAGTTCCCATGCCATTGTGAACAGTTTCAAAACTTACAATTTTAGCCATTTTTTTATCTACAATATTTCCCTTTACATTTATAGGGTTTCCATCCTGGTCGGTAGCTTTAAAGGCCAGTATTGTTTCTACATTGCTTATCAGGTCGCCGCCCTCAGGGAAAAAGGTTAGCGTATAATTTGTTGCAGGAATGTTTTTTTTTGCTGCACTGCCAGCGCTGATGATATTTATCGGTTTTATGTATTGAAGCGAGGAATCAAAATTGAGCATCCATGCAGTATAAGCCCTTACGTAAACAACACTGCTGTTAACAGTATCCGGCAGATCAAAGAATGATGCCGCACCAGCTTCTACCACCGGCATCGTTTTCTTTTGCAACACTTTTCCTTTTTCACCTATTAGTTCTGCATACAAGGTCTTGCTGATAGAAGAAGGAAGATTATTAGAAGTAAGATATGCTTTGAACCAAATTGTTTCTCCGGCATTATAATAGGGACGGTCGTAGTGCAGGTATATCTTTTCCTGCGGATATTTCGCATCCAGTTTATACAGCAAAGAATCCAGCCTTTGTGCAGCAACCAGTTTGCTGCAGAAGGTGAATGCCAATAATACAATAATAGAATTAAAACGACTTTTGAGTTGCATTAATATAGTTTGGGTTCAAATATCAAAATAAGTGAATGATAGCAAAAGTAAATACTAATCAAATGCTAAAGAAGAATCTTTAGGAACTATGGAAGCAAGGATTAGGTAAAATAAAAAGATGATATCTATTTAATATAGATATCATCTTAGTAAGTTTTTTATTAATTCAATCCTGCGATAAAAGAAATCCAGTTTGTGCCCTCTTTGTATCACTTTTTGTTATACAAGGTCTATATCAAAATTAACCAGCTGCACAAACTCACTCAGGCGCTCATCAATATCAGCTTTGGTTATCTCTTTAAGCCTTTCCGGACCAAATTTTTCTACGCAAAAACTAGCCATAGCGCTTCCTACAATGATGGCTGTTTTCATATTTTCAAAGCTGATATCTTTTGTTTTGGCAAGGTAACCAATAAAGCCGCCGGCAAAAGTATCTCCGGCACCTGTTGGGTCAAAAACTTCTTCTAACGGCAAAGCAGGAGCAAAGAAAACGTGGTTCTCATGAAACAACAGGGCACCATGTTCTCCTTTTTTAATAATAAGGAATTTTGGCCCCATTTCTAAGATCTTGCGGGCAGCTTTTACCAACGATACTTCGCCGCTCAATTGTCTGGCTTCACCATCGTTAACCAATAAAACATCTACTTTTTTAATTACTTCTTTCAGATCATCCAGGGCAATGTCCATCCAAAAATTCATCGTATCCATTACGATTAACTTTGGCCTTACTTTCATTTGATTGATCACACTCAGCTGAAGTTTTGGCATCAGGTTACCAAGCATTAAAAATTCTGCACCCTGGTAACTTTCAGGAACTACCGGGTTAAAATCTTCCAGCACATTCAGGTCTGTAACCAGCGTATCCCTGGTATTCATGTCGATATGGTATTTACCACTCCAGAAAAACGATTTCTTGTCCTTAACCACTTCCACACCATTGGTTTGTACACCGCGCTTCCTGAGTTCTGCCATTTCTTCTTCAGGAAAATCGTATCCAACAATAGAGATCTGCTGAACTGGTTGTACAAAATTACTGGCAGCGTATGCTACATAGGTAGCAGATCCGCCTATAATTTTATCAACTTTGCCAAAGGGCGTTTCAATTGCATCAAAGGCCATGGTGCCAACGGTAATTACAGACATATGAAAATTAAATTTTATAATTTTTAAACGCTGCAAAAGTAGCGCAATAAATCCTGTTTTTTTTATGAAAGGCACAAAATGTGCTAATTTGTAGCCATGCTGATACATATTCATCCCGAAAACCCGCAACCGAGGCTTATTAAACAAATGGTTGAATGCCTGAAGGATGGTGGTGTGATCGTGTATCCAACTGACACCATTTATGGATTGGGCTGCGATATTCTTCAACCAAAAGCCGTTGAAAAAATTTGCAGGATCAAGGGAATTGATCCACAAAAGGCACAATTGTCTTTTATTTGCCGCGACCTGAGCCATTTGAGTGATTATACAAAAAGCATAGACACTCCTTTATACCGGCTTCTGAAACAGCATTTGCCCGGCCCTTATACTTTTATTTTGCCAGCCAGCAAGCAGGTGCCCAAAATTTTGCAGAGTAAAAAATCTACTATTGGCCTTCGAATACCTGATAATGAAATTTGCCGGCACATCTTAGACGCATTGGAACATCCGTTGCTTAGCGCTTCCCTGCCAGGGAACATGGTGGAGGAATATACCGACCCGGAGGTGATCAACGAAAAATTTAACGGGCAGGTTGATTTTGTGATCGATGGTGGTATTGGAGGAATGATACCTTCTACTGTAGTTGATTGTACAACTGATGACTGGCACGTAATTAGGCAGGGCTTAGGAGAATTTTCTATGGATAGTTGATCCCGTTAGGCTGGTTGTTTGGATGTTATATTAAAACTTTGGCGGTGGTATCTGCAAAGGCCTTCTTTTTCAATAGCCAACCGGTGTTCAGAAGTTCCATAACCTTTATTTTTATTCCAGCCATAATGAGTGTATTCGGCATGTATTTGTTGCATGTATTCGTCGCGGTATGTTTTAGCGAGAATGCTCGCTGCTGCTATGGCAGCATAAATACCATCGCCCTTTATGATACATTCATGTTTAATTTCTTTGTAAGATTTAAAACGGTTACCGTCAATTAAAAGCAATTCAGGAATGTTATTCAATTGGTCCAAAGCTTTGTGCATGGCTTTAAAAGATGCCTGTAAAATATTTATGCGGTCAATTTCGTCGTTGTCTACGGCTGCTACTGCAAATGCGATCGATTCTTTTTCTATCACAGGGCGAAGAATGTTGCGTTGCTTCTCATTTAGTTGTTTGCTGTCGTTCAACAATGGATGGTAAAAATCTTTCGGCAAAATAACGGCTGCGGCAAATACGGGTCCTGCATAACATCCCCGCCCGGCCTCGTCTAAACCAGCTTCCAATTTTGATTTGTATAAAAAAGGTTGCAACATTCCAGCAAATATCTGTAAAACGGTTCAAAACATTCTACAAACTGATACAAACAATTATCCCTGCTGTACATTTGCAGTGTTATGGACAATATAACGAAAGAAAGAAACAACAGGCAGATCGGGATGTGGTTATTAGCAGGTGTAGCGATGATCATCATCCAGGTAGTATTGGGCGGCATTACAAGATTAACCGAATCGGGGCTATCAATTACCGAATGGAAACCAATTACCGGAACACTGCCTCCGTTAAATGATGCCAGCTGGCAAACGGAATTTGAAAAATATCGAAATACCGATCAATTTAAGTATGTACACCAGCATTTTTCTTTGAGTGATTTCAAGTTTATTTTTTTCTGGGAATGGGCACATCGTGTTTGGGCGAGGTTGCTTGGAATTGTATTTCTGATCGGGTTTGTGTATTTTCTTGTTCGCAAGAAATTTAGCCCGGGAATGATCCTGCCAATGATCATACTATTTTTACTCGGTGCAATGCAGGGAGCTATAGGATGGATAATGGTAAAAAGCGGACTGGTGCCCGAAAAATACTTCGTGGGGCATATTGAGCTTACTACACATTTTATTGCAGCGATGCTGTTGCTCGCTTATACCTTATGGTTTGCACTGGGTTTATTAAACGGCAGCAGCAATAATGTGTACCATGCCTCTTTAAGAAGATCGGTGATAGTAATAATTGTGTTATTGTTTTTTCAATTAGTTTATGGAGGCTTTATGGCCGGCTTACATGCAGCAGCTTCTGCCCCTACCTGGCCCGATATTAATGGACAATTTGTACCGGCATCATTTAGTGAATTATCGCCCTGGGTTCAAAACCTGTTAGATAATAAGCTGGCGATACATTTTATTCATCGCAGCCTCGCTTATGCGTTACTGATATTAGTAACGGTCTTTTATTTCCGTTCTGCTGCTCTTGCTATAAATACATTTTTTAGCAGGCTAAGAACCTCTTTGCTTTTGCTCATCATCGTGCAGGTAATCCTGGGAATATTCGCTTTACTGAACGCTACAAAAGCTGATTCGTTTGTATGGCTGGGCGTATGCCACCAATTTACGGCCATGTTGCTGGTGATGTGCCTGGTTGCATTACTATTTGTAGTAAGGAAAGATACGAACTCTTTAACCCCGGCTTAATAGCCTTGTTCTTTTCAACAGAATGGGTGATCTGTAAGTTTGCCTAAGCATTCACCGAAGATTTGTGTGTTAATATTTTAAGCTTAGTAGTAAAAACAGCCAGGTTACGAGTGTGCGCATTTATCTTAAATTTATAATACCGCCGTTTTTTTTTGTACATTTAATCAATAGCCCATTTATGAAGCCGTTGATCAAAAATATTTTTTATTCTTTCCCAATCCAGCTTTTTATTCTTCATTTTAGAAAGTACCAGATATTATTATTGTTCTGGTTCATTCTTGCCAGTACCATCAACAGCGGTTTTTTAAAAAATTTTGGTGCCGATGCTTTATTTTTTTCGCCCGAATACCTGGGAGAAGTAAATATATTGGGTGCGCTGTTTACCGGCGTAGCATTAGGTGTGTTTGTAATGAGCTGGAACGTTACTACTTTTATCCTGCATACGAAACGCTTTAAATTTCTTGCTACTACTGCTACACCCTTTTTTAAATATTGCATCAATAATGCAGTATTGCCTTTGATATTTATCCTGTTTTATTTTATTAAATTATACCGCTTTGATGATTACCGTGAGTTAATGTCTGCCCGGGAAATATTTACACAGATTGCGGGAATCTCTTTGGGATTTATATTGTTGCTGGCTGTATCATTTCTCTATTTTTTTAGCGCAGAAAAAACAATTATAAGAACAATTGCTCCAATAGTGGGTAATCCTGAGTTATTTAAAAAAACATTTACAGGAAAACATCATTCAGATGAATTCGGGCTTAAAGTAAGTTATTACCTGAGCGGAAGGTTTAGCCCGCGAAAAGTTAGAAGCGTTAATCATTACCGGCAGGATTTTATTGATACTATATTCAAGCGGCACCATATAGCAGCAATTGCCAGCATGTTATTATCATTTTTATTTTTAGTACTGGTAGGTTTTTTATTGGAGAATAAATTTTTTGAAATGCCTGCATCTGCCAGCATTTTGGTATTTTTTGCTATCATGATTGCAGTGATAGGTGCATTAACCTATTTTCTTCAAAGCTGGAGTTTACCAGCTGCCATCCTGCTGCTGGCACTGCTTAATTTACTTTATCAAAAGGAGATAATTGATCCACGGAACAAGGCTTATGGTTTAGATTATACCAATAAAAATTTCAGGCCTGCTTATAATAAGAAGTCTTTACAGTCCTTATGCAGTGAAGATAAAATAACAGCAGACAAAAAAAATATGATTGGGATATTAAATAAATGGAAGGCAAATCAAAAAGAGGAAAAACCGTTGATGTTTTTTATTAATGTAAGTGGTGGCGGTCTTCGCAGCGCCACTTTTGTAATGAATGCTTTGCAAAAACTGGATAGTATGTCGGAAGGAAAAATAATGAAACATACATTCCTGATAAGTGGTGCCAGTGGCGGAATGCTGGCGGCTACTTACTACCGTGAATTATACCGGAAAAAGATTCGTAACAGCCAGGTTAATCCAAACGAAAGCATTTATACTGATAATATTTCCCGGGATCTGTTAAACCCGGTTTTTACTTCTATGATAGCCAGGGATATTTTTGCGCCGGTGCAAAAATTCAGGGTGGGAGAACAGTTGTATGTAAAAGACCGTGGGTACGCGTTTGAGAAAAAACTTGCCGATAATACCAATGGACTATTAAATGTGCAGTTAAAAGATACGCGGGCCGATGAAGGCAGTGGCCGTGTTCCGTTGATTATTTTTAATTCCGTGATCAAAAGTGACGGAAGGAAAATGATGATCAGTTCGCAGCCATTGAGCTTTATGATGAAGCCTTCTTTTTTATCGTCAGATAAGAATGCAGATACCGATGCTGTTGATTTTTCTGCATTATTCAGTAGCCAACAGCCCGGTAACCTGAGGATATTAACTGCGTTGCGGATGAACGCCACATTTCCCTACGTGCTGCCTAATGTTTGGCTACCAAGTATCCCGGTAATTGACGTTATGGATGCCGGGTTAAGAGATAATTTCGGGCAGGAAACCACGCTTAGATTCATTGATAATTTTAAAGACTGGATCAGTACTAATACCGGCGGCGTTGTGATCCTTCAGTTACGGGATAGGTTAAACGATAACTGGCAACAGCCTTTTGAAACCAATTCTATCAGTGATATGATTGTTACTCCGGCAACTATGTTGCAGCATAATTGGTTTAAGCTGCAGGATTATTTTCAAACAGACCAATTTAATTATTATAAGCAACACGCAGATTCAACTATCAGGCGCATAACGATCATGTATAGGCCACAAAACCTCGAAAAAGGTGCAGCGCTTAATTTTCATTTATCAGCCAGGGAAAAACGTGATATAGGGCAATCATTTAATAATGAAATAAACCACGAAGCACTTAAATATGTGGTAGACCTGCTAAAAAACAGGTGAATGATAAAATTATTTATTTTGGTTGAATGAGCCTGAAAGCTTTTTCGATAATATTTATTTCAAATTTACTGCTTGTTTCAGCGGGTTCTCCGTCAATATGCAATGGCGCCATGCTTGTGTTTTGAATACTTATATATTTTGCCTGAATGTATTGTATTCCGTTATTCTTAAATCCATCAGCCAGCACATCCTGCAATCCTCCAAAGCTTACATGCTTCAACAAGGAGTAGATCATTTTTAATTTATTCATTTTGTTTACGATCACTATGTCTAGTAAGCCATCGTGTAAACTTGCTTTTGGTGCAATGGTAACGTTATTGCCAAACTGGTTACTGTTGGCAATGCTGATAAAAAAAGCCCGGGTATTTATGGTAGCTCCATTTAGCTCAATAATGAAAGGGTAAGGTTTTGCAAAAAAGAAATTCCCGATGGTTTGTTTTACATAGGTTGCCAGCCCACGGCTTTTTTGTTTCGCAAAATCGTGTGCTACCTGTGCATCAAATCCCAGCCCGCAAAGCATACAGCTGAAATGATCGTTTATCAAAAAAGCATCAATATAATTTGCAGCGCCATTAAGTATGATTGCCATAGCCTTTGCAGGATCTTTTGGTATGTGTGCGCTAAAAGCAAGTCCATTTCCGGAGCCCATGGGTATGATTCCAACCTGGACAGAACTTTTAAGAAGTGACGCACAAACCTGGTTTACCGTTCCGTCTCCTCCGCAAATAATGATATCAGTTATTTTTTGATCAAGAATAAGGGAGGGCAGAAATTGATAGTTTCCATCCCGGGTTGTATCTAAAAACTGGTAAGGGAAATTTTCCCTAGCCATAATTTTTTCAATAAGCGTTTTAAGAGCCCCTTTGTTTTTAGTGCCCGAGATTGGGTTGATGAAGAAAATGAATTTTCGTAACATGTGTTTTTAAAAAAGTGAACGATCCAATTTTGATGAAATCTATTTCGTAATACCTTGGCATTATGATAGATTTTACCACCTGATCAATGCGCTTCCCCAGGTAAACCCGCTTCCAAATGCAGCAAGGCAGATCAGATCACCTTCTTTTATTTTTCCTTGTTCCCATGCTTCGCATAGTGCAATAGGAATGGATGCTGCAGTAGTGTTTCCATATTTTTCTATGTTATTAAAAACCTGGTCGTTTCGCAACTGTAATTTTTGTAGTACAAATTGTGCAATGCGCAAATTAGCCTGGTGAGGAATCAGCAAATCGATATCGGAAGGTTGAAGTCCGTTGGAAGTTAATGCCTCTATAACTACTTCCGGGAATTTAGAAATAGCTTTTTTAAATACCGTGGGCCCATCCATGTATGGAAAGTTTTGCGCTTTGTCTATCATATCATGGCTCATAAACATATCTGCGATTGGAGCTGATGCAAAATCAGCCACCGGTGTTTCCATCCAGTGATTGGCATGTGTTCCGGGATTGAACATAGCAAGCATCTCTGCCCCTTCGCCATCGCTGTGCAAATGGGTACTAAGGATTCCTTTTCCTTTATTATCGGTAGGCTGAAGCACAACAGCGCCTGCACCATCGCCAAAAATTACCGATATATTTCTTCCACGCGTAGTAAAATCCAGCCCAAAAGAATGTTTTTCACTGCCAACCACCAGTATATTCTTATACATACCGGTTTTAATGAACTGATCGCCGATAGAAAGTGCATACACAAAACCGCTGCATTGGTTCCTTACATCTAGTGCGCCGATCTCTTTCATTTTCATAGCGCGCTGCAACAACACGGCACAACCGGGGAAATAGTAATCCGGGCTCAAAGTAGCGAAGATGATAAAATCTATATCTGTTGCAGCAATACCGGCTCTTTCTATAGCAATTTTTGCAGCTTCTACACCCATGGTGGTGGTAGTTTCATCTGTTCTATGGGCATACCTTCTTTCTTTGATACCGGTACGTTCCTGAATCCATTCATCAGAAGTATCCATATATTGAAGAAGGTCGTTGTTGGTAAAAACATTTTCAGGAACATAGTATCCGGTTCCGGCAATAGTAGATTGTGGCATGCGATCTTGATATTAATAGAACTGCCAAATTACAATTTTAGAAAGGAAATTGCCCTGGGTAATTTTTTACTAATGAAAACCGGCTGCAGCAACGGTTACTTAATTCACCCTTGTCATTTCTTTCAGGCAAAACTCTTCATCATATAACGGATAGCGCCTCATTTGATAATGTAGTTCTAACGCCTGCTTTAATTCAGTATTATTTTTAATAAGCTTTACTGTAAAATGTTCACATAAAGGAAGGATTGTTATTTTATCATCTTTATAAATGAACTCTGAAATATAATACTGTCCTTTAATTTTTATATTCAGGAATCTTCTTGAAACAGTTTCGCTAACAAAGGCCGTTGCTTTAATAGTATCTTCTTTTATGATATTGTAATTGGTGAGCGCCTGTATATTGCCTGTGAAGTTTAGATTATATTCATACTCGTTTAGTTTATCAACGATCATTTTTACTGGCCTGTCTAACCCATCTGCGCCTTTAACAATGGAAGCCCATTTACCTACAAAGAAATCTTCGGTTAATACAGAGGGTTCATCATCTATTTTATAAGAAGAACTGTATGGGCAACCGGTTAGAGCAAATAAGGAAGTAAGAAAAATAACAAGTAAGCCTATTTTTTTGGTGAACCGGATAAACTGTTGTTTGATCATGTAGTACAAAAATAATTATTGAAAGTAGATACTCGTTACTTTCCCGGTTAAAAACTTTATTGTTAAACTTTTGGCGTGTTAAGTGAATTCCATAGCATATCTTTTAATGGGGCCAGGTTGTAACCTGTAACTGATGAGATAAAAATATGTGGAATATTTTTTGGAAGCTCTTTTTCAATTGCTTCTTTTAGCTCATCATCCAGCATGTCTGATTTGCTGATGGCAATCACAAAATCTTTTTGAAGCATTTCCGGATTGTATTGTTCCAGTTCGTTTCTCAATATTTCAAATTCCTGGTTATGATCTTTACTATCTGCAGGTATTAAAAAGAGGAGTATCGAATTTCGTTCGATATGACGCAGGAAGCGGTGTCCCAGGCCTTTTCCTTCTGCTGCTCCTTCAATAATACCCGGGAGATCAGCAATACAGAAACTTTTTGAATCACGGTATTCTACCATACCCAATTGTGGCACCAGCGTGGTGAATGCGTAATCGGCTATCTTAGGCTTAGCAGCGGTTATACTGGACAGTAAGGTTGATTTTCCAGCATTTGGGAAACCCACCAGGCCTACATCAGCCAATATCTTTAACTCTAAAACCCTTATACCTTCCACGCCTTCCTCGCCAGGTTGAGCATATTCGGGTGCCTGGTTGGTAGAAGTTTTAAAATTTGAATTTCCTAATCCACCACGGCCACCTTTCATTAAAATTACCTCCTGGCCATTTTCGAGTATCTCAGCTTCTTTTTCGCCGGTTTCTTCATTAATAGCGATGGTACCCAATGGAACTTCAATAATAATATCTTTACCACTTCTGCCGCTCGAATTGTTTCCAGCACCATTTTGGCCATCTTCTGCCAATACATTTTTAAAATAGCGCAAATGCAATAAGGTCCACAATTGCGAATTCCCTTTTAAAATGACGTGCGCTCCACGGCCTCCATCGCCACCATCGGGGCCTCCCATGGCCGTTAATTTGTTACGCATAAAATGCTTGCTACCAGCGCCGCCATGCCCACTGCGTGCGAAGATCTTGATCTGGTCTACAAAATTTGATTTTTCCATTGCTGCGAAGTTCTGCAATTTTTATCCATTATTTTTGTGAACATTAAGCAAAGTATATGAAATCACTCATTTTAATCGTACTGGTATCCATTATTGGCTGCAGTCCATCAAGAAATCATACAAATATTAGTATGAATGAGCCGGTGCTGGAAGCAGGTAAAGAAAATGTAAAGGAAGTTCCTGAATGTTTGCAGAAAATGATCAATCAATACCGGGCAGATGAAAAACAAAACCCTCCCAAAAGCATTTACAGTTATTTGTATAAGGGTCAAACTGTTTATTATGTAACGCCACCCTGTTGCGATTTTTTTTCAGATCTTTTTGATAGTAATTGTGTATTGATCGGACATCCTGATGGAGGGTTTACAGGAAGAGGAGATGGCAAGATGACCGACTTTAGAGATAGCAGTAAGAATGAAAAACTTATTTGGAAGGACGAACGAAAATAGATCAGCTTTTAGACTGATTCCATGTTTTGTAATCACGGGATTGAGCGGGGATGGATGTTGGCATTTCCCGAAGTGGTTCGCAAGCCTCCCAATACTGCTTCATTTCTTTTGGTAATTGCTGGTAAAGCTGGGTGCCTGCTGTTTTCCAATTGATCATATCATCCGTTACCTCTTTTATTTTTTTTGCCGGATTGCCTACGATAAGGCTCCGTTTTTCAAACACCGCATCTGCTTTTATAAAACTTAATGCGCCTACTACCGACTCATCACCAATAATTACGTTATCCATGATTACCGCATTCATTCCAATAAGGCAATTTTTGCCGATAGTAGCGCCATGAATAATGGCTCCATGGCCAATATGTGCAGATTCTTTTAATAAAACAGTAACGCCCGGAAACATATGAATAGTGCAGTTTTCCTGCACATTACAACCGTCGCTGATAATGATCTGCCCCCAATCGCCCCTGATAGCGGCGCCAGGGCCAATGTAAACATCTTTTCCAATGATAACATTTCCGGTTACCGCAGCCTGTGGATGAACGAAAGATGATTCGTGTATTACCGGAACGTGACCATTGAATTTATATATCATAGCAAAGATTTATTAGTGCGAAAGCAGGTGCCCTTAAATAATGCTACCATATGATCGTTCTGGTTGCTGATGGTTATATGGTAAAGCCCGGTAGATTTTCCATTGTGCAATTCTTTCGCTTCCGCAGTTAATACATCGCCAACATGCACAGGTTTAGTAAAGTTGATGGAAGTATCCAGCGCAACAGACAAAACATTCCTGTTATTGCATGCAAAGGCAAACGCACTGTCGGCTAACGAAAAAGCTATTCCGCCATGAACGATCCCAAATCCGTTGATCATTTCGCCCCTGACAGTCATTTTTATTTTACTGTAACCAGCAGATACGGCTATAACCTCAATGCCCAGCCATTGGCTAAACAGGTCGTGCTGCAACATGTGTGTTACCACAGCTTCGGGTGTATGGCTCATGTAAATTTAATTTAATTATTCAGGATATTTTTTATTTTGAAATGATGGAATGCCAGCAAATTATTCTCCTTTAAAAGCAGCGGCACGTTTTTGTAAAAAAGCTTCTACGCCTTCATTGTAATCGTAGGTTGCTGCGGCTATGCGTTGCAGTTCATCTTCTTTTAAGAGTTGAGATTCCCAGGAATTTGTAAGAGATTCATTCAATGCCTGTTTGGTAAGCGCCAGTCCTTTTGTTGGCATTTGCGCAAGCGTACTGGCAATCTTTACACTCTCGTCATAAAATAATTCATCCTCAAAATATTTGTAGATCATGCCAACTCTTTCTGCTTCTGTTGCTGTTATTTTATCCGCCATCATCATAAATGCACTGGCTTTTTGCCAGCCGATCAGCCTTGGCAAAAAGAAAGTACCGCCACTGTCGGGTATCAAACCGATCTTACTGAATGCCTGGATAAATGAAGCAGATTTTGCTGCCACTACCACATCGCAGCACAAGGCAATATTAGCACCGGCACCCGCTGCCACAGCATTTACGGCTGCCACCACTGGTTTTGGCATATTCCTGATCCTGCTTACAATTGGATTATAATGTTCACTCAGGATACGATCTATACCCATCGGCTCATCTCCGGTTAATTCTGCCAGGTCTTGTCCGGCAGAAAAAGATTTGCCGGCGCCTGTTATCAAAACACATCTTATTTCTTTTGAAGTAGCACATTCATCCAGGTGTTTTTGCAATAACAACGCCATTTCCCTATTGAAGGAATTAAATTTTTCGGGGCGGTTTAGTGTTATAAAAGCGATATTATTTTCAACTACAAATAAAACAGAGGACATACAAAAAGTTTAATGGTTTTTGAGATCTGAGAGATTACACTTCAAAACTGCTTACTTCTTTGTGATGCAGCAGAAACTGATTTACGGAGTCATAATTTCTGTCGGGTGAACTAATGCGATAAAGATAAACGGCGTCGCTATTTTCTTTTACAATTTTCATGCAGCGATAGGTAAGGTCATGCGAATTAAAAAATATCTCCAGTTCATCTTTAAAATTATTTCCCAGTTGCACAGTGCGGATCTTATAATCTTTTACACGATGTAATTTGTTTATAAATCGTTGTACCGGTTCCAGCACAAATAATACAATTACAACCATGCTGGAAACAACGATTGCCAACGGGTAATTATGATAGCCAATGGCCATACCAAGTGCCGCAGTTATCCAGATAAGTGCTGCAGTGGTTAGGCCGTTTACAGTAATACCTTCTTTAAAAATTACGCCTGCACCAATGAAACCGATCCCGGTTACGATGTTGCTGGCAATCCTGTCGGTAGAGCCGATTGCAGCTTCTTTAGATAAAATGGTATATAAACAGGAGCCTACACAGATGAGGATCATCGTTCTAAAGCCTGCAGGTTTACTCCTGAACTCACGTTCTAATCCTATCACGGCGCCAATTACGAATGCTACCGAAACCTGTGCGGCTTCTTCAAAATAGATTGAGATGTCCATAATTAAAATAGATTGAATAAAGATAGGAATATTTAATCAGGCAGGCTTGTGACTAAAATATAGTAAGGCTATAATTTGAAAAGTTTGTGAGGCTTCACATTATTATTTATTAACCCGTTGTGCTATTAGAAGTTTTTATGCTTTCGCTATCAGGGAACTATAGTGGAAGCTACAGTAGTACAGGCGCTTAATCAGGGCTCCCTCCCGAAAAAAGGATGTAATTTTTTTCGGGGCTCTTTTTTGTTCTTTTTTGTGGTACATCCCGATTCATCGGGGGAGAAGCAAAAAAGTAAGAGATAAATTTCTAAAAGAATTTCAATTATTTATTCTCTTTTTTAGACTAATCAATAGCACAATGCATTATTTATTAATATCATCGCATACATCTAAAGCCAAATTTACCAAAGCTGTCAGCCTTCGCCTGTCGAAGGTGGATCATTTCTACAAAGCAATTTTAGTTGCTCAGTTTATAGATGCATATTATTTTAACCTGACTTCGAAAAGCTCAAGGCTGACCATCAACCTTTGTATAAAATTGGAAGTGTGCCGCTAGTAAAATATAAATATTAATGGCATTTAAAATAGTCGAAAGGCTCTTTGCAGTTATTACATTGATATAGAGCTTTGCAGGCAGTAGAGCCATACTGGCTAATTAAAGAAGTGTTGGAAGAATTGCATTGCGGGCATTCTACAGTCCCATAAATTTCTGCATTTTTTCTCTGCTGTGGCGGAGCGATACCGTATTCTTTTAATTTTTTCCTGCCATTTTCTGTCATCCAATCGGTTGTCCATACCGGAGATAATACCGAAGTTATCTTAACGTTCCTGTAACCATGTTCAATCAGTTTCAACCTGATATCCATGCTGATCGCATCCATGGCAGGGCAACCAGAATAAGTGGGAGTAATGATCACTTCTATCTGATCTGCATTTATTTTAATATCCCTTACAATGCCCATATCTAAAATACTGAGCACAGGTATTTCGGGGTCACAAACCATTTCCAAAAGTTGCCAGATCTTTTTTACAGCTTCCGGCTCAGCAATATCGTTTAGTACTTTATTCATGTTGTTCTATTACCATTCTGCCCCAGGGTATGCCCTTTGCAGCGACTGCATTTCTGCTAAAATAAATCCCAAGTGTTCTGTATGTGTGCCTGTTTTTCCGCCTTCCTGCATGTAACCGTTAGCTGGAATTTGAAGTGTTGCTTCTTCAAAAACAGTGGTTACAATTTCCATCCAGGGTTTTTGTAAGGCTGCTACTTCAGTTTCTTCAAAAGAAGCAGGAAGGAAACATTCACCGGTATACATCCATAAATAGTCTACAGCTTTAATCATGCGGGCATGGCTTTCCGGGCTGCCATCACCCAAACGTATTACCCATTCGCTGCTCCATTTTAAATGGTAAGTGATTTCTTTCAAAGATTTTTCAGCAATGGCTACCAGTTGTTCATCTTCACTGTGTAATAATTGTTTGTATAACAGTGACTGGTAAACGCTAAAGAAAAATTGTTTTAAAACTGTTTGTGCCCAATCTCCATTTGGCAGTTCTGTTAGCAGCAGGTTTTTGAACTCCCGCTCATTCCTTAAATTAGCAAGGCTGTCTTCAGTTTCTGTTGATCCTGTTGTTTCGTTAAGCAGGTTGGCAGCGTGCTGATAAAAATTCCTTGCCTGTCCCAACAGATCGAGGCTGATATTAGTGATAGCAATATCCTGTTCCAATATAGGGCCATGGGCGCACCATTCGCTGTTTCGTTGGGCGAGGATAAGGGTACTGTCTGCAAGATGCAGAATGTAATTAATATGTTGATCGATACTATGATTTACTGAATGCTGCATCTTAATTTTTTAATTAATTCAACCGGGTAATAAAGATAATTCAGGTGCTTTGTTACAGGCCCATCTGTGTTTACATATGCTTTACTTCATCAGGCAGATCGTAGAACCCGGGGTGTCGATAGATCTTATCAGCTGCGGGATCAAAAAAAGATGTTGCATCATCCGGGTTGGACGCATGAATATATTTGCTTTCCACCACCCAAAGGCTTAAGCCTTCCTGCCTCCTTGTATAAACATCGCGGGCATTTTCCATTGCCATGACTGCATCAGCCGCATGAAGGCTTCCTGCGTGTTTATGATCGAGGCCTTGTTTACTTCTGATAAAAACTTCCCAAAGAGGCCAGGCTTTTTCGTTGTTAACCGGCGAAGTGTTTTCAGGCCCACCAGCTTGTTCTTCAGGAATATCGCCGTAGTAAAATTTTCTAATTTGAATATTCATGCTATTTCTTTATCGGGTTTAAAATCTATCCTTTTTCTCCTCTTTTTGAGGTCACAATTTGTAACTTCAACAGCTAAGACTTATAATCACACTAATCTTGTTAGGTAGTTTTCTTAATTAAATTAATCAACCTCATCAGGCCGCTTCCTGTTTTTGTTTCATCGCTTTCTTCTCCGCATATGCCAATGCGGCTTCCCTTACCCATTTTCCTTCTTCATGGGCTTTGCGCCTGGCTGCCAGCCTTTGCTTATTACAAGGCCCGTTTCCTTTCACTACGTTCCAGAATTCTTCCCAATTGATCTCTCCAAAATCGTAATGAATTCTCTCTGCATTCCATTTCAGATCAGGGTCTGGAAGTGTCATACCCAGTAATTTTATCTGTTGAGCGATCATATCTACAAACTGCTGGCGCAATTCATCGTTTGTTTTTCTTTTTATTTTCCATTTCATGCTTTGGTCGCTGTTGGTACTTTCGCTGTCTTTAGGACCAAACATCATCAAACTTGGCCACCACCAGCGGTTGATAGCATCCTGGCACATAGCTTTTTGAGCAGGAGTTCCCTGGCTTAAAACCAACAAGGAAGCAAAACCCTGCCGTTGATGAAAACTTTCTTCTTTGCAAATGCGAACCATTGCCCTGGCATAAGGACCATACGATGTGCGGCAAAGCATTACCTGGTTAAGAATTGCTGCGCCATCAACAAGCCAGCCAACCGCACCCATATCTGCCCAGGTTAACGTGGGATAATTAAAAATGGAGGAATATTTTGCTTTGCCACTCAGCAGGTCGTCGATCATTTGTTCGCGGCTGGTGCCCAATGTTTCTGCTGCACAATATAAGTATAACCCATGGCCTGCTTCATCCTGCACTTTGGCAATCAGGATGGCTTTTCTTTTTAAGGATGGAGCCCTGCTGATCCAGTTTCCTTCCGGCAACATTCCTACAATTTCACTGTGTGCATGCTGGCTGATCTGCCTCGTATTCGTTTTACGGTACGCATCCGGCATCCAGTCGCGTGGTTCAATTTTTATTTCGTTATCAATTTTGTCCTGAAATATTTTTTCCAGATCTGCTAATGGCATAAAAGTAATTTTATACCGTAAAAATAATAAAAAAAACTAACAAGTGTTAGTTTTTAGGAATTTTATCATTTTGGCAGAGAAGCTTATACCCAGTTGTTTTTATGAGCCATAGAAATTACCTGCGCCCTGGAATTTACATGCAATTTGTAGTAAATATTAGCAATATGCTTACGTACCGTAAGTACACTCAGGTTAAGTTCAGTGGCTATTCTTTTTGCATCCCAGCCGTTGATCATTAATTGCAGGATCTCTTTTTCGCGGTCGGTAATTGCTTCCGGAAAGGTACCTGTATTAACTGTTGTCTCAGTCCTGGAGCCGGATGTGCTTAATAATTGTAAAGCTTTTCTGGCAATGGCAGGGCTCATGGGCGCACCGCCAAATTCGAGTATGGTAACTATGGCATCCTGCAAAACTGCAGCATTTTCATGCTTTAAAAGGTATCCTGAAGCGCCTGCTTTGATAGCTTCAAAAATCTTTTCATCATCGTCAAATACGGTGAGTACAATAAAATGTATGTGTGGATATAAAGATTTTGCAAGCCTGATGGTTTCAATACCATCCATTTCCGGCATTTCAAGATCCATAAAAATTACCTGGGGTAAATGCTGGTGGGGTAATCCTTTTAATTCTTCGAGGCATTGGTGGCCATTTTCTGCCGAAAATACCAGCGTAAGATTTGGAAACAGTTTTATCTTTTGCATAAAAGTGTTCCTGTTTATCTTATTATCTTCTGTAAGCGCAACGGAAAATTTCATACTTATAAAGTTTTATTCTTGTCCGGTTTATGCTTTCAAATCATTGTCTGCCTTCACCTCTATGAACTTACAATCAGGAAGGGCTTTATCGAATATGGATAGTTTTAGCCGGAAAACACAATAAAGTTTATACATTATTCCCAGGTTTACAATAATTAAATTGTAGTAGGCTTTACAACTACCCTGCATCCACGCAACGGGTTAGATAACCACTGAATGTCCCATCCTGATTCTTTACAGCGGTTTTTCATATTAAAAATTCCGTTACCAGAAAATGAAGATATACCTGGGGCTGTAATACCTTTTCCATCATCCTCAATGGTTACCTTCCAATGTTCATCACTTTCTATGATGATGCGGATATTTTCGGCACCGCTGTGTTTTACAGCATTGTTTAAACCTTCCTGCATTATTTGAAAAAGATGGAAAGCCTGCGCTGCCGGCATGATGATATCTGAATGAATACTTTCTAAAACCTCCATATTTATTTTTGGGTAACTGGCACTGATTCGTTGTAGAAAAACTTTAATACGATCACTGATGGCGGTAAGTGATAGATTGTCTTTTTTAAGTACCCATATTGTATCAATCAATTGCGAAACGATAGCCTGGGAATTGTTACGGAGTGCCTGCAAGGCGATATTATCTGCTTCATCAATGTTTTTTAAAATGATCTGGTCAAGGTTGGAAGCAATAGATGCCGCATAAGCGCCAAGGTTGTCATGAAGATCAGCAGCAATTCGCTTACGTTCCAGTTCACCAGCTTTCAGTACAGCAATTTCTGATAATTGTTTTTCTTCTTCCTGCATTTGCCGGATCTTGATCTGTTGCCTCTTTTTATATTCTCTAAATAACAGCACAGCTACCAGAATGCTAAAGAAGGAGAAGATCAGCAACCCGTACAAAAAATAATTTTGCCTGGTGATCTCCAGCTTTTGAAGGATGATGAGATTTTCTTTTTTCTGAAGATCATATTTAGTTTGTACTTCGGCTATAGATTGAGAAGAATTTTTTTGGTACACAGTGTCTTTCAGAGAGATGATCTTTTCCAGTATTTCCGAATACTTTTCCTGGTTACCGAGTGCTTTGTAATTTTCACCCAGCGACCCATAGAGGAACAATAGTTTTGTTTCCAGTTTATACCGCCTCGCAATTTCAATTCCTTCATTACAAATTTCGATTCCTTTTTGAGGCATACCGTAATGTGCATAATACAATCCTAATTGCGACATATCGGAAACTACATAAAAAGGGTCTCCGATCTGTTTTCTGATACTAACCACTTCCTTTAATAATTTCTCTGCCAGTTGCGGAGATCCAGACCTGATATACAATTGAGATTGAATAGCCAGAGAATTAGATAAGGAGAAAAGATTTTCATTCTCTCTTGAGTAACGGATAGCTTTTTCAATATAATAGAATGCGGAATCCTGTTTGCGGAGGCTTGAGTAGTTAAGTGCGATGTTAGCAAAAAGGATGGCATAATTTTCCAGGATCGTAGTGTCTTTACTGGTGCGTGCTGCCTTAAGATGCCAGTATAATGCATTATTGGTTTGACCCATTTCCAGGTATGCCCAACCAATAAGCGTTTTACCTTTAACCTGTAGCAGTATATCTGCTCCTTTTTCGGCTTCGTTTACAGTTTTATAGCCCATTTCGATGGCGTTGCGGTACTCATTTTTTCTCATGTAACACCTGCCTATCTGGTTATAGAAATTACCCAGTAAAGCCGGATACTTTTTTTCATTTAATAATACTGCAACGCAGGCTTCGGCAATTTTAAGCGACGTATCAATCAACCCTTTGGTTGTATAGGCAATGCATTGATAGTATTTTGACCACAGTTCATTTTTAAGGTTCTTTTCTTTTGCTGCCAACCTGTAACTCTCGGTTGCTATAACCAGTAAGCTGTCGGGATTCATATTTAATCCCTGCTCGCATAAATTAAAAATGGCTGCCTGCTTTTGAGAGCTGCTTTCCGCCAGTAACAATTCTTTTTTTAAAGAATCAATAATTTTAGTTTGTGCAAAGCCGTTAGCCGTTGCTATCAGCATCAAGAGAATAAAAAGCCTGGTTTTTACAACAGCCTTCAACATCATTTTATTTTAAAAGTACTTCTTATTAGCCGTTCAAATACCAGCTACTACAAATTATGTATTGATGGCGAATTTATAAAACAGGATTTTTACAATTATTTACCAGTCCCGTTTTTAATTTGTAACTATATGCACAACATGAAACTCAAACTGCTGTCTGCGTCCTTGCTCGTTTTTATTTTTATTGGTAGCGGTTGTAAAAAAAGTAAGGATACCGATCAGGCAGTTGCTGAAATTACTGCACCGCCGGCTTCGCTGGGGCTTGATCCTTTTTACAAGAAATATATTGATGCCGATGGCATTCCTGTGATCAGTTCTGAGAACGTTGCAGACCAGGCATTGTTAAATGCACGGGATATTGTAAAAGATATGATAAAAGACCTGCCCACCGTGAAGGCGAAAATGATATTGAATCGTATTCGTGTGGGCATTATTGGCATTAATGAAAGGCCCACTCAAATGCCGGAATACCGCGACCTGTATACGGCTTTTCCGGGAACAGACTGGGATAACAGGGCAAGAGCCTATGGTGCTACCATAGAGAGGCCGTTAACAACTGATTGTGAAGAAAACCTGCTTTGCAAACCAGGCGACCGGTATGTGGGCGAAGAAATACTAACACACGAATTTTCTCATGCTATTCACGAATTGGGGTTACGGTTTACGGATCCAACTTTTGATACACGCCTCCAGGATGCCTACAATAATGCCATCAGCACAGGTTTATGGACCAATACCTACGCGGCTACAGATGTACGTGAGTATTGGGCAGAGGGAATACAATGCTGGTATAACTCAAACCTGGAAGCCATCCCCACCAACGGTGTACACAACCAGGTGAATACGAGGGCAGAGCTGCAAACCTACGACCCTATGTTATATGACCTGATTCTCAATTATTTTTCGGCATCAGCCGGTAAGCATGGTTGTTACTGATGCAAATAATTTTAAGTGTGGTTTAATGCTCTGTCTATAGAGTATTGAAAGGCTTCGCTGTTTCAGCGGGCCTTTCTTATTATTGTAATGGGACAGATTTCAACTGATAATAGCATTTACCATATTGATAAAATTATTTTGCCGATCGAAAATCGGTGACAAATTTTTCATTTTTAAGTAACCGTGTCGCAATTCCAACGATTTTTTGTCACAGATTTTTTGTCCTCCATTTTC
>JANOCC010000022.1:0-2583 GCA_031411955.1 Ferruginibacter sp.
GCAAACTACTTTTATCTTGCTGGATAGAGCCGCAAAAATCCCGCTGGGAAGGAACAGCAGGGTCGCTGTTTTTACAGATGCTCAACTGGTGCTACGGCGACTGTTGATGTTTGGTTTAAATCAATTCTGCACTTGTTTCAAAACTTTGATCCGTTTATATTGCCTAAAAATAATCCACAGCATCACCAGAAAAATAATGGGCTCAAGAATCACGAAGATCCAGATGTTCACTTCTTCATAGGTCATGTTAAGTTTGGCGGCGAGAGCGACCAACAGGTCTACGCACCATTGAAATGTTTTGTTCATATTATTTGATATAGGGTTGAATGATTGACTTACAGTTGCTGCATAAAAACCTCGTCTCCCTGTCTACCGATTTTACCGTACCCTCTGCCGCTTCCATAAAACAGGTGCGGCTGAATGTACAATGCGGCAAGCCCATCGTATGCCCGAGCTCATGCAGCGCCACTTTTATAAACCGGTCGTTGAACAAGATTTTGTTGGCCGTCCGGATGCGGAAGGTAGAGATCACACAAACCTTACCCGGCCGGTAGGCCAGCCCCATGATGCCCCAATCGTAAACGGCACCATTGGTAGTGGAAATATCTTTGCTGGTAATGCCAATCACTTTATCATATCCCCTCACCCTGCTGATATCCGTTAACAAACCTGCTGCCCGGTAGCGGTTGCGTGGTTTGTAATAGGCCGCTGCCGGCATGGCCGCAATGCCTTTGATCTCCGTGACTTTGCAGTTATAGGTTGCCGTTATGTTTTGAATGAGTTCTGTTTTTAGTTTTGGGTCAACGGGGGTGTAATAGAGTATGGCGATTTTTAGCGGAGCTGCTGCTGCTTTGATTTCGCTGGATACAAAAAGCGAAAGCAAGAAAAGTAGGATGGGCATGGTTGGAATTTAAGGGTTTGTTTTAAGTAGAAGAAAAATCAGTTCCAGGCTTGTAAAAATTCCGATGGAATTAGAGTGCTGCTATTTTATCAGTACTAGTTCTGGTAAAACAATAAGTACCTCCTGAGCTTTTTCACCTTCAGAACTTTTCCAATAAACTTTAAAATTCACTTTGGCAACACTGGGTTTATATCCTCTGTTTAAATACTCCGCTAATGTCTCTCTGAATGCTTTTGAAAATTTTAGTACATACTCGCCGTCAGAATTACCAAGGCCTTCGTCGAGTATTTTTAAAGTGGCACCACTTTGTAGCAGATTGATTCGACGCTGAACGAATTCAAAATAACCAAGTCGTACATTTTTATGATTTAGCAAGATCCCTATTTGCAGAGGTTCTGCATAGTTCCTAACATTATGTGTATGCACCAGATTTAGGGCAACAGGAGATTGCAAATAGTTTCCATTATAGTGAATTGTAAGATTGGTTTTTGCCCGGCTAAATCCAACATATAGCTGTCTTTTTTCTTCATCATTTTCCGGCCCTAATCCATTTAATAATAGATACACATTATCAAATTCTTTTCCCTTGGCTTTATGAATCGTTGATACAAAAATCGTTTCGTTATCAATTTTTTCAAAATCATCCAATTTTGATTCTGACAAAAAAGCTTTCCAATCGCTTTTGTATTTTTTTACAGGATTGGTTAGCTCAAATTGTTTTAAAACAATTAATACAAGATCAAGTTTATTACTATGCTGAATATGTAAAGAAACCTGGCTTTTTGCTTTTTCCCACTCTTCATCACTTATCAATGGAGATTCGGGATTTTTAATTACTAAAGCAGAAAAACATCTCACCTCATATAAATCGGATAAATTAAAACTATCATTCGATTGTATAAGCTTTGCATGCATGCCCCTATGAACCAATAACCCTGTTAATTGAATGGCTTCTTCATTAGTTTTGGTTAGTATGCAAGTACTTCCGGATAAAGAGGCTTGTTCAATAGAATCCGCAAGTGGAATGATCAACTTTGTAGAATTGTAATGTATAATTTCAATATTACCATTTTCAGAACTTACAGCAAAGCCGGGCAATACCTTTAATCTGTGATTTATCCGTTCTGCCCACTGGTTTATAAATGAGACAATATTATTTTTACTGCGGTAATTCTCAACCAACTCATATTTCTTAGCTTCTTTTTCAGTTATCAACTGTTGCATATATTTCGAGTCAGCTCCACGAAATCCATAAATATTCTGATCGTCATCCCCAACTAAAATAACCCTGAGATCCTCATTTTGCTCCATCAATACCGTTACAAGCTTATACTCATCATTATTCATATCCTGAGCTTCATCTACCACCAATACTGTTTTTGTAATGCGGCTTTTTTCTATTTCATTGATTTTAATTTTCTCAATAGCTGTTTCTAATATCTTATCTGAAGATGACAGGTTACCCATTCTACCCATTAAATCAAAACAGTAGGAATGAAAAGTTTTGATTTCAATAAAATTCGCAGCATTACCTATTAAAGCCAGTAACCTTTTTTTAAATTCTGTTGCGGCAGCCCTCGAGAAGGTCAGCATCAGCAATTGTTCATGTTTCACATCTTCTGTTAAAAGCAAGGATGCAAGTTTATGCACCAGCACCCTGGTTTTACCGCTACCGGGCCCTG
>JANOCC010000023.1:0-22837 GCA_031411955.1 Ferruginibacter sp.
TATTCCGTGGTTTTACCAACCTCAACATTGTCATTTTGTGATTGTAAGTTTTCAATATAATAGTAGAAAAAGGAAGGATGATTATAATTCAGCAACAACAGGAAATCACAAACAACTTCTTTAGAGATACCATCCCTGTCCAGGTAACGATTCAGTTCGCCGATAAAACATTCCAGGTATCTAAGATCATTATAAGTAGGGTTAAATTTTAAACTCAGGAAATGGTTTAAAGGTTCACATAAAATTCCTGATAGCTTATCATCAATATCATAGGTTTTTAGTATCACGGAAGCCTTTTGAATTACCGCATTAATTTCTACTGAGTAAGAAGCTTGCTTATACCTTGATATGCCGATAGTCCTGTTAAGGTACTTTTCAAAGTTTATAAAAATGTATTCCTGCAACTCTTCAAGCTGTAAAAGCAACCTGTTATATGTGCCCTTAAGTACTGGAGAAGATTTTGTCATTTTAAAACCATTAAAATACTCAAGTACAGCATTACATATTTTAGCGCATTCACGCTGCAGTTGCTCTACGTACAATTTTATTTTTTCGCTATTGTCACATTGAAATATATGGCTTAGGATAGCAGATTTAAACCTGTTTATTTCAACAACAACAGCCGCTTCGTATCTTTTTAGAAATACGATTTTATTTTTTTGATTAACAATATTGTTGGGATGTAACGAAACGAATAGGAGCGTATTCAATTCCGTAAACTCATATTTCAATAGTAGAGCTTTTCAATTGTTATTGATATCAAATTGGAGTAAAATCACTAACGCGTTGTGCTATTAAAAAATTTTATGATTTTACTATCAGGGAACGATGGTTGATGCTACAGTAGTACAATAGCTTAATCAGGGCTCTCTCCCGAAAACAGGGTGTAATTGTTTTCGGGGCTCTTTTTTGTTCTTTTTTGTGGTACATCCCGATTCATCGGGTGAGAAGCAAAAAAGTAAGAGACAAATTTCTAAAAGAATTTCAATTAGTTATTCTCTTTTTTAAACTAATCAATAGGACAACACGTTAGAATATAATTTAATTAAAAAAATAAAAATAACAAAATGACAAGTACAAAAAAAACGCTTTTCAGTAGCTACAAGCTGGGCAACATGTTATTACCCAACAGGATTGTAATGGCACCCATGACACGCAGCCGGGCAATTGGCAATATACCTAATGACCTGATCGCCACTTTTTACAGCCAGCGGGCTGCAGCAGGTTTACTTATTACAGAAGGAACTGCTCCGTCAGTTAATGGGCTTGGCTATGCCCGTATTCCTGGAATATACAGCGCAGAACAAATTGCGGGCTGGAAGAAAGTGACCGCTGCAGTTCATGCCAGGGGAGGAAAAATATTTGTTCAGCTAATGCATACCGGCCGCGTTACTCATGAATTAAATTTACCTGCCGGCGGTAAGGTAGTTGCTCCCTCTGCAATAGCGGCTGCTAATACGCAAATGTATACCGATGAGCAGGGAATGCAACCCCTGCCTGAACCAGAGGCTCTTAGTACAGAAGATATCACATCCGTAATTGCTGAACATGTACATGCGGCCCAATCAGCTATAGCAGCTGGTTTTGATGGCGTTGAATTACATGCTGCCAATGGATACCTGCTGGAACAATTCCTTAACCCGGCTTCTAATCAACGGAAAGATAATTATGGAGGATCAGCAGCTAACCGTAACCGTTTTGTGATTGAGTTAGTTACTGCCGTGGCAGCATCTATCGGAAAAGATAAAACAGGAATCAGGTTGTCGCCATTTGGTGCAGCCAATGAAATGCTGTCGGGAGACGATACTGAATCCCAATATATAGACCTTGCAAAAGCTTTAAAGAAAATAGGTATCGTGTACATACATGTAGTTGATCATGCAGCAATGGGCGCACCCGTAGTACCTCAATCTGTTAAAGACGGAATCAGAAATGCTTTTGGAAGTACCATAATTTTGTCTGGTGGTTATGATGCAGATCGTGCAGAAGCAGACCTTGAAGCAGGCAAAGGCGAACTGGTTGCTTTTGGAAGGCCGTTCATTTCCAACCCCGATCTGGTAGAAAAGCTGGAGAAGGGTATTGCATTAACTGCTCCGGATTTCAGCACTTTTTATACACCCGGCGAAAAAGGATACACAGATTATATAGCGCAGGAAAAGGAAACTGTTTAATAAATGCAGTACATGTTACCATTAATTGTAACGGTAATAAATAAGTATGAAAAATCCGCAGGCTGTAGTCTGCGGATTTTTTTACAACTAAGAATACTTCATTTAATGCGAGAATACCTGCTTATGGTTTTATCTCTCTCAATTGCTGCCAGCGTTGTTCATTCATGTTCTTGTCCAGGTTTGGGTCGTAAGTACTAAGCTGGGTGCCAATATACTCTCCGTTGCTGTTCATCCAATATTGATTGGAACCTGCTGCCACTTTGTATTGCTGCCCGGTACTGGCATCCTGCACATTGGTACGTTCGTAAATATTATCAACTGTTTGCTCCTGCTGTTTATCGCTCGCTGCATTTCTTTCCCTCCATCCGCTCATGATAGCATCATTAACGGCACTGCTCTTATTCACAAAAGCACGTTGGCTCGCTTCAAAATTCGCCTGGTTTTGTGCCATTCTTTGGTTGTGTTGTGCCCAGCTTTGCCCAACTCTTTGTGCTTCCTGTTGATTGTAAGTCATTATCGGCTGCAGGTTGTAACGCATATTTGCAAGGCTGAAAATATATTGCTTTTTTGCAGCTTCAAAATGTGCAGGTTCAGCTTCCAGGCCAGAAACCATATAATACCAGTTTTGCATCGTTTGGCTGGTACTAACGTTCAGGTGTATCAGCAAAAAATAAGGATTGCCTTCACTTGTTTTCCATTCTGTTCCAAAAGCCGCAATATCTGCCCTGCTGGGCATGGCTTTGTACAACTGCTCACTGTACCAGTAGTCCAGTTTAGATATTTCCGGTATTTCATAATACTTCACGTATTGCATGCCTTTGTTTTGTGCCCAGGGAATAAAATCCTGCTGTATCAATTGCTCAATACCTGGCATGGAACGCATCTGCTGGCCTCCGCCGGAATAAGCCTGCTGCAAATTTCTGTCGTAATTATACATGAAACTTTGCAGGGGGAAGTCCGTAATTTTTATCCCGTTTGGCCCTGTAATAGATGGGCCTCCATTACTGCTAGCCTGCATTAGTTTCCAGGACGATGGAAAAGGAATTGTTGCTGCCACCACTCCGTTAGCATCGCGAAGTTCGTGCATCACCAATTTTTCCCAAAAACCATTGGAACCCGTTTCGCCGGATCTGCCCGAAGTTTCACTAATACTGTTTTCGTTCTGATTATCTGTTCCGGTTTTTTCTTCTTTAGACCCCTGTTTTTTATCAACGTTGTTTTGATTACAGGCAACCAGCAGAAAAACCAATGCCGTAATAAAGAATTTTATCTGCATAGAATATATATTTTGATTGAATGTTAGTTTATAAGTGATGTGTTGTGTAATTATTTTCCAAAACTGCCTTCGATAACTATCTTATAATCCTTTGTCAACCATTTATTTGGCGTAGATGAAGGGCGGGTGTCATTTTAAGAACACAACAGGTTACATCTAAAATAGCTGATTGTAGCTTAATAACAAAGCAAAATGAGGGGTATAAATGGATTATTGGTAGTTAAGTTTTTTTTTACTAATTAAGTTTTTTCCAATAGCATAAGAACTTTGCGAGGGCAACTGCAGGTATTAAACTGCTATCTGTAATTAATTTAGAGTATGTTTATCATCATGCTCTTTAACAAATCCTAAATTGCAGTTACAGGAAGTAAAATATTTCTGTGAATGTTATTGAATGTATATTTCTTTTAAATTATCGCACAATACAAATTTTAAATAGATGAAAAAACCAGTCATATTTATCATTTTATCAATCTTCATCAACGGTTTTTGCCTGGCGCAGGATTTTTCACTTTATAAAAAGAATTGGTTGGTTCAGGGAAGTGATACGCTTCCTTACCGGATACTACTACCCGAAAATTACGACCCATTAAAGAAGTATCCGCTGGTATTCTTTTTACACGGAGCAGGAGAAAGAGGCAACAATAACCAGGCACAGTTAACACATGGCGCTGCCCTGTTTCTAAAGGAAACAGTTCGGAAGCAATTTCCTGCCATTGTTATTTTTCCGCAATGCTCCACAATTGGTTATTGGAGCCAGGTTGCAAGGCTGTATGATAGCGCTTCGCTCATCGCATTTCATTTCCCGGCCGCCGGCGCTCCAACAAAAGATATGGAATTACTTACATTGCTGCTTCAGTATGTAATGGAAACTTACCCGGTTAAAAATGAACAGGTTTATGTGGGTGGGCTCTCAATGGGAGCTATGGGAACTTTTGAACTGGTTCGAAGAAATCCGGGAATTTTTGCTGCTGCATTTCCTATTTGCGGTGGGGCAAACCCGTTGATTGCAAAAGAGATTAAGGCAACCAAATGGTGGGTGTTTCATGGCGCCAAGGATGATGTTGTTCCACCTGCTTTTTCACAGAAAATGGTGGAGGCTTTAAGAAAACAAAATGCTTCTGTAAAATTTAATTTGTATCCCGATGCCAATCACAATAGTTGGGATGCTGCATTTGCTGAACCAGGTTTGCTGCCCTGGTTATTTGCCCAACATAAATAAATTTTTGATGTGGAAATATGACCGCCCTGATTTTATCGGGGACTTTTGTTATAAAAAATTCTTTAAACGAGAAGTTTATAAATTAATGTTAAACACATTTCTTTAACACCCTGATTT
This sequence comes from Ferruginibacter sp., assembly GCA_031411955.1. Taxonomy (GTDB): domain Bacteria; phylum Bacteroidota; class Bacteroidia; order Chitinophagales; family Chitinophagaceae; genus Ferruginibacter. The sequence continues at coordinate 4,787 of JANOCC010000023.1, forward strand.
ATTGTTTGCAGCGACATTTATTTTCTTTTACCCAAAACCAACACAATTATGAAAACAAATGTATTGCTCTTCAGTATTCTTGCCTGCTGCACCTTTACCTCTTTCGCCCAAAATAGTTTCCGTAAAGGAGATATTCTTTTAGGAGGAGGAATTAATTTTTCAAGTGCCACAATCGATGAGACTTCGTTTCAGCAACGCCGTTATACTACCTTTTCTATTTTACCGGCAGCCGGTATAGCTATAAGGGAAAATTTGTTTGTTGGCGTTAGTCTTGGATACGCGTACTCGAAAAATTTATACCTGAACTCCAACCCAGGCTACCAGGATTCTGTAAAAGCAAACAGGTATACTTATGGAATATTTGTAAGAAAATACAAGCCTTTAAAATATGGTTTTTCTATTTTTTTACAAGGAGATTTCGGGGGATCCAACTTTACTGAGAAAACTATTGGGCAAAACCCTCAATATAAATACAAAGGCACCGGATTTGGCATAAACGCTACGTTAACACCGGGTATTTCTTACTCATTAACCCACAGGCTACAGTTAGAAAGTGGATTCAGCAATATTGTACAAGTAAGCTATAATCAAAGTAAAAGCATAAATAATAGCTCCTTGCAATCCTACGTAACAAAGAGTACAGGCTTTAATGCATCTGCCAGCCTCAGTAATTTCAGCTCACAATTGTATGTTGGTTTTAGATTATTGTTACAAAAAAAGCCCAAAGCCGGTACTTCCTGATAGTTTTCAAGATCGTGAATAAGAATATATGGACCAAGATGGCAACCCATTATTAGATAGTGGAATAATTTGAAAATTTTGTGAGGTTTTATAAAAGTAGTTTTACAAAACTCATCATTCTATTCCAACTTCTACAGGTTCAGCCTTACATTAGCGGTTCGTGCATTAATACTTCCTTTGACGTAATCCGTTTTTGTCTATGACGGTTAATGCTCGAGAAAGATCAATTTCTTTATTTAGTACGATTTCTTCTATGATTAGTCCGGGCTGATCTGGTTCGTATTCGTCAAGTCTTCATTAAATTACTCCTTTTTCAGGTTTATAGTTATGCTTAAATGTTAGCTCTCCATAATCTCTATCAAACGTCAATATTGTTCGTTCTTCATTTATTGCAATAGTCATAACCTTTTGCTTTTAGGTAGTAAATGCTTTTGTAAGGAAAATTTTCGTTAGCTAAAAACTTCATGTGAGTAATTATGCCGACTTCTTTATTGGGGAAAATAGAAGACCGTCATGAATAGATTCCTGTATATAAGTAGATACAGCTTGAAGAGACTCTTTTGTAAGTCGCGGATAATTTTCTAAGATTTGAGCCTCAGCCCAACCTTGCGCAAACAAACCTACAATGTGTTCGACAGATATGCGTGTCCCTTTTATAGTAGGTTTGCCAAGCAAAACCTCTTTATCTGAAACTATATGATCTTTCCAATTCATAAAATAAATTTAACGAATTTTGACTTGAAAATGCAGCTTTTTTGCATCACCGCTAACGCTTGGATAAGCGCAGTACAGCCTGACAATAAATCTTTGCATAAAATTAAAAGTGTACCATTGCCAGTTATTAAGGTAAATAAAGATCATTTTAAAAATGATGTACTTTCATAGATAAAGGAACAAATGAAAATCCCTGCAAATATTATATTCGACCTCGGCGGCGTATTGATTAACCTCGACTTTGATAAAACCACCAATGCTTTCAGGGAATTGGGATTTCCCCATTTTGAAAACATGTTCTCACAATTTAAGGCCGACCAGCTTTTTGAAAAATTGGAAAAGGGACAGTTAACAAGGGAAGATTTCTTTACTGTTTTACGGAAAGTAGGCAAGGAAGGGATTTCCAACTTACAAATAGAAATAGCCTGGAACAGCATGCTGCTCGATTTCCGCGAAGAAAGCCTCGGCTTTTTAAGTGAATTAAGTAAAACAAGCAATTTATTTCTATTGAGTAACACCAATGCCATTCATTTTGATGCTTTTAATAAGATACTAAAAGAGCAGACGGGCAAAAGTTCGCTGGATCCATTTTTTCAGAAAACTTATTATTCACACCTGATCAGCTTAAGAAAACCCAATAATGATATTTTTGATTTTGTGTTGAAAGACGCTGGAATAAACGCCGAAGAAACGCTGTTTATAGACGATACCAGTACAAATATAGAAGCTGCCGGTAAAATCGGATTTCTCACACACTTGTTGTTGCCCGGAGAAAGAATTGAAAAATTAAACTACGGCAAATAACTACTTAACTTCTTCATAATCAATATAGTCATCCGAGTACTTTGGAGGAGAAACGGTGGTTTTTTTATCCACTGTGCTGTTAAATTGCCCTTGATTGCGCTCCTGTTCCTGCATTTTTTGATGCATATCGCTCATCTTCTGCTTCATTTGCTTCGTTGTTCGGTAAAGAGGGATTATAAAATCGAAAATGAGTTTATAAGCCATGTAAATAATAAACAACTCAAAAGCCAGCTTAAAAATATTCATAACGCAAAGGTATATAGAGGCTAAATATCTTATTGTTAATTTTTTTCAGTGGTTGGATACGGTTTTCAACGCAACAATCGTTTTGCAACGGTTTCAACTGTTGATAATGCCGGGGGCGGCAAACTCCATTTGGCTATTTATTACATAGTTCTTATATTTGCATCGGAATAAAGAAACAGAAAGAAGGGAACCGGGTGTTCCCTTCTTCTTTTATAAAGCCTTTCATGAGCCGGGAAGATCAAATAGAAATAGTACAAAAACTCTTGCATCCTTTACTTACGGATGATATTTTTTTGGTTGATATCAAGATCAAACCAATTAATAACATTAAAATTTACCTGGATGCAGATAGCGGTTTGGGTATTGAAAAATGCATCAGGATCAACCGGGCTTTGTATAAGATCATGGAAGAAATGGCTATCTATCCGGATGGTGATTTTTCGCTTGAAGTTTCCAGCCCGGGAATAGAAGAGCCATTAAAACTGCACAGGCAGTACATTAAAAATACGGGTCGCAACATGGAAGTAACTTTGCAGGACGGATCCAAACAATCCGGCAAACTGTTAAGCGTAACCGAAAATGAGATCCTGATCGAATTTACAGAAGGAAAGAATAAAAAAGCGGTTGTTAAACAGTTAACAATCCCGTTTGACACAATAAAAGAAGCGGTAGTTCTTATAAAATTTTAATTAACACAAAAACCCCTGCCGGTGGGGGCCCGACAAAATCGGGATTGAGGCCGGTGAGAATATGGCAAGTATCAATTTAATAGACTCTTTCCAGGAATTTAAGGAAGCAGAAAACATCGATCGTCCCACCCTGATGAAGGTAATGGAAGACGTTTTTAAAACGCTTATCCGCAAAAAATACGGTAGCGACGAAAATTTTGACGTGATCGTTAATGATCAGAAGGGAGATCTGGAGATCTTTCGCAGGCGTACAATTGTAGATGACGATGATCTTTACAACACCCTTACAGAAATTGAACTGAAAGATGCTATTAAGATAGAGCCCGATTACAGTGTTGGTGAAGAATTGTATGAAGAAGTTGATATTCAGAAAGAATTTGGCCGTAGGGCAATATTAGCAGGCAAACAAACATTGGCTGCCCGTATCAATGATCTGAAAAAGAATCTTCTTATTAAAAAATACGAAGATCGCGTAGGCGAGATCGTTACCGGGGAAGTTTACCAGGTTTGGAAGAAAGAGGTGCTTATTCTGGATGCAGACAGCAACGAAATGTTGTTGCCAAAATCAGAACAGATTCCAAGTGACTATTTCAAAAAAGGTGAAACTATCCGCGCTGTTGTAAAAAAAGTTGAACTAAAGAATAGCCAGGCTGTTATCATATTGTCTCGCACCAGCCCATCTTTCCTCGAAAAATTACTTGAAATTGAAGTTCCGGAAATTTTTGATGGCCTTATTGTTGTTAAGAAAATTGTTCGTGACCCAGGTGAAAGAGCTAAAGTAGCAGTTGAAAGTTATGATGACAGGATCGATCCGGTAGGTGCCTGTGTAGGTATGAAAGGAAGCAGGATTCATGGTATAGTAAGGGAACTGAAAAACGAGAATATTGATGTGATCAACTGGACAGCCAACACTCAGTTACTCATTCAGCGCTCACTTACGCCGGCTAAGATCACCAGTATAGATCTTGATACAGAAAAACTACATGCAAATGTTTATCTGAAGCCAGACCAGGTTTCTCTTGCCATCGGCCGCAGGGGTGTAAACATTAAACTTGCCTGTGAATTAACGGGCTACGAGATCGACGTGTTCCGCGATAACGAAGGTGAGGAAGATGATTTTGATATTGACCTGGAAGAGTTCTCTGATGAAATTGAACCATGGGTAATTGAAGCTCTTAAGAAAGTTGGTTGTGATACAGCCCGCTCGGTGCTTGATCTTACTGCTGAGGAGTTGGAACGTAGAACAGATCTTGAGAAAGAAACTATTGAAGACGTGAGAAGGATATTGAAAGAGGAATTTGAAAAAGAATAAGCACATGTATGATGTATAGTATATGATGTATGATGTATGGTCTTTTATTTGATCCGAAATCTATATCATACTTAATACATCATCTATTATACATTTAGTAACAAAAAAAGAAACCTGTCCTGAGGGGCAACTATAACATCGAATGTCAGAAGTAAATACACCAAGGTTGATGGCTGCGGCCAAGGAATTTAACATAGGTACCAATACCTTGATAGATTTCCTTGTGTCAAAAAGTTTTAATGGCGATGATCTAAAACCCTCTACAAAATTATCTGTAGAGATGTACCGCGTTTTACAATCAGAGTTCCAGGGCGATAAAGTTGCCAAGCAAAAAGCAGAGCAGATCGACTTGCCGAAGGGCGCCGGTTCTAATGAACCAAAAAAGAAAAGAGACGAAGAAGATCTTTCTATAAAGAAAAAAGAAGAAAAAGCAGCTAAGGTTGAAGCGCCTGTTCCAACACCAGTTGTAGAAGAAAAGCCAGCAGAGGTTAAGCCAGTAGAGGAACCAGCAAAAGTAGAACCGCCGGTTGTAGAACCAGTACCGGTTAAAGAAGAAAAAGCTCCGGCAGAAAAGCCTGAAGTTAAAGAAGAAACTCCTGCTATTTCAAACATCGAAGCACCGGAACTGGAAGCGCCTAAAGTATTGGACAAAATAGACCTCGACGCTATCGACTCTTCTACCCGTCCAAAAAAAGCTACTAAGAAAAAAGAGGATACTAAAGTTGAGCCGGTTGTAAAAAAAGAGGGATCTACAGAAAAGGAAATTAAACCCGTTGTGGAAGCGGCCCCTCCTGTTAAAGAAACTTTAGCAGTAACCCCGGTTACTCCGCCGCCAGTACCTGAAGTGGAATTGCCCATTGTGGCAGCCGCCCCTCTTATTGAAAATATACAGGCACAAAAATTAACCGGCCCAAAGATCCTGGGTAAAATAACCCTACCGGTAGATAATGATACCAGGCCAAAAAAGGAAACCAACGAAGAAAGACATAAACGCAAGCGTATTCCTATTCCCCGTAAACCGGGTGCACCACCACAACCCGGACAAAACAACGGGCAGGCCGGTGGGCCACCAAGAGGCAACAGGCCTATTCCGGATAACAGGAATCAGGGCGCACAAAATCGTCCTGGCCAGCAACAGGGGCAGGGCAGCAACCGTTTTCAACGGCCTGCTACGGGAACGCCTGTACGAAGGGAAGATAAAGTGATAGATGCTAAAGAGATCCAGGAAAAATTAAAACAAACACAGGCAAAACTTGCAGGCTCCGGCGGCAGGGGAAAAAGCCTCAAAGCGAAATACCGCAAAGCCAAGCGTGAAGAAATGGCAGAGCAAATGGGTGCTGAAGGCATGGAGGGAAATAAACTCCAGGTTACCGAATTCATCTCTGTAAGTGAACTGGCAGGTTTGATGGAAGTTAGTTTTGCTGATATCATCAGCAAATGTATGAACCTTGGTATCATGGTTTCCATTAACCAGCGGTTAGAGGCCGACGTTATTGAACTGGTAGCAAGTGAATTTAATTTTGAAGTAGAATTTATTGGTGTGGATGATGCTGCCGAGCTGGAGGAAGAAGAAGAAGCGGATGCAGAGGAACATTTGAAGCCTAGGGCTCCTATTGTTACCATCATGGGCCACGTAGATCATGGTAAAACATCACTACTCGATTATATCAGAAATACGAATGTAATTGCCGGCGAAGCCGGAGGTATTACGCAGCATATTGGTGCGTATGAAGTAACATTAAAAGACGGAAGGGCAATCACCTTCCTGGATACACCGGGCCATGAAGCGTTTACGGCTATGCGTGCACGTGGTGCTAAGGTTACAGATATCGCTGTGATAGTGGTTGCAGCAGATGATGCGGTGATGCCTCAAACGAAAGAGGCGATTTCGCATGCGCAGGCAGCATCTGTTCCCATGATATTTGCGATCAATAAAATTGATAAAGACGGCGCTAATCCAGAAAAGATCAAGGAACAGCTTTCCGGTATGAATATATTGGTAGAAAGCTGGGGCGGTAAATTCCAAAGCCAGGAGATAAGTGCCAAACAAGGTCTGAATGTTGATCTGTTGCTGGAAAAAATATTACTGGAAACAGATATCCTTGAATTAAAAGCAAATCCTGATAAGCAGGCCAATGGAACCATTATTGAAGCGTCGCTGGATAAAGGCCGCGGATATGTTGCCACCATACTTGTGCAGAATGGAACCTTGAATGTGGGAGATATGATCGTATCCGGACAATACTTCGGAAAGATCAAAGCCATGTACAACGAACGTAACCAGCGTATTGAAACGGCTCCACCTTCTACACCAGTGCTCATTTTGGGTTTAAGCGGAGCACCACAGGCAGGTGAAACATTTAAGGTGTATGAGGATGAAAGTGATGCAAGGGCAGTAGCTTACAAACGCGGACAAATCCTGCGTGAGCAAGGTATCCGTTCCAAGAAGCATATTACCTTAGATGAGATTGGCCGTCGTTTGGCACTCGGTAACTTTAAAGAACTGAACGTGATCATCAAAGGTGATGTGGATGGTTCTGTGGACGCATTAAGTGATTCACTGCAAAAATTAAGTACAGAAGAAATTGTAATAAAAGTAATTCACAAAGCAGTGGGTGCTATCACCGAGAGTGATGTAACGCTGGCAAATGCATCAGATGCGATCATCATTGGTTTCAATGTGCGTCCATCTATGAAGGCAGCTAAACTGGCAGAGAATGAATCGATCCAGATAAAACTTTACTCTATCATTTACAACGCCATCGAAGAGATCAAGAGTGCCATGGAAGGTATGCTTGAACCAGCAGTGGAAGAGAAGATACTGGGTAATGTGGAGATCAGGGAAACCTACCGGTTTGATAAGGCAACTGTTGCCGGATGTTTTGTACTCGATGGTAAAATTGCCCGTAATAACCGCATCAGGTTGGTGAGAGATGGTATCGTAATTTTCACAGGTGAATTGGCCAGTTTGAAACGTTTCCGCGATGATGCCAAAGAAGTAACTTCCAGTATGGAGTGCGGATTGGTGATCAGGAATTACAATGATATCAAAATGGGAGATATCGTGGAGGCATTTGAAGAAGTAGAAGTTAAAAGAACTTTATAAGCTTTCCGGGTAATCAGGTATATTCTGCAAAGAATGGTTTTGCTGATTTATCCAGGAGCAGCAATGACATCTTATATAGGATGTCATTGCTGTTTTATAGCTACAATTTTTTGTTAAATGAAAAACCTGCTGCGGCCTTACCGCTTCACAGGGTTAATTTTGATAACATTTATCAGTCATTGATTTTATTTTATTATGAGAAACAGAATTTTACTAACTGCCGGCCTGTTGTCAATTTTTTCCGTTGCCTTTGCGCAACCAAAGAAAGTGGTGGCAGATAAGATTGTTGCCGTAGTTGGAAACAAGATCATTCTTAAAAGCGACATCGATAACAGCCTGATGGATATGCAGCGCCAGGGTGTAGATGTACCGGAAGATGCACGATGTATGACGCTTCAGCAAAGCATGGGAATTAAGGCGCTGGTATTGCAGGCAGAAAAAGATTCCATCCCCGTTACTGATGAAGATATTGAAGCAGATATAGACAACCAGATCAGGTATTTTATTGGCCAGTATGGCTCTAAAGAGGAATTGGAAAGAGTTGCAGGAAAGTCTATTTACCAGTTAAAAGAAGATTTTAAAGAAGGATTTCGCGACCGTAAACTGGCAGGCCAGATGCGCAATAAAATTGTGGATGATATTAAGATCACTCCAAATGAAGTAAAACAGTATTTTGACAAGATACCAACTGATAGCCTCTTTTTATATGAAAGCGAAGTGGAGATAGGGCAAATAGTTGTTTATCCTAAAGCAAGCAGGGAAGCTGAAGAATATTGCATAGAACAGTTAAACGAGTACAAAAAGCAGGTAGAGGCTGGTAAAGATTTTGGTACCGTAGCCACTGCCAATACAGAAGATCCCGGAAGTAAGGCTAATGGTGGCCGTTATGAGATCAACCGCAACCAGAAAGATCTTGATCCCACCTGGTTATCAAAAGCGTTTTCTCTAAAAGAAGGCCAGGTTTCCAATCCTTTTAAATCTAAGTTTGGTTGGCATATCATCCAGTTGGTAAGCCGTGCAGGTGATGATGCTGTGGTTAGGCATATTCTAAAGATCCCGCAGGTTACACAGTTTGAAATGAAGACAGGTTTTCAAAAGCTGGATTCTGTAAGGGCTAACCTTATTTCTGGAACCATCGATTTTGGAACGGCAGTTTCACGTTATAGTGATGATGATTATAGTAAGTTTACAGCTGGTATGATGCAGGGAAGAGATGGAAGTTTTCTTACCATTGACCAGCTTGATAAAGACCTGGTAGCCATGTTAAAAGATCTTAAAGTGGGTGAATTTTCACAGGCTGTAGCGTATAATGATGAACGTGGTAAACAAGGCGTTCGTATCGTTTACCTAAAATCAAAATCAGAACCTCACCGTGAAAACCTGCGGGACGATTATAATAAAGTAGCTACCCGTGCACTGGAAGAAAAGAAAGAAGAAGCACTGGAAAAATGGTTTGACAGCCATATTAAAACCTATTTTATAAAAATAGACGAAGAATACAAAAGTTGCGAAGCGTTGAAAAAATGGCAACCAGTAGCTGATGCGGCAGCGGTTAAATAAAAAAACAATCTTTGCATATTAAAAGCGGGTGAAGTTCACCTGCTTTTTTATTTTTAAGGACTTTTGTTAACCGGTTACTTCAAAAGGCTCCTATTTGAAATATTATGTGATTCAGCCATCATGCTCAAATTCCCACAAATAAAAATATCTTTACATTAGAAAAAAGACAACAATTGATAGAAAAAAAAATCGCCGCTACTACAGAAGAAAATGCACTGCTGATCGGTATTATTCAAAAAGAGCAAACTGAGCAACAGGTTAGTGAATATATGGATGAACTGGAATTCCTTGCCGCCACAGCCGGAGTAAAAACTGTAAAAAGGTTTACCCAAAAAATGCAGCGCCCCGATAGTAAAACTTTTTTGGGTAAGGGCAAACTGGAAGAGATCAAGCAATACATTCAACTGAAAGGAAACATCAGCATGGTAATATTTGATGATGAACTTACGGGCTCACAGATCATCAATATAGAAAAATTACTGGAAGCAAAAACAATCGACCGAAGCGATCTCATCCTGGATATTTTTGCAAGCCGTGCAAAGAGTGCACAAGCGAAAACGCAGGTGGAGCTGGCACAATACCAATACATACTTCCGCGGCTAAAAGGTATGTGGAAGCATTTGGAAAGACAGGGAGGAGGAGTAGGAACACGTGGTCCCGGGGAAACGGAAATTGAAACTGATCGGCGTATTGTAAAGGATAAGATCACCCTCTTACGTAAACGGCTGGCCGAAATTGACAAGCAATCATTCACCCAAAGAAAAGAACGCGGCGAATTTATAAGGGTTGCTTTGGTAGGCTATACCAATGTGGGAAAATCTACCTTGATGAACGTATTAAGTAAAAGCGAAGTATTTGCAGAAAATAAACTGTTTGCAACGCTGGATACTACCACGCGTAAAGTGGTTTTTGAGCAAACTCCATTTCTGCTAAGCGACACCGTTGGGTTTATACGGAAGCTGCCACATCATTTGGTGGAAAGCTTTAAAAGCACGCTGGATGAGGTAAGGGAAGCAGACATCCTGTTACATGTGGTAGATATTTCGCATCCCAAGTATGAAGAACAGTTGGTAGTGGTAAATAAAACCCTGGCCGAACTCGGTTGTACAGATAAACCTACCATCACCATCTTTAATAAAATGGATAAGTATGCCGAAGATGCTTTCGATAAATGGCTGGAAGACGATGTAAAAGCACATATTTTACAGGAACTTAAAGACCGTTGGCAGGAAGAAACCAAGGGTAACTGCGTTTTCGTTTCTGCTACTGAAAAAACAAATCTCGACAAGCTGAGACAAACCATTTTGAACAAGGTTAGGGAAATGTACCAGATACGATATCCTTATAAAGCGGAATATTTTTATTAAGCAAATGCTACCAGATAGAACGATATATTAGATAAAGTATATTCAACAGCAGGCTTCAGCGCCCACCATCATAAAATTTACATGCAGCAACACAAAACTTATGAGTGGTACAAAATTGCCGATGACATTACCGAATTAACCTTTGCTGAAAATGGCCTGCTGCAACTGGAGGTGAACGGTAAAAATGTGTGCATCAGCCAGTTTAAAGGTGATTTATTTGCCTGTGCTGCCAAATGCCCACATGCAGGAGGTAATCTTTCAGCGGGTTATGTAGATGCATTGGGAAATATTGTGTGCCCGCTACATCGATACAAGTTTAGCCTCGTAAATGGCCGTAATACAAGCGGGGAGGGCTATTTTCTTAAAACCTATCCAATAGAAAAAAGAGAAAACGGCTTGTTTATAGGTATAGAAAAGGGTGGTTTATTTAATTGGCTAAAATAGTTTCGATTATTTTTTCGCTAAAAACTAAAAAACCCTATTTTTGCATCCCCGCAAGGGGTAGATTCCTCCCTAGCTCAGTTGGTTAGAGCATCTGACTGTTAATCAGAGGGTCGCTGGTTCAAGTCCAGCGGGGGGAGCAACCACAGTAAAGGGTTTCAAACGATAGAAGTTTGAGACCCTTTTTTATTTGCATACTATTTGCATACTTTTCCTGGAATTACCTATCAATGAAAGATAAGATAAATCAAAAAAGTCTTGACTCACATCCAAATTTTTCAGTCAATTACTACTAATTACATTAGCTAATAAAGACTTTGCAAAATTGCGAAGGATGATCTTATTTTCTGCACGTAACCGCTAACAAATAAGGGTATGATACAAATTGAGCATTTGCAATGCTAATACCGGTCACAGACCTGCTGTTTTAAATAGTCACCAGTGATCCTCCGGAACACTGGCGCCAGATGAGTTAGCATTGTTCATGATGCAATAAAGCATACAAATTGTATTCTCCCACGATTTGCACCGCTTACAATAACGATCTGCATCATGGTGCTTCACTAATTAATTAAAAGCCGATTTGTTGATAAGATTTGTTAATTGAGCAAATACAGGCTATCTGGCCATCTGCCGCCTCTTATTTAAATTCATTCGCCTGTTCCATTTATTTCCAACCTCAAAAAGACTGATGCCGATACTGTTTTTAGGCTGCTATTCTATTCTGATTTTTACAAAATAATAAATCTGCTGCCTGTAATTTGAGCGCAACGCAATCTTAGCACCCGGCGCCAAGGCAAAAACGTATGAAACATTTCCGCCGGTCATTTCAGGAGTTTTCAGATCCAGCAGCTTTTTTTGTGGCAGTTGAAGTTGCCATTTGTCTGGACAAAAATTTGTCACATTTAAAAACTGGATTTTATGGTAAGTAGTACCCTTTGGATTGTCAGTAGAAAACCCGGCTTCTGAACCACCAGATAAAATTCCTTTTGAATTATAAGGGGCAATGAATTTGAATATTAAATACTCATACTTCCCCTTGTGCGTATTAAAAACACTTACAAGCGACCCAGGCTGAAGGCAAGGTTGGGCTATCGCGGTCACGCTCGTAAAGAAGTAAACTAAAAGAGCAATAGAAAATTGTCGCATGTACTTAATTGAATACAAATAGAATTAAAAGATTTGTTTCCTCCCCGTTTAAAATTACAAAAGGTTTTGGAGACTCACGCCATGGTTACAATAATAGGTACCTCACCTGGCACCAGTGATCCTGCGGAATATTGGCGCCAGTTGTAGTTTTTTCTCTTTTCCAACCCTAAACTTACCGGCGAAATTTCCCGGATGATTGTGGCGTATGCGTATCTTTGCCTCCTGAAAAAAATTATAAATTCCCGATGATGAAACATGTACTTGTCCTGGTTCTTGCTATATGCTCCGCCGCCTTCACTATGGCACAGAGTATAAGCTCCGAAAAAATTGATGTTGAAATTGCCAGTCAACCGAAACTATCTACTGATGTAAACTCACGGTTCTACCATGTGAAAGTGACTTCTCCTTATAACCTCAGCGCCGAAGATGTTAACCGCGATGCCAGGTCAAACCACGAGAAGGCTCTTAAAGATTATGATAATGTTGTAGCGCAGAGCGAAAAGGATTATGAAAAGAAATTGAGATCTTACGATGCAGACGTGCAAAAGGCCAAAGATAAGTTTGCTATCGAAGATGAAGCATTCAAAAAGAAGTCGTTACTGGAACGTTTGACCGCCACTGATCAGGGTAAGGCCCCAAAGCTCGTAATACCTGCAAAGCCTGAGTACTATAAGCCATCTCCCCCGGTTTATAGAGAACCTGACCTAAAAGACTTTTTCATAGCCAATAACGAGGTTCTGGCATCCCAGATAAATTTAAGCGGGTTTGAAAGAGGGCAGGCGTATATTGACATTAGTATCGATATGGCTGCAGTTCATTTTCAGGATAACGCCGGACAAACATTTGCCAATCAACCAACAAAACTTGTGGTAAAGGTTAATGGCACTGAGAAGACCAACAGTTTAATGTTTGATAAATTTGAATTTGTTTCTTCGTCGCCTACCGATAACATCAACAGACCAAGAGAAGAAAAAAATTACCTGAATAAGAATATCGCTCTCCTAAATAAATACCTCAATGAGCAATATGGTTACCAGGCCTCAAAGGAAACCGTGAAAATTGAATATGTAAAAAACAAAGGCGATTACGACGATCTGGAAAGGTCACATATCTATATTACCACAAATCTGAAAAAGCTTTCTTCCTCTTCCGATCCCGATGTGAGGGAAGTTGCGCTCAACAATATGCAAAAAGGCGTTGATATCTGGGTGCAAACATTAGCCAAAATTAATTTTAAAGATCCGAAATCAGTTTACAATGCTAAAATTGCCCGCTTCATTTATTTCAACCTGATGAAAGTGAATCTTGTGTTGAACAAGAAAAAAGATGCTGAGAAATACCTCAATGAACTTCAGGAGCACCTCGTAGATGTAGACTTATCCTCATCTGAAAAAGATGAACTAAACCAGCTCGAAAAAAGAATTTACAAAAAATAACATATGAAATATTTATTACTGCTTTCCATTGCTGTTTTGTTGCATACAATAAGTTTCGGCCAGGTACAGGTAGATTACGGCGATGCATTTGATTTTAAAACAACCGTAGAAAAAGACCCAAAGTTCATCCTCACTGATAGTTACAATGCTTACCTGTTTAGCTATATTAATATCGACGGAATTCAAAGCAATCATGAAATGATCGTTCGGAAATTTGACCAGAAAAACCAGTTAGTTGACACATATAAGCAGCCGTTTCCAAAACTTGACGCGGGAACATTATATAATTTTGTCGGAACAACGGCAATGCCTGGCAACAGCAAGCAACTTATTTATACCGAAAGTTATTCAGGCAAATCCGGAAAGCAGGATATCTACCAGCATATATTTGATAAAAGCACAGGCGCCTTCACAACCACATTGGTAAAATCTTTCCCAATGGAGTCGGTTAATAAAAAAGGCGTTTTTCAGTTTTCATTATCGGAAAACAATCGCTTTATCTCCATCCTGAATTCCAAAAACTCAACCAGAAAAGAAGCAGTTCAAAACACGGTATTAATGATTGACGTTGCCACGGGTGCTTTGTCATGGACGAAAGATGCGGAGCTTGATGCAACAAACTATGAGCGGTCGTTTACTGTGACAAATAGCGGCAAAGCCGTACTCGTACGCGGCGCGAAGGGCATGAAGCTTTATAACTTTCTAACTGTAGTTTCGGCGGATAAAGTTGACAAGAGAGAACTTGGCGAAGAGGTGCAATTGCAGAATCCGAAAACCGTTTCAGTTGCGGAAAAAGATTACCTGGTCGGCTTCAATCACAATGCGAAGGGTATACGAACGAGTGATTTTGAAAAATTCATGTTGTATGATCTTGACGAAGGCAAGATGGTTAGCAATAATAAAATCAATTCCCTAAACAGCGTAAAAGACGGATCTGTTGAGATCAGAAATGTTTTTAGCCAGGGTAATGAATTTCACATCTTTGCAGAAGCAAGAGCCCGCGCCGGAACCAGACCCATGAAAACAAACCAGTTTAGTTCTGTTACCTTTGATGAACCCTATTACAGGAATGGCCCTGGAGTCCTCGTTGTTATGGACTTTGAAGGGAATATAAAAAACAGCTTTCCGCTAAATACAACTACTAATAACCTGGCAGAGCTTTACTCTAGTTTTGGTATCATCAATCTAAAGGGTGATTACGCTGTTCTGGGTGGTGGCGCCCAAATTTATAAGTGGTCGCCTGATAAAAACTTTTCAATAGATTCCAAATCTATTCTCAGTTTTAGGTCAGAAGACATGTCTCCTGAGAGTACGACGCACGGAAGTTGGGAAATGATTCCGCAAATTTTTGGATACCTGAGTGACAGTAAGAAGTTTATTATAGGAAGGTATTCTAACGATAAGCTGTCAATCATAACAGTTGCCGCGCCTTAAAATGGGTCATGATTCTTTTGCCCAATCGCTCATGTTACCGATAGCGCATGTAAGATCGATAACCGCCAGCATGCACTGATTTTATTGAACAAAATTATATGCCTGCGGTTTGAACAGGACTAGATTTTAAACCTGATGGCTATAATATCGGGATGAATTGCGGGGAAGCAGAAGGACAAACCATTTTCCATTTTCACTGTCACATTATACCACGCTGTCTCGGAGATATGCCGAATCCTAAAGGGGGAGTGCGCCATTGCGTAAATCTAAAAGGGTATTACTAGCTTTTAGGTTTGGATTTAATAGTGTAAGTTCAGCAAAAATATTTGGACATCAACTTCCTCATTTTCCCTAATTCTATTCGTATTGACTGTGACACATCCTTTGGAATCTTTTTTGACTACCACATAAAATGAATACAGTGAATCAGCAATTTTATTGTTGGACCCAACCCAATATGAATCTTTTTCAATTATAGCAGATCTAACAAAAGTAACAGGTTCAAAAATTCCTGTGAAATGAATTGCCTTTTTTTAATCCGAGGGTCGCTGGTTCAAGTCCAGCGGGGGAGCAACCACAGTAAAGGGTTTCAGACGATGAAAGCTTGGACCCCCTTTTTATTTGTATATACAACCTCGTAAATCAACCTATGTAAATAGGTACTGCCAAGCACCCATTTTCTTTCCTCAGTTTAAAACCGCTAATTTCGCCGCATGAAAAGTATCACGTTAAACAGGAATATCAGCAAAAGAGTGGAACAAGGGCATCCCTGGATATTTTCCAACGAAATTAACAAGGGTAAAGAAAAAGATACAGCTGCTGCTCCAGGTGAAATTGTTGACGTATACACGTTTGATAAAATATTCATCGGCAGGGGTTACTACAATCCAGGTTCGCAAATATCTGTTCGGTTGCTTACCAGGAATAAAAATGAAGCGATTAACGACGAATTTTTTTACAACCATATAAAAACAGCATGGCAATATCGCCAGCGTTTAGGCTACACCGAAAACTGCCGCCTTATTTTTGGTGAAGCAGATGATATCCCGCAGTTGATCATCGACAAGTTCAATGATTATTTTGTGATACAAACCCTGGCACTCGGTATTGATGTGTGGAAACCGTCTATCGTAAAAGCCTTGAACAGTTTATTTCAGCCAAAGGGCATTTACGAACGTAACGACGTTCCGGTGCGGGAACTGGAAGGGATGGAACAGCATAAGGGGTTTTTATCCGAACCTTTCGATACCAATATCATCATAAAAGAGAACGTTAACGCTGATGGCAGCGGAGGAATTAAGATGCACGTAGATATTGCCAATGGGCAGAAAACGGGCTACTTCCTAGATCAACAGGATAATCGCCGTGCCATTCAGCACATTGTGAAAGATGCTGATGTGCTGGGTGCATTTTGCTATACCGGTTCTTTTGAGATCAGTGCCGGCTATTACGGAGCTAAGTCGGTTTTGGGGTTGGATATTTCTCAAAGTGCAATTGATATGTGTAACAAAAATTCAGCATTAAACGGATTGGAAGATATTTGCAGATTTGAATGCGTTAACGCTTTTGATGTATTGAAAAATCTTACCAAAGAAGAAAAGCGCTGGGACGTAGTGATGCTGGATCCCCCATCTTTTGCAAAAAGCAGAAGCAGTATAGACAAGGCGGTTACCGGTTACAAAGAGATCAACCTTCGCGGTATCAAGCTGGTAAAACCAGGTGGCTTTCTTGTTACCTCCAGTTGTACAAACCTTGTTCAGCCCGAACAGTTTAATAATATTATTCAGATGGCTGCAAAAGATGCCAAACGAAGAATCAGGCAGGTAGTATTCAACGCTCAATCGGCAGATCATCCTATCATCAGCGGACAAGAAAACACCCATTACCTTAAATTTCTGATTGTGCAGGTTTTATAAAATGCCTGATATGTATGAATCCGTTTTCATAAAATTTCTACGTAATATCTATGTTCTGTATTATCCATGAAGTTTAAAGACGCTTCACGACACTATCTTATTACCGGATAAGGCTTAAAAGATCATTAATAATCATATTGCTGAACGAGGTTCTTTTTTAAGAGCCATCCTTTAGTAGGTTTGCCCATGCTATTGATGAAAATCACATAAATGAAACCATTCTTCTCCGTTATACTGGTAACAATAGTGGCGTTTACCGGCAGGTAGCTTTTGCGTTGACTGTTTACATTTGGAAGGTCATGAAAATAAGCAGTTTTAATCACCCTAAACTTAACGTCACCCGGTTCCTTACTGGTGGTGGCTACCGGGTCATTTATCTGAACCATTGTATCTGCCAACTCAGTGCCCTCTTTACTGCCCGTTGTGTTTATTGCTTTTTTTATTTTTGGCTTTAATTTCTTTGACGTTTTGCTGGCCGCCAAAGCTGTCGTATCTATATTGTCTGTTGTTTTGGTATTAACAGGACCAGCAATATTAGCAACGCTGTCGTCGGTGGGTTTTACAAAAATTTTATAACCGGTATAACCTGCCAGTGCAAAGGCAACAGCAAAAACCATAAAAAATAACCTTTTGGAAATCCCTTTTTGTTTTGAGAGCTGGTAATTCTCTACATACTGAAACTGGTAAAGGGCTTTATCTTTTCTGTCAATCTCCTCACGAAGGTCTTCAACTAATTGCTGCTTTTCTATTAACTGGTTTTCCAGTTTTTCTATAGTTGGTTTCCATTTTTCTTCATCTGTTACGTTAACGGGTAGCTGTAATATGGGTATAGGCATTACTCTCCTGGTTTCTTCAGCAATTATTCCTGAATGAATTGTTTCCTGCAATATGATGCCGTTGCCAAATCTTTGGGAGGGCTCTTTCTCCAGGCATCGATATAGCATACTAATCAACCAGGCAGGTACCATCATTTCCCTTTCCTGTTTTTCAAAACTCCACGACGACGGCAATGCTTGTCGGCGCAATAGCAATGGGTCGGGAACAGGAGATTCCATATGTGCCAGCATTACTGCATTTCGCGACATCTCGCCTTTATTAAGTAATGGAAAAGGAACGGTGCCGGCTACCAGCTCAAA
>JANOCC010000024.1:0-59721 GCA_031411955.1 Ferruginibacter sp.
CTATTAAGTATAATGGTAGCAGGGAAATTGCTGATGATATCAGCTTCCTTATAAGCTGCCTGCCCCACTACGGTAAAGAAACTGCTGATGGCTATTGCCGCCAGGTAAAACTTTATTTTGATATGATGAAGGCTGAACACGGTTCTAAATTACGAAACGTAACGGTAAGAGGTTTGAATGCTTGATGTATATTGCAAAATGGAAAATATATTACAAAAAATAGAAGAAACAACTGCGTACCTGCAAGCCAGGGGTTTTACCGGTGCATTAACCGGCGTTGTATTGGGAACAGGTCTTGGAGCTTTTATAGACCTGGTAACTGTGGAGCAATCCATCCCTTACAGCGATATACCTCATTTTCCTGTTTCCACGGTGGAGTTTCATAAAGGGCAACTGATCATGGGCACTATTGGTAATAAGAAGATCATTGCCATGCAGGGCAGGTTTCATTATTACGAAGGATACAGTATGCAGCAGATAACATTCCCGGTTAGGATCTTAAAAAATCTTGGCGTAACAAATTTGTTGTTAAGTAATGCAGCTGGCGGCATGAACAAAGATTATAAAAAAGGCGACCTTGTAATTATTGATGACCATATTAATATGTTGCCGGAGAATCCGTTGCGTGGGTTAAATTCCCCGGCTTTTGGTAACCGGTTTGTAGATATGAGCCAGCCTTACAGCGAATACCTGAATAAAGCAATTAAAGAGGCTTCCGAAACATTGGGCATCAATCTTAAAAAAGGAATTTATGTTTCGGTAATGGGACCAAACCTGGAAACCCGTGCCGAATACAGGCAACTGCGTTTAATGGGCGCCGATATGGTAGGTATGAGCACCGTTCCGGAAGTGATTGTTGCGGCCCATGTGGGTATGCAATGCGCTGCAGTAAGTGTTATAACAGATGAATGTGATCCTGATAATTTAAAACCGGTAAACATAAGCGAGATTATTGCGGTAGCCGGAAAAGCCGATGCAGTACTGAGTGAACTTTTTAAAAAAGTGATTTCAAGCCTTGGCTGATTTACTTAATATGATAAGTGCGCTTCACTATCCTGCAATAGGTTATGAACAGTTTCTGAAGGAATGCCAATATAGCAGGAAGCCGGCATTTTAATATCGTGTAAGTCTTAAAATATGATAATGTTGTCTTGAAATGTAACCTCCCTCAATTGTAAATTATCAATTGTCTATTATCCATTGTTCTCCGCATGCAGCAACTCGTCGCTCCCTGCTGTCATACAATAAAATGCCGAAGTATTTACAAATACAAATTAATAGTCCCTGCCACGAAAACTGGGATAAGATGCAGCCCACAGCATCCGGTAACTTTTGTAGTGCCTGCCAAAAAACAGTGATTGATTTTACTACCTTAACAGATAACCAGTTGCTGGAATATTTCAAGAAACGTCCTGCCGATACCTGCGGAAGGTTTTATACCGATCAGCTGGAGCAGCCGCTGGAACTACCTGAGAAGCGTATCCCATGGATGAAATATTTTTTAACGGTAAGCCTGCCCGCCTTGCTGTTCACTTATAAAGGCCAGGCACAGCGGTTTATCAAAAGGCAGGTGCAGCCGATGGAAGTCACCAGTAAAAAAAGCCACGCAACAGCTCACATCATTAACGGCTTTACCATCACTGGCAAAGTAACCGGCGAAAACGGTCAGCCGGTGCCATTTGCTTCTGTAATCGTACCAGGTAGCAGCAATGGCATTGCGGCTGACAGTAACGGTGTTTTTACCATACGGCTAAGGGCCACCGACAATACGCTTGAAGTATCGGCAGTTGGTTACAAACAGCAGCAGGTAATGGTAACCGGTAGTTATGCTGATGTGCAATTGCAAGTAGCCCTAATTGAAAATGTAACCCTCAACGCCATCACCTGTACCAGTTCCCGAAGATTCACCATGGGTGCATATAGCACTCGTGTAACCGTAAGAACTATAACTAATAAAATGACGGCATTTACTACGCCGGTTGAAACCCTTGAAGTATTTCCAAACCCCGCAAAAAGATATGGCCAGCTTACCATCCGTTTTAAGAAACCGGTAAGCAATAACCAGCTGCTAACCATCTACAATGCTGCAGGGAACAAAATGCAGCAGCAATTCATCCCGGCCAAACAGCCCATACAGCAGGCAAACCTTGATCTTCGCCTGGCGGCCGCAGGTTACTACTTTATCAGTATCATTGATGAGAAAACGCAGGAAAAGCAATCCGTAAAATTTGTTGTGGAATAACGCCTATGGTTAATTGCATAATTGATGAAAGATCAATCGTAATGTATTAGGGAATCAATATTTCCCGGCCATTTGGATTTTCTATACTAATGGCGTTTTATTACTTTAGTTAACATCCTACCCGATTTTTATTATATTTTGACCTGTATTCGATCGGTATGAGTCAAAATGATAGATCTGAATTGCCGCTTCAAATAGATGTTGAAACTAAATTGATTGTGAAAAAATTAGTAGGAGCATATAAAGCATTGACATAATTAAAAGGGGCTATCACCCTAATCCCATCCAGTATCCAGTATCCAGCATCCAGTATCCAGCATCCAGCATCCAGCATCCAGTATCCAACATCCAGTATCCCGCATCCAGCATCCAGTTTCCAACACCGCTTATTAACCCACCCCCACCATTCGTATAACCCACCTCCCAGGTAAACCAGCCAGCCCTTATCTTTCCTTCGTGAAAAAAATATTTATCATTTCAACAGTTTTTATAGCGCTGTTAATTTCCACCATGGTTATGGCACAGAAAGATTTGCCTGCTTATCGTAAGACAGGCCCTGTATATATCGTAAGCAATGCAAACGGATCAGAGGCAGTTTTATCTGTAGCAGAATACAAAAGTACAGCAGATAACAGCTGGCATTATTTTCTGAAGCTGCATGCAGTAAAGGATAACAGGGAATTGAACAAAAGAGAAATAGCAGTAACCCACGATAAGCCACTCAATCATGAACAGCTGATTGGGAGGCTGGGAAATACTTTTTATGTAGTAACCGACAGCTTAACCGGCTATGATATGCAAACACTTGAACCCATTGTTACAGAATCAGCCATCATTGCCAGAAATCCGTTTATGAAGGATCACATCAGCAGGAAGCACAATAATTATTTATTGGATGAAGGTGCTGAAGTGATGTATGTAAGCGCAGAAAATGATGATCGTTATAAATTATATCCGGGGGCTTCAATAGTAAAACCCGATGATGGTAAAAACGAACAGGCACCAGACAATTACAGTTATGAAATAGCAGCCAATTATACCTTGTACGATCGTTATGAAATAAAGGATGCCCTTGCCTGTATTGACACGGCTTACAACAACCTTTACATACTTGGTAGCAAAAGAGAAACCGGCTATGTATTAAGTTATTTTGGCACAGCCATTTTTCCTGAGCGGGAAGAAAACCGGCAGCTCACGATTGTGCCGTATCAAGCAGACGGAGAAAAACTTGATTACCAAAAGAATTCACCAACAACAGGTACGCACAATTATTTTAAAGCTGGTTTTTTAAACAGTAAATGCTGCACAACTGCCTGGAAAAATAAGCAAGGAGAAAGGATCATATTATTTAATACCAATACCCAAAAGCAACTGCTTTGTGTTGCGCTGGTTAACAAACAGGGAAAAGAAAAATGGCGCATAGAAACCGGCAGGGCTGCCAACATTTTTGTTGATTACCTGCTGGGGGAAGGGAATTTGTTGCTGTGGTTTAATAATCCAAACAAGGAAAGTAACACGTTTGAGACGGAGCTGGTTAATGTGGATTTGGTTACGGGCAGTAAGAGCGTTTCTAAGTAATGGATTGTATTATGAAGACTATACAAGATTCAATTTAGGATCAAGGTTTATTGTCTTTTCATCATATGTTAGCAATGTTGTCGCGTAACTGTTTAAATAGTCCACTCATATTATTTTCACTTAGATAATAAAGTATGGGAAATAGTTTAGCAGCCCACAAAATGGGAAAGCTAAAATTTTGGTACGATTGTTTTATTCAAACGTGTAACTAAAAACATCAACATGAAAAAGTCTATCTTAAAATCTATTCAACAATTAATGGCGGTGATCATTTTAAATTTTGTTGCGCTGGCTGCCGCGGCACAAGATTCCACCATCCAAACAACAACCAACGCCAATACCAGCAGTACGGAAACGACTTTCCACGTTCAGCCGTGGATGTGGATCGTAGGAGCAGCTATGCTTCTGATAATTATTATAGCGCTTTTGCGAGGTAAAGGTTCGGATACAACGGTAAGCCGTACCACTGTTATTAAAGACAGATCCTAAACCGGCCTTGGTACGCAACTTACTCCGATAGTATAGAAACGGACGGTTAAAAAAAATAGCGGGCAAATTAATACTCAGAATAATTATTATTGAGAATAAAATGCAGCAGGTACCAACGTAAATTTTTATTCTAAAAAAAGTATGCGGCAGGGCTTTTCTAATGACCTGGTGATTAAAGATGTGTTTCGTAATCGTTATTTTTATGCTCCTTTCCCCTAAGACACCCGAGCGGACGAGACGTGCGACTACTCATAGACGGGTATTAATTTTGAAAGTATTAACCGGACAGCATTAATTAATTTTATCTTGTAGCACCAAATGGCTGCATTATAAAACTTTTTTAATCCATTTAAATAGAACACATAGTATGAATCAGAACGTTATTTTAGAGGGATATCCCGAATTGGAAAAAGCTGCCTATCTCTGCGCCATTGCATCAATGGCAACGGCAGACAGGGTTGCTTCAGCGGAGGAGATTGAATACCTGGATGCCTTGTGTGAAGCCGCTAACCTATCGGATGAACAGGTTAAGGTTATTCAGCATGCGGCAACAACTGAAATTTCCGATACTGATCTTACCAGGTGCCTGGATGTATTAAAAACAAGTGAACTTAGGTTTTCCTTGTTAAGTGACGCCATCACATTTGCAGAGGCAGACCAAGATATTTCTGAGGAAGAAAAAGCAAAACTGAAGGAGATGGCCACCTATCTTGGTATTAATGCTGAACAGTTTTCAGTGTTGGATGAATTCACAAAGAAAGCACTGAAAGAAGCACCAGGCCAGGAAGAACAAATAGCTTCTGATGAAGGAAGTGTCAATAATTTTCTCAGCAACCTCGGGCTGGGTGATAAGCTTAAAAATGCCAACATAAATACAAACTCATTGCTAAAAGGTGCTTTGGGGATTTTAGGGCCAATATTTCTTGCCAGGATGTTTAGCGGCAGACGCAACCAGGGTGGTATTGGAGGGATGTTTGGCGGCGGAAAAGGAGTGGGTGGATTGCTCTCTGGTGGTGGCCTCCTGGGTGGATTATTAGGTAGCGGCCGGGGCTTTGGCAGACTTGGCGGTATGTTGGGACGTATATTTGGCAAAAGATAATTTATTGCGGTTACGCTGAAACGTTACTATATTGAATTTGCGGAGAATAAATTCCCAAAAAAAATATTCTGTACCGTGTAAAAAGCCAGGCAATATGTGTTTAATGTGCAAACAGCGCTGATCTATTTCCATTACATTCCCCTGGCAAGATTGAACTTTTATTAATCTTAGAGTTCAAGTGTAGGTGCCGCACCAAAACCTCACTTAAAACAAAATATTTTATTTTTATAAGTGTGGTATCCCGTTGAAGGCGGGGCTAAAAGGAAAGTGAAATTCATTTCATTTTTTAACTGCAATTGAAATAAAAACTGCTGGATCATTAATTAAACTTGACGGGGCTTGGCTTTTTGTTTTATCATAATGCTGCATTCACCCCCATTTTCCTGCATTCAAGTAAAATATTTCCATTTGACCGTTACTTTTGAGGCCATACAAAGCCATCAATTCGTATTTTGCAATTCATGAATCACAAACAATTATATTGGTTTTGCCAGTGCATCGGTTGGTTTGGGATGGTAGGAATTGAAACGATTAACTACACATTTTTTATCATTGGCAAGTTCAACCCCAGGTTATTCTGGTTTATGGTTCTTTTTGCAGTATTGGGTATTCTCTGCACACACTGCTACCGTTATTTTTTGAAAAAAACAGATCTTTTTCAAAAGAAAGGAGTGAGAATCTGGCTTTCTGCTTTCTTAGCCAGCGTGCTCATTTCAATCATACTGTCCTTCACCGAGTTTCTTCCCTCGGCAATAAGTGATTTTTCCGCATTCATTAACAAGCTCCGTTTCGTAGATGTATTTGGTTATATTATCAACTGGATGCGGTATGTGCTGGTATGGGTGATCATTTATTTTATGTACAAAATACTGCAACGCAACAACGTTATAGAGCAGGAAAAAATAAACCTGGAAAGCATTGCCAAAACCACCGAACTGGAATTACTTAAAACACAACTAAATCCTCATTTTTTATTCAATGCATTAAACAGCATCAAAGCATTGGTAACCATCAATCCTGAACAAAGCAGAGATGCCATTGTTAAACTTAGTGAGTTACTGCGGTTCACTTTACAATATGGAAGAGAGAAAACTATACCATTCCAGCAGGAATTAATAGAAGTAAAAAAATACCTGGAGCTGGAACAGCTTCGTTTCGGAGAACGCTTGAAAGTTGAATTTGATATTGAGGAAGAAACAAAAAGCCAGACAATACCCCCGGCGATTGTTTTAACCCTTGCCGAGAATGCCGTAAAGCATGGGGCAACGCAGCAAACAGGAATATGTATCATACGCATAAATAGTTTTATTGAAAATAATTACCTGGTATTACAACTGAATAATACAGGTAAGTATTTACCACAACAGGCAGCGGGTATCGGACTAAAACACATAAATAAAAGACTGGAAGAGATCTATCATAACAATGCAGTATTTACGATTGACAATAACAATAACGAAGTGATCGCATCCATTAAAATTCCACTTTCATGACAATAAAAACATTATTGATAGATGATGAACCTCTTGCATTGGCAGAGTTACGCATCATGCTCAGGAAATACAGTGATATTGAAATTATTGATACAGCAGCTAATGCCACCGAAGCCATTGAAAAATTACATGCGCAGAAACCTGAATTGATCTTCCTCGATATTAATATGCCTGGTAAAAACGGCTTTGAATTACTGCAGGAACTGGAAGATGCACCACATGTAATATTTGTTACTGCTTATGATCAATTTGCCATCAAAGCTTTTGAAGTAAACGCCCTGGATTATATTTTAAAACCTGTAAATGCAGAGCGTCTTGCAGATGCTATAGAAAAAATAAAAAAACAGATTGCCTTACGCCAAACCAAAGAATTGCATTTAACGATTGATAAACGAATTTTTATTAAAGATGGAGACGCCTGCTTTTTTGTACCGCTTTCAGATATACAGCTGATAGAAAGTGTGGGCAATTATGCAAGGGTCTTTTATCAAAATAAAAAACCTTTGTTGCACCGTTCTTTAAACTACCTGGAAGAAAGATTGCCAGATACACATTTCTTCAGGGCTGGCAGACAACACATCATCAATATTCATTTCATTAAAAATATTGTTCCTTTCTTTAATAGTACCCTTCAATGTGAAATGCAAAACGGGATGAAAGTTGATATCAGCCAGCGACAATCTGTAAAGTTTAAAGAAGTAATGGGAATTTAGTCCCGGTTTTTTTCCATTTCCCTGCGTTCATCCCCTCTTTCCTGCAACAACGTAATTCCGCTTTGATTAGCCTGGCTGATGTTTCATTTTTGTGTTGTCAATAACAAATGACAGCAAAAAATGAAAAAGATACTTTTATTATCAGCAATTGCATTTGCCTTTTGCACAGCATTCACCAGCATCAGCGATCTAAGTAAGGATATTATTGGTATTTGGAAAATTGATGAAAGCTCCATTGACGGTACTACTGCTGCTATTATCAAATTCACCGGTAAAACCAATCCGGCAATGGCGCAGCAAATGGAAGAGCAGCTGGATGGCATGAAAGAAATGGTGCGCCAACTAACCGTTGAATATAAACAAGACAATACCTATACCATTCAAACTCCACAAGGGCCGCAGTCAGGCAAATGGAAGCTTTCTCCCGATAACAAATATTTAATTATCAGCAGGCCGGGAAAACCCGACAGGCAGGACGATGTATTAGAAATAACAGCAGCCAGATTGCTGATACATAATAAAGAAAGGGGCGATACTACTTTATATGTTCATCCTTAAAACCAGTATAGGACCGCATGAAAAAGATAGCACTCCAAATTACTGTAAAAAAACTGCTGCTGATAATGGCATTGTTATGCGTAGTGATTTTATACAAAGATGTTAAGGCGGTTTCCAATGAGGGATTTCATCAGCAACGCGAATCATCCCAGGTATCACGGTACACCGAATTGTGCAACAAGTTTCCTCTCCCGTTTTTAATTATTATAAAAATTATTTAATCAAAATGAAAAAGCTGTACTGGACTAAAAAGGGTGATGATTATCTGCTAAAAAATGATGAGGAAGTGCTACTGTCGTTATTTTTTAAACTTTCAGGTACCTCATCTTTCATCATTAATAACAAGGAATACATAATCAGTAAAAAAGGCTTTTGGAATCCTGGCTATTTTATAAAACATAATGAGGAATACATTTTAAAACTTACTCATCATTTTTGGGGTAGTAATGGTAAAATTGTTTTTAATGATGGAACAGAATATACTACAGATTATAAAACAAGAGGTGGATTAAAACTTCGTTTAACGGAAGAAGACAGAGAAATACTTGCTTACAAAACTCAATTCGTTAATAGCAGGCCTGTAATGAATTTCCAGGTGTCGGAGAATATGTTAGATGCTGATAAGTTGCTAATAATGGCAGCACTTGGCATGACCATTTATACAACCATTTTTGGAGAAGACGGCACAAGCGATGCAGATACCGCCACATTTTTATTGATGGTTTCATGATCTGCTGTGCTGTAGAAGAAGTTTTCACATGCTGTAATCTCTAACATCAGGAAACTGAATTTGAGATTACAGTAGCACAAGAGTTTAATCAGGCCTTCATCCCGAAATCCTTGTGTAATCGATTTAGAGGCTCTTTTTATGTTTTTAGAGAAGTAAAAAAGTAATGATAAAAATTTAGAGTACTACCCAATGCTCAAATTATTTAGATAGCACAACGCATCGCTTATCAAAATTAAAATTTCGCATGAAAAAATTATTTTTTATACTACTACTTTTAGCTCCGTTTATTATAAACGCACAACAGCAAATATTTACCTGGCACAAACAGGAAACCGTTGCTTATCCCGGCAAGCAGGATGACATTTGTTTTATTGATGATAGTAATGGCTGGTACTGCAACGGGCAGGGTAAAATTTATAATACCCATGATGGTGGAAAAAGCTGGAGCCTGATTTTTGAAAAGCCAGGCACATTTTTCAGATGTATCGGTTTTATTGATTCTTTAAGGGGTTTTGCCGGTAATGTAGGAACAGATTATTTCCCAAATGTGAAGGATACAGTTCCATTATACCAAACTACTGATGGAGGTAAAACATGGAGTGCTGTAGATTATACCGGCCCTTATGTAAAAGGTTTATGTGCCATTGATATTGTGAAAGAACAATTTATCAACCATGGCACAATTGATTATAAATATCATTTCTTTGGCGTAGGCCGCGTAGGCAGTCCCGCCAATATGATTGTGTCTGATGATGGCGGTAAAACATTTACTTCCTGGAGTATGAACGAGGATTGCAAAATGGTTTTCGACATAAAAATGTTCAATAGAAAAGAAGGCTTTGTTTGCGCTGCTAATAGTGACGACATTACACAAAGTAATGCACTGATATTATATACAAAAGATGGTGGGCATAGCTGGGAGAAAAAATACCAGTCACAACGCCCTTTTGAAACAACGTGGAAAGTATCTTTTCCTTCAAGAAAAGTTGGTTATGTAACCATTCAATCCTACAACCCCGATACAACAGTAAAACAACAAAGAGTTGCTAAAACAACAGATGGCGGCAACAACTGGAGTGAGATCAATTTATATGAAGATGCCACCGCAAGAGAATTTGGGATTGGTTTTGTAAATGAAAAAGTAGGTTTTGTTGGAACAGTAAACAGTGGTTATCAAACTAATGATGGCGGGCTTACCTGGACAAAGACCAACATCGGCAGAGCAGCCAATAAAATAAGGGTGTACGATGCAGGTAAAAGTGTGAATCTTTATTCCATTGGCGTAAATGTGTATTATTTATCTATACCTAAATCAGATCTGTCAACATCTAAATAAAGAATTATGAAAGTAGAGCCGGAAAAACCAACAGCATCATTTTCAATTATCAACCGTATTACTTATGCAGCATTTTTGCTTGCCGGTATTGCTTACCTGGTAGTAAAAGATTTTTCCATGGCGGTTATATTTTGGGGGTTAGGATTGGTGTTTGATCCGTTCGATACCAAAAAGCCTTTTCCTCAAAGACCAATATATCAAATTATATGGCTTATTGTTCATCTTAGTATAACACTTGCGCTTGTAGTGTTAATGTTCATGCAGAAATAAATGAACGGTTTAGGCACTTGTCTGAATCAGCATTTTCAAAATGCGAAGATTAACAGTATCTATCTTGTAAATCCTATAATCCTGTAATTACTTATTCTGACAACAAGATGCTATCTTATAAATCCTGATTTAGAAATTGCACAAATAAAAAGTTTTTAATTTACGGGTACTAAGGAAAGTACTTTTATGCCAAATTAAATAAATAAAAAAAACCGGCCATCACAGGCCGGTTCTCTCTTTTTACCAATGAGATCTATTCAATCACTAATTTCTCCGTTTGTGTACCATACTTTGTTTTAAATATTACAAAATATACGCCGCTTGCATAAATACCAGTTTCGATTGAATTTACGCCGGTTTTAAATGTTGTTTTTTTAAGCTCCTTACCATGCATATCCGTTAAGATCATTGTTCCTTCACCTATTGCTGCATCTACATTAAAAAACGCTTTGCTTTGCGTAGGATTCGGATAAATGAAAATACTATGAGACCTGTTCGGTAGGGTAATCGTAGCCGGTAATTTTCTTTGTACTATCGGCGAAGAGGCTCCCTTGCTGTATAATTCGCATGATACCACTTCATAACTTAATGTCCTGGTACTGGCGCAGCCCAAACTGCTGTAGACTGTATAGGTTACGGTGCCGATACCTGGCGAACTTGGGGTAACAACGCCACTACTACTTACCGTGAGTGAACCCGCAGAAGTCCAGATACCTCCGGCAGTATTTCCTCTTAAGGTGAAAGTTCTGTTCATACAAATAGGGCCGCTTGTTCCGGATACATATGTTGGCTTAACAAGTATTGATATCGAAGGTGTTGACGGTGATGCATAGATGCTAATATCACGCCCTGTTTCCGAAATACAAGAGCCAAAGCTGGGGTTGGAATAATTTAAACGGTATTTGATATTTGCCACACCGGCACTTATACCGGTAACAAGCCCGTTATTATCAACCGTAGCCCTCGTATTGGAACTTAACCATTGGGTGCTGAAGTCGCCGGGAACCGTTGTACTATTTTGCATAAGTACCTGCTGGCCCCTGCACACAGCAGACGGACCGGTTATAGGCTCCAGGATGATATTGTGTACGATAACGTCCTTAGAAGTACTAACAGGGCAGCCTGATTGAAGTACCGAATATGTTATAGTAGACATACCGCTGGATATACCCTTCACCTGGGTAGCTCTTGTTTGCGTTGATCCGGTACTGACGCTGGCAATGTTAGGTGCACTACTGCTCCAGGTACCATACGATACAGCATTTAAAAACCTGCTGGAGTCACCAACCTTACAAATTACTCCGATGCCCGTTGTAGCCGGTAATGCGGTTAATACAGGCACATTGTATTCTGCCACTACATAATAATCGCATGGGTTTTTAATCCAGTTGTAAACGATAATGGCTTTACCATAACCAACAGCCGTAACAACTCCTTCGTTTGTTACTGTAGCAACCGTGGTATCCATGCTTCTGAAAGTACCACCGGTAGAATCATTGTAGATCTGGGTAGTTCCTCCTATAACGCAACCAACAAAATTACCTTTTAAAGCAGGCAGTGAGTAGTACACCGGGCAGCATTTAACCATAAAGCACTGGGTGCATGTTTTGCACAATACACCATTTACAAACAATTCATATTTTATACAATAGATACCCTCAATGTTAAATGTATAAATGATCGGATTGGCGGCTGAAGTATTTGGCAACGTTGCAATAGGTACATTGTTTCGCAGTAAAGTGGCTTTTACAGTGGCTACGCAACCTGCAGGCAACTGGGCTCCTATTGGTCCGGCACTGATAAAGAATTTGTACTGCCTTTTACACTGCAACTGAGTGGCCAGTGAAGTTTCGCATGGTGAACTCAATGTAGAAACAACCGGAATACTTCTAATTGAACCCATCGAGAAAGTGATGGTAGGATCACTTAAAAAGGCAAATGCGTTGCAATTGCACTGTGTAGGGCATTCAACGGTGAAACAGATCACGCAGCTATCGCATATTACACCATTAACTACAAGGTATTGCTTCACGCAATAATTACCCGATGAAGTAAATGTATAAGAGATAGGATTGCCAGGGCTGGTATTTGGGTTTATTACCAATGGTGCGGCAATTCCGGCTTTGGTAATTACGGCACTGTCTTTAGCAATACAAGGAAGCGTGTATGGGTTAGCGTAATTGGTATAGAAGCTATAACTGGTATTGCACATCAATGGTCTTGCCAAAGTGGTATTGCAGAGTATTGGTGGTGGAAAATTGATCGCAATAGCTGCAGTTGGATTGGTTGGGTTATTTGGATTTACCGGAAGGTTAGCGATGATCACCGGGTTACCAGTAAAATGAAATCCTTCCACGCAGGTACAAGAAACTGAACAGTTAACATTGAAGCAGATGGTACAGCTATCGCAGGTAATTCCGTTTACCTTCAGTTTGAATTTTACACAATAAAAACCCTGCCCGGGGAAAACATAGTTGAGGGGAGCTGCCTGTGAAATATTATTTTGAGTATATACAACATTCCCTGCAAGAATCACTTCACCTACAACCATTGTTTGGCAGTTGCCACTAGGCCATGGATGCTGGTAATTGATATAGAACTGGTAATTTTTCTGGCACTCTAAATTGTTAGGATAAGTTGTACCGCATATCATTGGTACCACTATTCCACCTATAGCAACCACGCCCTCATCAATATGTGGAAGCACAACTGCCGGCTGGCCGGTAAAATGAAATGCTGTATCGCATCCGCAAGGTGGCTCTGGTATTGGACAATTATAAAATACCTGGCGGGTACAGCTGTCGCATTTAACTCCGTCGCACCATCCAATCAGTTTAATATAAAAACTTCCAGAAGTTCCTGGCAATGGAGTATAGGTATAGGGGAGTGAAGGAATATTTAAAATAACATTGCCGAGGTTGTCCAGCACTTGTCCTGTTACAGTTCCTGAGCAACCACCTGGCGAACAATTATACGCTGCGTTAACAATCAATGAAGTACATCCGATGCCGATCTCTTCCTGTCCGCAAACCCAATTTTGGTAAGTAGCGCCATTATCAATGCTGTATTGCCTGAATGCCCAACTGCTTCCGGCACAGGTACAACACTTTTTAATGAATACATCATACACACCGCTGCTGTCTTCGCAGCCGTTCGGGAAGCTAACGGTTGTCCATAGATGATGTAATCCCAGGCTTAGGGTATTAGCAGGTATTGTTATAGCGCCGTTACCGGAATAAATAAGTGTACCTGCTGGTTTGATTCCATCAAACCATTGCACAAAATAGTTACTAAGATTTGGTAATTGGGCTAATGGAATAGTAATGTACCTGTCGTTGCAAATGGTATCACAACCGATAGGAAATAACTGCAGGCTCGGAGCAGGATTAATACTTACGGTGTTACTTGTAGAACTGCAGCCCGTGAGGATATTCGTTGCGGTGGTATAATAGGTTCCTGCAAGTGTGGTACTGATCACTGGCCCGGCAGCACCCGTATTCCAGGTATAATTTTCAGTGATATTCGGTGAAGTAACTGATATTGTATTGATAGAATTTGCACACAAAGTGCCGGTAGCGCTAATTGCTACCGTAGGGATTTTATAAGTATAAATGCATAAGCTGTCGTAAGCAACACACCCGTTTGCATCTACAACTTGCAGGTAAATAACAAAATTATTGTTATTGATCAAAGTGCCGGTTGCCGTTGTAAAGTTTGAGGTGGATCCATTGGGTGAAAAAGTAATGCCGCCGTTATTGCTGCTCCAGTTGTAAGTATATCCTACATAACTGGTGGCAGCTAAATTAAAGCTCCACGGATTTGCTGATGGATCAAAACAAACAGTTGATGAGGTTTCTATATTGGCTATAGGGTCAGGATAGAATTTTACAAGGGCAGTATCTGAAATCATACTGCAATTGCAGCCGGGTGTAGCACCTGAAACAAAAACACTGTACAAACCATAATCTGTTGCGGCATAAGTGGCGCTCGTTGCCCCCAAAATATTTACCCCGTTCTTCTTCCACTGATAATTATAGCTGCTGCACATCGTATTTCCATTGGGATTGATATTGGCAGTTAAAATAACCGAGCCGCCCCTGCAAATCGTTGCCGGGTTAGGCGTTACCGTTACAATAGGTTTAGGATGAACTGTTACAACCTGGGTACTGGTAGCAGTGCAACCATCAGGCGTGGTAACGGTTAATGTAGCTGTAAAGTTTATAGGAGAATTTGTATTATTTGTATACTGGTGTTGCGGACTCATTGCAGGAAATGCATAGGAATAAGAACCATCACCAAACTGCCAGTAATAACTCGCATAGCCTGGCGCAGCATTAAAATACGCAATGTCCTTGCTGCAGGTAGGGTTTGGATTTACGGTAAATGCCGCGTTAGGTATTATTACATTTACTACGGCAGTAGCTGTAGAGGTGCATGTTCCCTTGGTAACGCTCAGGGTTATGGTAAAGGAGCCGTTACTGGTAGGCGTTACACTTTCGCTGGTTGTATTTCCTAACAATCCCGTATAGGTGCCGCCAGTGATCGTCCAGGTATAAGTAGCTCCGGCGCTGGTTGGGAAATAAGTTGAAGCATCACTCATGGATAAAATTCCCGTATTGCAATTATAACTGGCACTTAAGTTGGCAACAACAGGAACATCAATTGTTTTGCAACGGCTGATACAGCATGTATCATTGGTTCCCGAAGAAGTATTGAATACCAGTGTTTTTTGTGAGATACAAACATTATACTGGCCCGCTGCGCCATATTGATGAGGTTGTAATAATGGCGGGAGCAGTGTGGACGTTCCATCGCCATAACAATAATAAACCGGGAAGCCGCCTGTTGGTGAACCCGTACCAGTATAGAACCCGCTGAATACAGTTGGGCTGCAGCCCGAATAATTGAAATCAATTCCAAAAGTTAAGCTGCTGCAGGCCGTGCTGCTGCAACAGAAATAGATATCATCAGGAATGCAAATTGTATTAGAGGTTACGTTGCAACCATTGGCACAGGTGGCAACACATTTATAACAACCCAGCTGCGTTGCATTGTAGTTTGCACCGTTAGCCCCCGGGATAGCTGAGAAAGTTGGGAAACCCACAGGTTTAAAATACCATTGTAAGGTTGCTGCACAAGGAATAGAAAGTTCGGCCTGGGATAGCGGTATGCTAAAGCTGTTCAGGTTACAATTGCTGACAATGCAGGGAGGAGTGATGGCAAATCTATACCCGTCCGGTAGTACGGTAATTGATTTTGTAACAGGGCAACTTCCTCCACCGCCAGGGTTTACGGTAACTGTATAAACACCCGGACTTGTGATATTAATTGCCTGTGTTGTGGCCGCTGTATTCCACAAATAAGTTTGACCCGCTGGGTTTGCAGTTAGCGTATATCCAATTCCGTTACTAATACAGGCGCCGGTTTTGGAAATGCTTACTGCAATTGGAAGCGTAACAGTGATGTTTGCTGAGGCGGTTCCCCCGCAATTACTTACCCTAAGTATGCCGGTGTTTGTAGCATTGCCATGCCAAAGTATGGTTACATTCGGCGTTCCTTGTCCGGATTGAATCGTACCCAGATTTGCATTTGTGATGCTCCAGGTATAAACAATTCCGGGCAAGGGGCTTGCCACTGCATAATTAACAACTTCATCTATACAGACAGTAGTTTTGGGAGTTAACAAAGCCGGTGCCGGTGGATTGCCAACGCCAGTGCTGATAGTAGTAAATGCGCAATTGTATTTACAAAATTGTTTGGCTGTAACAATATTTGTGCCTGCTGTTGGAAACGATAAATAAATCGTATCCAATATTGATCCCGGATTATTTAATACCTGCGTACCAGGAGGGTATGTCCAGGTAATATTCATATCATTAACGGTACTGGTAACCCAGAACTTCACCACTGTTCCCGGACAGGCAACATTGGTACTTTTGAATATGCTAAGTACTGGTTTTGGTGCTACCACAATTATTGCCTGTTGCGGGCTATTACAAAATACCGAACCAATTTGTGTGGCAGTAACTGTAAAAGTTCCTGTTTGGCTGGATGTCCAGGTATTTGAAATGCCTCCACCCGCTGCCGTTGTAGCCGGCGATGTATTTATATTCCAGTTAAAATTCCCTGGGGGTAAAGTAGTGAAAGCTGAATTACAGGTAACACAACTAGTATTAGGGCCTACAATACTGAATGACGGGCGCACCAAAACCGTTTTAGAAGAACTGCCTTTGCAGTTTTTCATACTGTCTATATAGTTGCATGTTATTGTATAGCTGCCTGCTGTTGTAAAAACAACTCCAAATGCAGGGGTATTAATATTAGTACCATTGATCACCGTAAAACCCGTAGCAGGTGAAATAGTCCAGGTATAAAACACACCGGGCAGTGCAGGTAAAGTGTAAGTTGAAGCAGCGTTTACGCATACAATATTATTTCCCTGTATGGGCATACCATTGTAAAGGATTTTTTCTGTGAAGCTCGTTGAATTGCCGCATGAACCTGCACAGCCAGGAGGTATTGTAAGTGAAACAGTAGGATTAGTGATAGAAGAAGAAAGACCGTTCCATACTACTTTTATGCAACTTCCGGAGCCTATAACGGTTCCGCCTAACGCTGACCAGTTATAGGATGAGCAACCCGTGATAGAAGCACAATAAGTAACTGTGTCGCCTGCACAATGCATCTTTTTGCAATCAGGTGTAAGTATCTGTAAGCCTGTGCTGTTGCTAACTGTAATGGTATCATAATAGGTATTTGAGCAACCGCAATTACTTTGGTCTTTAGAATTGCTTACCGTTAAAGAAACAATGTAGACGCCTGTAGCGGTATAAGCGTGTGAAACGTTCATGCCACCATTTTGCGAATTGCCATCACCAAAATTCCAGTACCAACTGCTGTAAACACCTAAGGAGGTATTGGTAAAAGTGATCGCCTGGTTTCTGCAAACCGTATCGCCGGTATTCTTTACAAATAATGCTTTAGGAGACTTTGTTAAACAGAATTGCTGCGTTAGTACTTTAAAACAACTGCTATCGTTGTTATAGATGGTAACTTTTATGATGCCCAGCGATCCGTTGCCCCAGGTAACATCAATGTATGGTAAGGCTGTTGCCAGGTTGGTGAGTATGTTTCCATTAATAGTTCCACCGGTAACATTCCATACATAGGTAAAACCCGGAGTGATTCCCGGTACTACCTGTATTTTGTTTGTGCTGTACTGGCACATGGTAACAGGCCTGTCGGCGCCAGGTTGGCCCGTTCCCGTTCCAGCTTGCCCGCAATCGGGAGTTTCGCAGTTAAATTTCGGAAACTGCAATTCAAACTCAGGACAGCATGACTGTGCTTTTATTTGTTTGGATTCCGCAAGGGAAAATAGTAATAGAAAGAAATAGAGGGGTAGAAAAGACTTTCTCATAACACAGCATTTAGGTGGTGGCAAATGAAGATTCAATAAAGCAGTTCAAAATAAATATAACTCTTTTTAATTATATTAATAATATTTTATTTGTATAGATAGTGAAGTAGCCATCAATTTTTTTCCGCAAGCCGGGTTGGTTGGGAATTTTGGAAAAAGGGGGATGAGATATCCCTCGGTGGGAGCCTCCACGCTCCGAAACAGTATAATTGTCTGGATCAGGATTTTAGGGTGCAAAGATTAACAGGATATTCAACCAGAAAAAATCCTGTAAAGCCTATACTCATATTAATCCTGATTCAGACAACATAAAAAACCTCATTTATAACTTTAGCGTAACTGCCTGGCGGATGTTGATTATACTTCATAACTCAATATCTTGCATCCGATAGATCTCCATGAAACATACTTTCATCAATAACGATACCGTCGGAAAAATAATGCTCATCAAAAATGAAGAGCAACTGGAACATCATTATGATGTAACCGGCCAGTATAAATATTATACAATTGTATGGAACAGGGGAGCGGCACAAAAAGTGAGGATCGATGAAATAGATTATGAGATCGGCGCCAATTGTATTCTCCCGATCATGATGGATCAATCGTTCAGTTTTGAACGGCCTGAGGAAATCATTGCCTGGCAGTTCAACCGCGATTTCTACTGCGTATTAAATCATGATGCAGAAGTGGGTTGTGTTGGTTTTTTATTTTATGGCCCTTCGCCAACGATGTTTGTAAACCTGCACGAAGAGCACATCAACGATATGCATGGGCTGCTCAATCTCTTTGAAGAAGAGTTTTCTTCTGAGGAAGATGTAAAAGCAGAAATGTTACGCATGCTGCTTGTTAGATTCATTATAAAACTTACGAGGCTGGCAAAGAAACAATACCTGGGAACAGAAGAGGTTGCAGAAGAAAAATTCTATCTGCTAAGGCAATATAATTTATTGGTAGAACTGCATTACCGCAAGCAACACCAGGTGCAATTTTATGCAGGGTTACTTAATAAATCTCCCAAAACGATCTCTAATATCTTCTCCCTTTATAGTAAAAAAACACCGCTGCAAATTATCCAGGAGCGAATCATTGCCGAAGCGAAACGTTTTTTATTTTACACCGATAGATCCATTAAAGAGATCGCTGAGCAATTAGGCTTTGATGATGTGGCGCACTTTAGTAAATTCTTCAAAAAATATACTTCCCAAAATCCTTCAGAGATGAAAAGAAACGTTAAAGCAGTTAACTAGGGAAGTATCTACAAATCTTCGGGAACTATCGCTATTTACTTTCAAAGCAATTAGAAGCATTTTTGTATTGTCATTTATCAATACAAAATCTTAACATGAAACTAATTGCTCTTGCATTACCTGCAATTTTATTTGCAACGATCATCCAGGCCCAAACAATTCAGTATAATAATTCGAACGGAATAGCTATAAAAGGTTACGATCCCGTTGCATATTTCTTGCAGAACAAAGCGGTAGAAGGAAAAAATGATCTTTCTTTTGAATGGAGTGGCAGCACATGGGAATTTAGCTCACAGGCAAATCTTGATAGTTTTAAAATACAACCACAAAAATATGTACCACAATATGGCGGTTTTTGCGCTTATGGCCTAAGTGAAAATCACTTGTCTCCTACGGATCCTACGGCCTTTACAATCGTTGGAGATAAGCTTTACCTGAACTACAATGCAAAGGTCAAAGCAATGTGGTTGAAAGATAAGGATAACAGGATCAAAGTAGCCGATGCCAACTGGCCTACGATAACCAAATAGAAATTAAGCCAAAAGAAGTTAAAAAAATAAACATGAAAAGAGGATTAATGTTATTAGTTGTATTGTGTGCCACAACTATTGCAAATGCCCAAACAGCTTTAAGGGTTAAGGAATTTAATACAGAAAAAAATATCGCCATACAGGGCTACGACCCGGTTGCCTATTTTACTTCAAACAAAGCTATAAAAGGGAATAAACAATTTGCCGCATCTGCCGAAGGGGTCACCTATTATTTTTCCAGCGCTGCTAATAAAGAACTGTTTGTAAAAGACTATAAAAAATATGAGCCACAATACGGCGGTTGGTGCGCTTATGCAATGGGGGCAACAAATGAAAAAGTGGAAATTGATCCCGAAACATTTAAAATAGACAATGGTAAACTTTACCTTTTTTATCATAGCTGGGTAAACAACACACTTACCAAATGGAATAAGAATGAGTCAGCACTTCGGTTAAAAGCAGATAAGAACTGGCAACTGATATTTAAATAGCAACCAAAATTCCGTCATTCATTAAAATTCAAATGAAAAGTAAAATAGTTATTTCCTGGTTATTTCGTCTGGTAGCTGCCGCTATTCTGTTCCAAACATTGTATTTCAAATTTACTGCACAACCGGAATCAGTGGAGCTGTTTACAAAATTGGGAGTAGAACCCTGGGGCAGAATTGGTACCGGTGTTGTAGAACTTATCACCGGTATATTGCTGTTACTTCCTCCAACTATTGTT
This sequence comes from Ferruginibacter sp., assembly GCA_031411955.1. Taxonomy (GTDB): domain Bacteria; phylum Bacteroidota; class Bacteroidia; order Chitinophagales; family Chitinophagaceae; genus Ferruginibacter. The sequence goes on from JANOCC010000024.1 coordinate 20,433, forward strand.
ATTGGCGCCTTGCTGGGGATAGGTGTAATGGCTGGCGCTATCTTATCACATATAATGGTCATCGGTATTCAGTCGCAGGGAGATGGCGGACAACTTTTTGTGCTGGCATTGATCGTTATGGTTTGCTGCCTGCTGTTGTTGCTGTTGCAAAAACAACAGCTTCTTTCGTTGACCAATAAATTCTTTAAAAAGAAGATAACTGTATGAATAAATATACCTCTCTGCTTTTATTGATCACTGCATCTTTATTTTGGACTGATTCACAAGCCCAGGGTTGCAGCGATGCAGGGTTTTGTACAATCGGTAATTTAAATGGGATAGATAGGAAAGATGATTCAAGCCATAAACAAAAATTGTCTATTATACTAAATAATGGGATTGGCGACGAAAATGTATATGTATTTACACCCGCAATCCAATACGATAACCAAATAGGCGATCGTTACGCAATACAAGCCAGGCTTACAGCTAACTATGCCAGCGGTAATCTCGGCAATTCCGCCGGACTGGGTGATTTGTTTATTTCAGGAATTTATACTGTACCCAAGAAAAAGCTATGGCAGACTTCATTTTTACTCGGCGTAAAGCTTCCGTTAAATGCAGGTGATATCAGGGAATCAGAAAGACCATTGCCAATGCAATATCAAAGCAGCCTGGGCACAATAGATCTGCTGGCAGGCATTTCAGTTAGTAATTCCAGATGGTTGATATCTACGGCTGTCCAACAGCCGTTAAGTGGGAGGAACCGAAATACTTTTTTGCCTGTGTATTGGAGTAATAACAAAGCTGATAATTATATCCCTTCCAATGACTTCAACAGGAAAGGGGATGTGCTGCTAAAAACAGTTTACACATTCAATACAAACAGAAAGACAGTGCTGAATGTTGGCCTTTTAGGTATTTATCATTTGGGAGAAGACACTTATATAGATGGCAATATCAGCAATAAGCCAATTGCAATAAAAGGTTCAGACGGCTTAACGCTTAATGCCACAGCTGCGTTACGTTATAAAGTCAGCAGCCGTTTCTCTGTCGGGCTTTCTGGTGGCGTTCCCCTGGTGGTTCGAACTGCCAGGCCTGATGGGCTAACAAGAAAGTTTGTACTGTCACCAGAAATTATTTATCATTTTTAATATTGCGACATGCGTAAACTCATCATCATTATTATTGCAGCAACAGCCTTATTTACTGCCTGCAAAAAAGAAAAACTCGCTTCAACAGTTGTTTTGAATGAAATGACTGATACCACGGCAGTTTTAAGGCATAGCGGTTCTTTTCAATCAGGTCCTTATGGTACTGTTACAGGTACGGCAGAAGTATTTAAAACCGGCGATAGCTGGCAGGTTAAGTTAACAGATTTTGTTAGCAACAACGGACCGGCGCTGCATGTTTATATTTCACGCGAAGCAATGCCAGTAAACTTTATCGACCTGGGTGAATTAAGATCTGTTAATGGCAACCAGGTGTACGATGTAAGTGGCATGCCCGATTTTATCTCTTATAAATATATTTCTATTCACTGCGTTGCATTCAATCATCTTTTTGGATACGCTTTACTACAATAAACAACCCTTATGATTTTTCTTCAGTTATCAGAACAGCTAACTTCATTGGAAGAATTAATATCCACCTTACAGGAGAACCAGTACAACCAAAAAATTGCTCATCTTGGCAATGCCAGTATCGGCGGTCATACCAGGCATATCATCGAATTGCTGAAATGCGTCTGTAACGGTTATAAACCGGGTGTGGTAGATTATTTTAATCGAACAAGGAATTTGTCTATCGAAACTGATCAGGCTATTGCATTGCAGGAACTGGAGCTATTAAAAGCATCTATGCTGCAGCCAGATAAGCAAATGACATTGATCACGGAATGCGTTGGCAGCAATTATGGAGATATTGTGAACACTACTTATTTTCGGGAGATCGTGTATAATACAGAACATACCATTCATCATCTCGCTTTAATAAGAGTTGCTTTGAGAGAGATGAAACTGGAGATTGTAAGCAATGATTTTGGCGTAGCATATTCCACGGTAAAGTATAACAGTCAAAACCTGCAGAATGCTTAAAAATATCTTCCTGTGTATTTTTTTAATTAGGTGTTTTACAATAACGGGTTTTTCACAGGATACAGGCAGGGTTTATTTTACAACTTCTGTTGGGTTACTCTCACCGGTGGCATCATTTGCAAAGGCGTATAAAACTTCTCTGGCACTCAATTCCGGTATTGAGTACCGCATCAACCGCACTTTATTTGCGCAAATCGTGCTAGATTTTAATGCGGTAAAATACAACCAGCAATTAATAGATGACCGGTCAGATTATCTTTTTCAAAAAACAAACAGTTCTATATTTCTTGCTGGTATTAATATTGGAAATAATTTTTCTTTTAGAAAGAAGTCGCCTTTCTTTTCATCTCTTTACGCGGGCACCGGCTATGTTAATATTGGCGAACCGAGATTGATTGTAAAAACTACTTCCAATATCATTGAACAGGAAGTGAGGAGAATGTCCGGTGTATTTGCAAAAGGTGGATTGCGTTTGGGATTTAAAACAACCTCAAAATTATTGCAAACAATTTACCTCGATGGTTCCTATTGGATAACCAACTTAAAAATTCAGCAGGCAAGAGCAGAAGCTTTTTCTTTATATATTGGAACACGTTTTGGATTCTAATTTTAATTATCATGTGTACAGTTGTATTTATTCCCGGCAAAGAAGGATATTATTTTGCTTCTTTAAGAGATGAAGATCCCGGTCGGCAGCGGGCATTAGCTCCAACCATGCGCAGCGATGATGATACTATGTATTTGTCGCCGTTGGATCCTGCTGGCAACGGCACCTGGATTGGTGTAAACGAGTATGGAAACATTATTATTTTATTGAACGGAGGATTTTATGATCATATAAAACAGGAAGGGTATGCCAGAAGCAGAGGAGCCGTGGTAAGGGAGTTGCTATTAGATGAAATGCCTGTGATTGCCTGGTTACTAATGGATATGAATAATATTGAACCTTATACATTGATCGTTTGGGCAGGCGAAAAATTATTTCAGTTGGTGTGGGATGGACAAAAGAAATATCGCATCTGTTTATCTAATACAATTCCACATATTTTCTCATCTGCAACTTTATACGATGAAACTTGTGCAATAAAAAGAAAGGAATCGTTTAACGGGTGGATAGAAAGAGATCCGACAGTAACAGCATTATCCTTAGGTAATTTTTTTACAACAGCTATACCAGATACACAAAACGGCTTTATTATTAACCGGGCAGAAAAATTTAAAACGCTCAGTTATAGTTTTATTGAAATGAAAAATGAGGGAACCGCTGAATTTCAATACCATGATCTTTCAACAGCTGATGCTGTGATATCGATGAATAGCCTGCATGTAAGCAAGAGAGCGTGTTCCTGTGCACTGAAATATTAAAAGAACAGCATGATAAATATTACTGCCAGAACTATCAATGAAAATCTATTTAATTCTTTAATGCTTCGTTGGATGCAGGAAATGAAATATTGGTTAAGAATAAAATATATTGAAATCTTTCATTGGGAATACTGGCCTATGTGGCTGGTATATCTTCCCGTTAGTTTTTATTACCTGTGGTTGTGCGTAAAAGCACGGTCATTTTTTTTCTTTTCGGCTGCAAACCCAACAATAGAAACCGGCGGAATGTTTTTTGAAAGTAAATGGGATATTTTTAAGCTGATACCGCAGCAATATTATCCTTTAACAGCAATAGTTTGGGCCGGTGAAGATATTGATGCTGCCTTGCTAAAAATGGAAGCGATTGGTTTATCGTTCCCGGTAATTGCTAAACCCGACCGAGGAGAAAGAGGATGGTGCGTAGAGATAATCAACAACACTGAGGCACTAAAAAATTATATTACCAGGATCCCGGTAGATTTTTTGATACAACAATACATCAGCCTGCCTGTGGAAATGAGTATCTTTTATTATCGGAATCCAAGTAAGCAGAAAGGTGTCATTACTTCTGTAACAAAGAAGGAATATTTAAAAGTAGCCGGCGATGGTAATGCTACCTTGCTACAATTGATAATGAAACATGACCGTGCTTTTTTGCAACTGGAAAAACTGAAGAAGAACACTGCCATCAACTTACATAAAATTGTAGCCAAAGGCGAGCAGGAAGTTTTGGTACCATTTGGTAACCATGTGCGGGGGGCTATGTTTTTAGACGAGGGACATATCATTGACAACGAACTCACCCAGCTATTTGATCATATCTCAAAGCAGATCCCTGGATTTTATTATGGCCGTTTCGACCTAAAGTGCAGCAGCATGGAAGATTTAAGAAAAGGCAAACTTTCTATTTTAGAATTAAATGGTTCGGGCGCTGAACCTGCACACATTTACCAGCCTGGTTTTTCTTTCTTTAAAGCCCAGGCTGTATTGGCCAGGCATTACGCAATGATGTATGCAGCCGCAAAAGCAAATCATGATACCGGTACACCGTATATGACACTGCAATCTTACAGGGCAACCAAGGCTGCCGAGAAATTATATAAGCAGCAGGTGCTGGTTTTGTAGAATAGAGCTGGGTGCCGCCTTGGCGCGTTCCTCATGCGCCGGAACAATGTAATTGTCTGAATCGGATTTTCATTAGTTTTTTTGGGGGAGGCATGTCCTCGCCTCATTGCTTGCCAAACGTTACGAAACGTAGATCTTACTTGCACAATTGCTGAGTGAAGAACGTTTACAATATGTTCTTTTTTGCTCCGCTCCCGATAGTCACCGGGAAGTGCCACAAAAGAGAACCAAAATAAGCGGCCCCTGGCTGATATACAGCCCACCCTGGGGATACAGCGATGTGGAGCAGTTATGCAAAGTAAACTGGAAAGTAGGAAGTTGATTATGCAGCGGTTTTGGAAAGTACCTCCTTATATGAGTATGTATCTTGTACTATATATTTTTTTCAGGCGATCATTTAAAATAAACTTCTGTAAAATGTTTAAAATCATTGCTTCCTATTCAGCAAATTGCTTCGAAGGACAGGCCTCAGAAAAAATTGCGTTAAGAACTTGCTGGAATGCAGCGGTCCACCGCAGGTGGGTTTACGGCGAAAGTGATTGGCATTAGGGAAATGTTGATGCTATGTCGGTTGAATGAAATTATACTGTTTGGCTCTAGCACTTTTCGGCGTAGCGGAATGAAGGTAAGTTTAGCTTTTTTTTCTGAAGCCCTTGACTTTTGCTTCTTTTGGTTAAGCAAAAGAAGGTAATACAAATAGAAAGATGTTACTTTCAAATTTATAGTTGCAAAAAAAATCTTTTTCTTTTTTTGTCCCGCTCCCGATAGTCACCGGGATGTGTCACAAAAAAGACAAAGGCGGCCCCTGGCTGATATACAGCCCGCCCATGGGATGCAGTTATGTGGTTCAGTTGTACAAAGTAAACTGTACAGTGGTAAGTTGATTGTGCAGCAGCTGCTTTTCTGAAAAGCTGGCCTTAACAATAATATTTTCTGTTTTGATACAAGTCTTTAGAAAAGAAGTTTTGTAAAAAATAAAAACCCATCGCTTCCTATTTAATAAACTGTTTCGAAGGAAGGGCATCAGAAAAAATTGCGTTAAGAACTTGCTGGAATGCAGCGGTCCACCGCAGCTGGGTTTACGGCGAAAGCGATCAGGAAATAATTGATGATGATGCTGTGTCGGCTGAATTAACGTAGTCTGTTTGGCTATAGCTCTTTCGGCGTAGCGGAATGCAAGCAGGTTTAGCTTTTTTTTCTGGAGCCCTTGACTTTTGTTTCTTTTGGTTAAGTAAAAGAAATTAATTTAAAATAATATGAATGTTCTTTTTATTTAAGAAAGTAGAAATAATTTTTTTCTTTTTTTGTCCTTTCTTTTGTGGCACATCCCGGTTGCATCGGGAGCGAAACAAAAGAAACAAAAGGAAAAATGATAGTTGGTAAATAACTTTCTATTATACCCTATCTAAGAGGAAAATACATTGCGTTTGGTGGAGACAGCAAACAGTATAACTTTACACATCGAAAATTTAGCATTGAAAATTACAAGTAACGGCATACCCATCGAAGTAGTGGATGATCCTGCGCATTTGCAAATCGTAGTTGAGCGGCTGCAAATGTTGAAGGAGTTTGCGATGGATACAGAATTCGACAGCTTTAATAAACAGTATGGTATTCAATTACAACTTCTGCAGGTTTTTGATGGCACCACGTGTTATTTGATTGATCCCATAGCGATCAAAAACCTGGAACCTTTATGGTCGGTCTTTCAAAACAACGCGTTATGTAAACTGGTATACGCTGGCGCAAACGATGTGGATGTGTTGAAAAGGCATGGCTGTAGTCCTGCCAACTTATTTGATATTCAAATCGCCGCAGAGCTGTGCAAGTGGTCTGTAACTTCCCTTTCCGCTGTACTAAATCAGGAATTTGGGGTATTACCCGACAAGTCAATACAGGCTGCCGGATGGGGCAACCGGCCGCTTAGCGACCGGCAAATGGCTTACGCCGCCAATGATGTGATTTACCTGCCGCGTTTAAAAGACCGGCTCTTATCCGGCATTCGGGAAAAAAAACTTGAAGATATTTTGCAGGAGCAAAACATAAAACTGGAATCGGCTTCAAGCAAAGATTATTTTCCCAAACTTAATGACAAGCAGCGAAAAAAATACAGCCGCTACAGCCAACAAAAATTGCTGGCCTTTAAAATACTGGTGGATGAGTATGCGCAGGAAGCGAATCTTCCGCCTTATAAAATTGTGGCCGATTCTTTTATAGAGGAAATTGTGCAGGATGTACAATTTTTTTTAATGCAACCATTCCCCGAAAAAAAATTCCATCACAAGGTCAATAATAACCATCGGTTTAAAAAAGCGTTTCTGGAAATAGTGCATTCTATTGATCCTTCCATTGAGTGGATGCATAGGCGAAACAGATAAGTCCTCTCACAAAGTTGTTGGTGCTGCAGGTACTTTTAAAAATTGAAAAATACCTTTGATATATTTAATTTATTTATCCTCCCTTCCGTGAATATTCCTTCGCTTCAAGGGGGGCGTTGCTTGCGGCATGCACCAGGACATCAGGGTGTTGGATCCGAACTTTTTTGGATTGCGTTTGTAATTCTATGTAAATTCACTATCCCTTTCTAAATTAATTATTTTAATGTAAATGCATGCAAATGAGACTTATCTATACATTGTTTCTGCTATTGAGTTTGGGAGTGGTAAAAAGCCAGGGCATCTATCAGCTGTGGGGTTCAACGGCTGTTGGAGGATTTGACAACCAGGGCGTTATTTTTAGTACCGGAAGTACCGGTAATAATTTCCAAAGCCGGTATCCCTTACGTCAGAAAGCTGAAGGCCGGAATCCACTATATTCCGACTTTACCCCTTACAATGGGAAACTTTATGGAATGCTTAGCGAAGGCGGAAGCAATGATAAAGGAATTATTTTTGAGCTTGATCCGGCAACAGGAAATTATAAAAAGAAAATAGATTTCTATGGTGCCAACGGTAGCAATCCAAAAGGCAGCCTGGTTCTCAGTGGCAATAAGTTTTATGGGATGACCTATTCCGGCGGAATTCGTGATTCAGGAATCATATTCGAGTGGGATCCATCCACCAATATTTTTACAAAAAAGATAGATTTTACAAGGGATAAGGGAACCTATCCTTGCGGTAATCTTACACTCTATAACGGGAAATTCTATGGGATGACCTATTCAGGCGGCACCGCAAACCAGGGTGTGATATTTGAATGGAATCCTGCTACCAATGTTTATACAACCAAAATAAACCTGTTAGCGTCAACCGGGACCTTGCCTTACGGAAACCTCACCTGGAATGGCAGCAAATTTTTTGGAATGACGAATACCGGCGGACTAAACAATGAGGGCGTAATTTTTGATTGGGATCCTGCAACAAACATCTACACAAAAAAAATTGATTTAAGCAGTAGTATTGGCATGAACCCTTACGGTAGCCTTGATCTTTATAATGGAAAATTATATGGCCTTACTTATCTTGGTGGCAGCAATAATAGCGGGGTGATATTTGAATATGATCCAACCGGAAATCTTTATACAAAAAAGATTGACCTTACCAATACTAACGGCACGAACCCATTCGGTCACCTCACCTTGAACGGCAGTAAGTTTTACGGACTTACAAATATTGGTGGAACAAATAATGCAGGAACCATCTTCGAATGGGATCCGGCTTCTAATATCTATACAAAAAAGCAGGATATCAGTTCTATTTTCGCAAGCAGACCTAATGGCTCGCTGGCTTTTTACAATGGAATATTTTATGGAATGACCTTCGCCGGTGGTCAGTATTCAAATGGGGTATTATTTCAATGGGATGCTAATACCAATACGCTCTCACAAATTTTGGCTCTTGGAAAAAGCTCTAATGAAAACAGCCCGGTAGGGCATTTTGTAGAAAGTAACGGAAAGTTTTTTGAAATGTGCGCTTCTGATTACACCAATATTGCAGGTGCCATTATTGAATGGGATCCTTCTGCAAACATCTATACCAAGCGATATGATTTTACTTCCCTTACTGGTCAAACTCCGTTTGGAAGTCTTGCCCCCCTCAATGGTAAGCTATATGGGATGACGCAGTTGGGAGGAATTAACTTCAGGGGCGTGATCTTTGAGTTTGATGCTAACACTTACGAATACACGAAAAAAATTGACCTGTCGGATGCTATCGGAAGTTATCCTTTAGGTGGCCTTACCTATCTTAATGGAAAATTTTATGGTGCTACATCCAGCGGAGGTGATTACCAGGCAGGAGTGCTGTTCGAATGGGATCCGTTGACCAATATTTATACTAAGAAAATAGATTTCTTTTATGATGGTAGCGGTACCTGGCCAATGGGAAATACACCGGTAGGGAGCCTGGCTGTTTTTAATGGAAAATTATACGGGATGACTCAATACGCAGGTATGGCAAGCAATTCTGACGGTGTATTATTTGAATGGGATCCTGTTTCAAACGTGTTCAACAATAAATTTGAATTTTCAGGAAATAACGGCATGAATCCGCTGGGAGATCTCACGCTTAGCAATGGCAGGTTTTATGGGTTTACTTCCGAAGGTGGAACAAACAATACCGGGGTTATTTTCGAATGGAATCCGGTAACAAATGTTTACATCAAGCGGCTTGACTTTGGCGGCAATAATGGAAGCTATCCGCAAGGAAATCTAACAGAAAGTAATGGTAAGTTTTATGCGATGACGAAAGAAGGTGGCAATAGTACCAAAGGAATTCTTTTTGAATGGGATCCTGTCACAAACATCCTTGTCAAGAAAAAAGATTTCGTGTTAGCAGATGCGAATAGTCCTGTTGGAAATTATCTTAGCTTATTTAGAGCACCTGTAGCTGGCGGTTCGCCGGGAATTTGTACCCCCATGAATACCATTACGATTGACAATACGAACAACAACCTCTGGGTTGCTATAACAGATGCAGCAGGGGATGCAGTGGCAGAGATCAATGCAAATGGCAATAATCTTGGACTTGTATCAACTTCTCTTTATATCAATAACCAGCCGGTTCGGGAAGACGGACTCAACAGACTTTACCTCGACAGAAATTTGAGCATCACGCCGGCTGTGCAGCCAGCCACTCCCGTTAGTATAAGATTGTACCTGAAGGGCTACGAATTTGAAGCCCTGAAAAATGCCTACAACTCATTAGGACTGCCTTCGGGTATCAATACCATCAATGATGTTGCTATATTTAAAAATAACGGAAGTTGCCAGGCTACTGTTCAGGCCTCGGCTTTGCCTGCGCAGATTTCAGGGGCCTCTTGGGGTAATGATTATGTACTTACTACTTCTATTCCCCAATTTTCATCCTTTTATATAGCCAATAAAATTTATAACGCACTACCAGTCACTTTACTTGATTTCAATGCTGTACTTTCCGGAAAAGATGGTTTACTTTTTTGGAAAACAGCAAATGAACTGAACGCACAGAGCTTCGACATAGAAAGAGATGGGGGAAATGGATTTGTGAAGGTAGGAGAGGTTGTGGCAGCGAATAATGCAGGCAATAATTCATATGAGTTTACCGATAGGAATATTATAGATATCAACCCTGAAGTTATTTATTACAGGCTCAGGCAAAACGATGTAGATGGGCACTTCATTTATTCGAAAATCATTGCATTGCAGGTATCCAGGAAGGGTTTTGTTTCTGTGTATCCCAATCCGGCATCTACTAGCGTGACCGTATATACGAACGATAAAAATATTTTAAATACTACAGCTTTAATCATTGATATTAACGGTAGAAATCTTGCCACTGTGCAGATTAAGGATAATAATTCACAAATAGATATTAGTTCGTTACCTAAAGGCATTTATTTTTTAAGGACTATTAAAGGAAAGGCGGTAAAGTTTACCAAACAATAGATTTTTAGAAGCAATATTGTTGGGAACTGCTCGTGGGGCCATAACAATACGAACTAATCTGTACGCAGTTTTTAATAGCGAGTGTAAATTGACTGTTTTATTTGGCACCGTAAATCCTAATTCAGACACTTAGCAGTTCGCAAAGCACGAACCACGACGATTAAGGGATTTCGTTTCATGAATACACGCAGCGACGTGAATACCAAATGTAATTTTATTATTTTCCGTACCTTCCCTTAAATAATTTAGTTAGTAAAAAAAATGAAGGATAAATTTTTAGCTGCTCTTAATTCGCTACATGAGCTTGCCAATAGATATGATGAGGAATCGGCAAAGTTAAAGGCTGCACTGCTAGCTTCTCTTAGCGCAATGAAGTTACCCGAAGCGAAATACATATTGCAATATCATGACAGTTTACTGTTTTTATGTGCCTATCCCGATAATAGCAAAATAAACAGCCTTGCAGAAAAAGAACTGAAGCGCATTACCGCCTATGCAAAGAAAAACAGGTCTGGTAGAAAATCAATGCCTGAAAATGAAGGCCTGCCCTACGCAAATATAGTTACCCGCTTTTCTCCTGATTTTATGGAATGGCTGCTGCAACATCCTGACATTGATATAGCCTTTGATTCATTTTATAATTCGATTTTACCGCTCAACGATATACTTAACATTACGATGCCTTCTTTGTTGAAAGCAGAAACTACTGCGGGTTTAAGTAACGAAGACTTGTTGGAACTATTAGGTGTACAGCCTGCTCAGTATATGTCTTTTTTAATGGGCCAGTTAGGCGAATTGAAAGACAGGCCGCTGCTGCGGGAACTAATTTGTGAGCGAATGAGTGCTTATGTGCAATTAGTTCCCAGGAATCAAAAATTCTCTCGGACATATAATCGTATCAAAATTAATGAACCCTGGTATCATCAAAATTTGCTGAAGCAATTTGATATTCCACAATTGATAAATACAACAGTGCCTGCTCATCGTGTACCCGGTACCGAAGAAAGGCAGGTATTAATTAAAGTGATACGAAATTCAATGGCCTTAACGGTAAGGGAAATTGATCCCGCTACTTTTTTGCAGCAGGATACCATAAGGCTTTATGATATTGGCAGGGGTTTGATACTTTCCGTTTATAGCATGGTGCCTGCGCATCAGTTACCGTTGGAAACATATTTTGGATTTACATTTTTTAAAAATGGCATTCCCGTTTCTTATGGTGGCATATGGGCTTTCGGAAAACGGGCTAAGCTGGGGCTAAATATTTTTGAACCTTTCCGCCAGGGAGAATCTGGTTATATCTTATGCCAGCTTATCCGCGTTTGTAAGCAGGCATTCGGCATTACTTATTTTGAAATGGAACCTTACCAGTTTGGACTTGATAACCCAGGCGGAATTAAAAGCGGTGCCTTCTGGTTCTATCACAAATTCGGATTCAGGCCTGTTGATAAAGATTTGAAAAAATTAGCTGCTGATGAAGCGCTCAAAATTAAAAAACGCAACAACTATCGCAGTGCAGAAAAAACATTGCTAAGGTTTACACAAAGTAATATAGTACTTAACCTGCTACCCGGTGCAGCGCCAGTTAATATGCAGGATATAACCAGCAAGGTATTAGCTGTTATCAAGAAACACTGGAAGCAAAATTATGAAACGGTCCGTAAAAAAGCAGTAAAGGATTTTTGTAAAAAAACGGGCATAAGCGATGCCTCATTAAACCTGATTGAGAAGAATACACTGGAAGAATTTGCTTTGTGCAGCATGGCTATGAACATAAATAGTCCACGTCAATTGAAATTGATGAAAGAATTGGTTATGCTCAAAACAAATAACGACTATGCTTACCAGCAATTTTTGCTGAATTTATTTTAGTTATAACCGTTCTCAATCCTTCATTCTAAAACTGCTCCAATCTACACCAATCCTGAATGTTTGGTAAATCCGTCCATCTTTTAAATTGCCTCCGTAATGTTTGGTTGCAGAATGAAACGCGCCGGAAGGATAGGCTACCATCCTGTTAAACCAATAACCAGCCCTGTCTATTTCAATCCATTTTTTGGGATTTTTGCTTTCTCTTTCCAACTGGTTTTTTAGATCCTGCCATTTCATTTTAAACCTTCGTGCATCGGCGGGCATGGCTGGATTAAGGAGACGGGTTTGTTTGTGCATCCATAAGGATGTGCCACAGTCGGGTGGGATGCCGGGTGAAAGATAAACCACAACTGTTATGTCGTTATAAGGTTCGTCGGAATGTACACCCGGGACTTCCATTTTTTTCCCTTTGGAGAATCCCTGGTAAAAAACGCCATTCTCTTCAAGCGGATCGATATCCCAGCGTGTGATTTTTATCCCTAAAAGTTTTTCCAGTTTGGCTTTAATGCCCTTTTCATGGTAAACAGCTTTACTACGGTAACCGGTTACATGTTCAGGCTCGTAGTAAGTGGCTTTTAGTGCGGCTGCATATACTTTGCCAGGATCGCCGTAAAAATTGTCTTTGACAATTAAAAAACGGGGATATAAAATTTTTTCCATGAATTAATTTTTGAGAATGAAATATCTTTTGTTCGTTTATATCAAACCCGTTTTTCCACAATAATATTCAACGCTATGTCTGGAAGCAAGATAGCTTTTTGCAGCAATTTATTTTGAAATTAGATTATTTTCGGCTGCTTATTCAAACATTATGTAAGCAAAAAGCATAATTATCTATTTTCATTGGTCGCAGATAACAGTAAGCAAACGCAGTGTAATAGGATGCCCCGGATAAACACCCGCTCCAAAAACAACTATTCCAATAATGATAAAGGGAATATAAAAGAGCCATTTTTTAAACTGATGATGTATAAAAAGTAAAGCGACAAGAATCATCAATCCGCTAACCAGCATGGTAGTATTAAAGATAGTAGCAGAAGGTTCATGAATAATACTATTGGGTGGACGAGTTCCTCCGAGATCGCTAATTTCACTTTTGAAAATATTTTAGCCTGAGGGGTAAAATATTTCACCGGAAATTATGCCCATAACAATAAAACTGCCTGCAAGAAATAATAAAGTACGAGCTATATTAAGTTGCATTTTACTTTTTATTTTAAATTGTTTTCCTTTTTGTATAGATTTCTTATTTGTGGCAGTAATGCAACAAAAATGATAAGAACCGCCAGTAACATATAAAAAGTGTGCAACCAGCTAACGGCGTTAAGCAAAACCATTTCTATCTGTATCCAAAAAGTAAGGACAATGGCAATATAAATGGTGTAAGTCCATGCCCAATGCATATCACTGCAATAATTAAAATACTCTGCTACTTTTGATGTTGGCTTTTTTAATAAAGCCATTATTAAAAGAAGCGGAATAACACCGAGAACCAAAAATAAAATAATACCGGGGATCAAAAAATCGCTAAATGGTGATGGTTTGAGCATAGACAATGGCATGCCGATCATTTTGCCCGATGGTGAAATAATTAATACAGCACCGCCCCCAATTGCTCCTACCCCGAGAAACGCAAGCAATGTAATCAGTAGAGTTCTTATTTTTTTCGATTTCACAATTATCTATTTTCTTCTGTTTAAAATGCTGCTCTTTTTTTATCCCATTGATAAACTAACGCATCATAGTAAGACCTGAAACATTATATTCAATCTCCTTAAAATTAAATTTTCCATAAACAAATTTTCCATCAGGGTAATGCCAGATAGTTTCTCCATACGTCATGATATTTATACCGTTGATATTTTTATAACTGCTTACAGGTGTAGAAAATGGAAAGTGATTAACATCTCTGTCGGTAGAAGTAAAATCAACCAATTGCCCTTTTTCATTAAAATATAAAATGGCCGATATTGTAATTCCATGATTTGTAAAAGTGGCTTTTACCGAATTGCTATCGATGGCTTTCCAGGTAATCCGTTTGTCAATCAAAGTGGCTGGAGCCATTAAGCACATGTCGTTAAAGAGTGTCACAGTTTCTGCCTGGTTCATATCTTTTCCTGAAATATTTACAACGGAGAATAATCCAAAAAGTCTTACGTTCATAATAGCGGTTGCATTGCTGTATTTGTGATAGCCTGGAACGATAAGACCTTTCATTTTTGCTTTCATAAAAAAAAGCCTGGTAGGTTCATCAAAAAAATTGTACTGTTCGCAGGTAAAGGGGAAGAAATCTTTTCCTTTTTCTCTCATTTGCCCTTCAAATGCGATGCGCATATTTTTTAGTTTAGGTTTGTTTAGTACACCGGTATATTTTAAGTAACGTTGCACTGGCTCTGGTAACGGTAGTAAATCGGATTCAGTAAGTAGATCTGTTTTGAAAGTATTAGTGCGGTGAAGATTTTCTTTTACATCTTTTTGATAGCCTTTTTCAAAACGATAACTTCCATAACTTAATACGGCAGCAACAAGAATAATCGCATTAGCGATTGTGCCAAATTTTGCATCTTTCCAGACTGTAAAAATTAGTATTTGTGAAATAATAACTGCTGTTATTCCAAAAGCCCACCAAATATCTTTCTTTAAGAGGAATAAAATAGTGGTAGTAATAAACAAAAAAGCAGTAAGCAGCCAAATCATGCCGGAAGGTTTTGAAACTTCTTTGCTAATTTGGTTGATGTTGCTATAATTGAAAGCTTTTGCAAACCCCATAAAATGAATGAAACCATGAATAGAGATAATAAAAATAAAAAGGTATTTAAGCATAATTTATTTTAAATGGTATGTGTAGATCTATTTCCGCCGTCTTTTAAAATCTCATAGCAAATATTTACTCTTTTTTATAAACTCCTTATGCCTCAAAGCTGGGTTAACAATTAAAGGCCAGGAACATATTTTTAAATTTGCAGGCAGCATATGTTATATTTTGAAGCTAAATGATATACTAAAATTGTAATAGTTGCCAAAAGAAGCTGTTACTGATGAATATCTTTCTTCTACATCTCCTGCTTTATATGGCCTAGCAATGTGTTGATCTCTTTTTTCATCTCTCCTCTGGTATCTTCTAGTTGCATCCTGACAATTAGTAAAATATTCTTCTCTTTTTCTTCAACAATTTTATTTATGTAAGGATGTTTGAGAAAACGGACAGCTATGCAGAGATCATTAAACTCACCGAGCTTTTTTGTAAAAAGATCTATGTTTTTTTTATTTGTAAAATAGGCAGGAAGAGTAGTGGGTACGAGAGAGGTTATGCATTTCCAATTATACATCAGATCTTTTAAAACTTTGCGTATCTCATGCAGCGCAATATCAGTATAATTCACTAGAAATATTAATTTGAGAAGTGCACGCTTTTTTTGAATAACAAATGTTTCCATTGATTCTATATTCAACTTGTCCGAAGCAAAAGCAATAAGTTTTTCCTGAAAGTGATTAAATGAAATTTTTTCAGCAATCTGCCTCGCTTTATTTTTTTGCTTATTTTCCTCATTATGGATACGCTGCAAATACGGTACGGGCTTTTCAAGCAACATCTCATTACAAAGTTTGCTAACCCTGAGTTGGTGTAATTGAAGGTTACGAATATTGCCAGTAGTCTTGTAAAGTAATTTTGTATTTCTGCCAATTTTTATTTTCTTTTCCTCGGGGATATTTGAATTTAGCAGTCGTATAAAAGCTCTCAGTTTTTTCATCTCTAACCTGTATCCGTGGATATCTTCAATTGCGAAATTTTCCAGTAATCTATTATAGTAATACTTAGTCTTTTTAAATTTTTTATCAAAATAGTTTATGATCTCACTTGATTTCATGCAACTTATCATAAAACACTCATTTATTAAGATGATACACCGTGATATTCGCTTCTTTCAAAACGGCCCGCTTTTTCACTGAAACGGATACTGAAAACAATCCCCTCTGTTTCATCAGAAATTTCGTCAGAAATAAACGGCCATATGGGAGATAATTTTACTGTTTCACTAGCTATGCCTTCAATTTTAAGGGCCATTAATTTTTTTATTCCTGCAGTTCTTTCGTTGTCTTCAGTAACTTCTTTTTTCTTCCCCTGTAATAATATCCAGGGAACAACAGCAATTGTAAGCATTAAAGTTGTTTGAGGATAATTTAAACTGTTACAAACCGCTGGCATTATTTTGAATAAAGAATTGGTACAGTTTATCCAAAACAAATTCTATAGTCTCTTTTGCATAAAAAAAGCCAAAGGTTGCAACCAACATTGCTAAAAGCCATATTTTATAGTGCCTGTAATCAGACATATTAATTAACTGGTTGGCAGATATCATGGTGATGCTTTTTATTTGACCTAAAAGTAGCTGCCAACATAGATTTAATTTATGATTTTAGTGTTAGAGAGTAATGATATTTATCAGTTATTGTGCTACGTTAAATAAGCAAAAGGAAGTTTTGGGATCTTTTAGGCTGAGGATAATTATTATGATCAATGCAGGATTATTTTCTAGTCCATTGTTGCTACCGAAGTACCGGAACACTGAATGTATGGTTTCACTTTTTACGTTTTCTGTAACAACTTGTTTTCTGCCTTTGCAATATTTTCAATTCCTTTCACCAACGAATCTGGGGTAAATGAAATACTGTCAATACCCTGCTCTACCAGGAACTGAGAGAACTCCGGGAAATCGCTGGGCGCCTGTCCACATAAGCCTATTTTAATACCGGCTTTTTTTGCCGCAGCTATAGCCTGTGCGATCATGGTAGTAACGGCTTCGTCGTTCTCGTCAAACAAATGACTAACAATTTCCGAGTCTCTGTCAAGCCCAAGTGTAAGTTGTGTAAGGTCGTTAGAGCCTATTGAAAAACCATCGAACAGTTGTGCAAATTTGTCGGCTAGAATTACATTACTCGGTATCTCAACCATCATATAAATTTGCAATCCGTTTTCATGCCTTTTTAGCTCAAACTCTTCCATTGTTTGTAATACATTTTTGGCTTCTTTTAATGTGCGGCAAAAGGGGATCATCACTTTCACATTATCAAATCCCATTGCATTGCGTACCCTTAGTATGGCTTCACACTCCAAACCAAAGCCTGGTTTGTAGCGTTTATCGTAATAGCGGGAAGCTCCGCGAAAACCAATCATGGGGTTTTCTTCCTTAGGTTCGTAAAAGCGGCCACCAATCAGTGAAGCATATTCATTGGTTTTAAAATCACTCATGCGAACAATCACGTCGTTCGGATAAAAAGCTGCAGCCACTCTTGCAATTGCTTCTGATAATTTATAAATAAAATATTCCCGCTTACTCTTATAACCGGACGTGAGTTGTGCAATGGTTGTTTTTTCAGGACTTTCGGGCAGTTGTTCAAATTGAATCAACGCCATTGGATGAATAAGAATATTGTTGCTAATGATAAATTCCATCCGCATCAAACCCACACCTTTTGCTGGAAAATGCGATAGTTCAAATGCCCTGTCGGGATCGGCCAGGATAAACATTGGCTGTGTTTTTGTTGCTGGAATTTTTAACAGGTCTGTTTCAGTTTCTTCAAAAGAAACGGCCCCATCCATAACCTGCCCTTCATCGCCTTCGTTGCAAACAACAGAAATAATTTGCCCGTCTTTAATAACCTGGGTAGCATTGCCTGTTCCAACAATTGCTGCTATACCAAGCTCACGGGCTACAATAGAAGCATGGCTTGTGCGGCCGCCTTTATTGGTAACGATGCTTACCACTTTACGTAGTAAAGCATTCCAGTCGGGATTAGTAATATCAGCAACAAGTATATCGCCCTGCTGCAGTTTATGTGCTTCGTTCAACGAATGTATGATACAGGCTCTGCCATTGATGATGGTTCTGCCTACTGCTTTGCCTCTGCATATTACGGTGCCTTTTTCTTTCAGCTTATAGTTTTTTATAGTAGCATATCCTTTTTGAGAATGTACTGTTTCAGGCCTTGCCTGCACAATATACATCTGGTTGTCTTCTCCATCTTTTGCCCACTCAATATCCATCGGCATTCTATAATGTTTTTCTATCTCATAACTCCACCGGGCTAACTGCTGCACTTCTGCATCATTCAAAATCCATTGCGAACGTTTTTGTACCGGGGTTTCAATATTATGGATCGCTTTATCAGCCAATGGGTCTGTAGCATAAACCATCGTATGTTCTTTAGTGCCTAGTTTTCTGCCAATAATAGCTTCTTTATTTTTATCAAGCGATGGTTTAAATACCCAAAACTCATCAGGGTTTACTGCGCCCTGTACTACGTTTTCTCCAAGCCCCCATGCACCTGTAATGTAGATAGCATTTTTGAAACCGCTTTCGGGGTCGATAGTAAAAATTACTCCGGCGCACCCTATATCAGAACGAACCATGCGCTGCACGCCAACCGATAAGGCTACCAGCATGTGCTCAAAACCGTTATCAATACGGTATTTAATGGCTCTGTCGTTGAATAAAGACACATAGCATTTATGAACAGCCAGTAATAGGTTTTCTTCCCCTTCTATATTGAGAAATGAATCATGCTGTCCGGCAAAGCTGGCCGTGGGTAGATCTTCTGCAGTGGCGCTGCTGCGAACGGCAACTGAAATAGCTTCTTTACCCGCACCTCCCATTAAAGTATATGATTCCAGGATAGCTTTTTTTATATCGTGTGGCAGTGTTGCCTGTGTTACAATTTCCCTGCATTGCTTTGCAACTCCTGGTAAATTATTCAGTGTTTTTACATCTATCGTATCTAACAAATTTTTTAATTTATCTTCTATCTTATTGTATTGCAGAAAATGTTTGTAGGCGGAAGCTGTTATTGCAAAACCGTCCGGCACTTTAATGCCCAGCGACTTTAACTTATTAAACATCTCACCCAACGAAGCATTTTTACCGCCGGCTTCGGGTAGGTCTGTGAGATTTACTTTCTCAAACGGAATGATAAATGGATTCATGATTATTATTTGTAGATAGTGTATTAATCAGCATTACATTATTTTGTAACCAGAATAGCAGCAGCTAAATCTCGGGTAGTAATATTTTGTTTCATAAAAGGCATATTGAAATCTCTTATAAAATACCGTATTTATTTCTTACTAATCCCTGATAAGAATCATAGCAGTTAATGATTATGGTTGATAGTTTGTATCATGTGAGTATAAGAAGCAGATTTCTATTTACATGCGGGAATGATAGCTTTTGCTTTATTAATTAAAGCCCAAACCCATCAACAACACTTTCAACATGCTGCAAAGCAATCCTACATTGGTTTAGGCTATGCGACAATTGCGGCAGAAAATGTAAAAGCGGATACAACGCCAATGGTGGGTTTTAGCCCGGATACGTTAAACGAATTTCTAGAATTAAAAAGGCAGGGTTTAAAAGTACTGCAATTTTAGCTTTCGGTTACAGAGATATAGAAGCAGGTTGGTTAGTTAAACTCAAAAAAAGCGAATCATTGAGTGAATTTTGTTACCATTATTAAATAAGTCAACATAAAATTAACCTTCTTTCTTTTCGCTATCTTGTTGGCTCTATCGATCATTTCCCAATTATATTTTACGATGGCAAAAACAGAAACTCAACCGTATAAGATTATTAAAACAGGAGAAGATTTTGAGATACGCCTTTATCCTCCGGCTACGATAGCAACCATTTCGATGGATGCAAAAACATACAAAGAGCTATCCTCACCGGGATTTAAAAAATTGGCTTCGTATATTTTTGGAGGTAACCAGGCGAAGAAAAGTATTGCAATGACATCACCTGTGCATATGGACATAAACGATTCACTTTCGTCTATGAGTTTTGTAATGCCTGAAAACTATACTAAGGATACTCTGCCCAAACCAAATGATTCATCAATAAATATTCAAACTACTGCAGCAGAATACGTAGCCGCCATCCGATTTGGAGGGTATGCTAATGACGAAGAGATTAAAAAGTACGCCAGCAAATTGCAAAATGCATTGAAAGCTAATGATATTGAATATTACGGCAACTTTCGCTTTTTGGGATACAATGCACCCTATCAGTTTTTGCACAGGAAAAATGAAGTGATAGTGAGTGTTCGCTGGGAGGGAAAGTAAAATACTGAGCAGTCATCTTATTGTTAAACAAGACTAAACAAGATAAAGATGGGATGATGAACACAGCAAAACAATAATAAAATTACTAAATCAAAAAAAGCAACCATGTGTTTTTCAGCAACAGCAAGTTTTGGTGCAGGAGCCCTATTAACTTTTGCAGGTATAGCAGCGTTAACCAAAGTAGATACTAGGTCTCAAATTCCATTTGCAGCTATCCCTGTTATTTTTGCTTTTCAGCAGTTTACGGAAGGCTTTGTCTGGCTTTCATTAACGCATGCGGATTTTAGCCATTGGCAAAAGATACCCGTTACGATATTTTTATTTTTGGCTCAGGCTGTATGGCCTTTTTGGGTGCCATATTCGTTTTTATTAATTGAAAAAGATGAGAAAAGAAAAATAGCGTTGAAAATATTGCTGGGTTTTGGCACTATCGTTTCAATTTTTCTTGCATACCGCGTTTTATTCTTTCCAGTTAGTGCCGCCATAACACCGTTACATATTCATTATGCACTTCATTTCCCTAATGAACCATACAGTACCGTTGTAAGCATATTTTATTTTTTGGCAACCATCGTTCCACCTTTTCTGGCCGGTGGAAAAAGAATGACGAGTCTTGGTTTGCTTAATTTAATGTCGTTTATAGTTACTATGCTGTTTTTTGAGAACTATGTAATTTCTGTATGGTGCTTTTTTGGAGCATTAATAAGTTGGGAAGTTTACATAGCCATGAAAGAGTTGAAAGGCAAACAAAAGATTACAACCAACCAGATATATTCAATCAACTAAATAACAGATAACGATGCAAGTACTTATTTAATCTTCGCATGTAACGCCAACTGAAACGCAACAAAATCTGTAAAAGGGAAAGTTGTTAAACTACTACACTGTTACTTCAGTCTGATTCATCGAGCGAAATAGATTATCGCTATCTACAGGGAATATTCCAAACTAGAAATTAGAAACTGCCAATATATCGAGGATTAAATTACCCTAAATGAGATTATAAAAATAGCTATAATTTAAATTTGAGAGCTAAGAGGTATTGCCCTGTAAACGATTATACAGGGGCAGTATATTTAGGGCAAGGTACAAGATAGTATTATCGGCATATCTTTTTCAAAACTCATTTTTAAATAAATAGATTCTATCCGATTTGTATAACCTGTGAAGTACCATAAGCTGCTATAATAGTTTTGGAACTCTTTTTGTTACTTATTTGGCATATATGAGTTGCAAGACAAAAAAATTAAAAAAGTATTTCAATTAAAAAATAATCACGAAATTTTAATAACACGGCAAGTACGAATATGAATTTTTAATAAAAACTTAAAGTAATTACAATGAAAATACTAATGGTATTAACCTCCCACAGCGAGTTGGGAGACACAGGAAAAAAAACTGGCTTTTGGATTGAAGAATTTGCAGCACCTTATTATGTACTGGCAGATGCCGGTGCTGTTATAACCATCGCTTCACCTGCCGGTGGTCAGCCGCCGGTAGATCCAAAAAGTGAGGCTGCTGATGCTCAAACACCCGCTACTAAAAGGTTTTATAAGGATAATGAGGCGATTGATAAAGTAGCTTTCTCGTTACAACTAAGTGACATTAAGGCTGAAGACTACGATGCAGTTTTTTATCCTGGTGGTCATGGCCCAATGTGGGATTTGGCAAATGACAGCTTCTCCATAAGATTAATTGAGTCTTTTTATAACACTCAAAAGCCAATTGCCTTTGTGTGCCATTCCCCAGCCGCGTTAGTAAAAGTAAAAGCAGAAAATGGAGAGTCAATCGTAAAAGGAAAAAAGGTTACCGGCTTTTCCGATACGGAAGAAGAAGCGGTAGGATTATCTAAAGTAGTTCCCTTTTTACTGGAAGACGAATTGAAAAAACTGGGAGCGCATTATAGCAAAGGGGCCGACTGGGCTTCGTTTACACAACATGATGGGTTATTAATTACCGGGCAAAATCCCTCATCTTCTGAAGCCGTTGCAAAATTGCTTTTAAAAACACTTATGGGTAAAAAAGAATTATCACATTCAAATTAATAGTAAACATGAAAGGTTTTAAAGGTAATATTGAACAACTCACTTTAGAGAATAATAATTTTCGAAAAGTGCTTTATACGGCTCCACATCTTCAATTGGTATTGATGAGCCTGGAAGTGGGCCAAGACATTGGCGAGGAAACACATGAAAATAACGACCAGTTTTTTCGTTTCGAAAGCGGCGAAGGTAAATGTATCATTGACAATAACGAATACCATGTTGTTGAAGCTGATGCTATCGTGGTGCCAGCTGGTGCAAAGCACAATGTGATTAATACCGGCAACACAGCATTAAAATTATATACCATCTATGGGCCGCCTAATCACCAGGACGGAATTCTGCGGAAAACAAAAGACGATGCTGAAAGAAAAACCGAAGAGTTTGATGGAAAAACAACCGAATAATTAGTCTGGAAGACATTAAATACCTGTAATTTCTTGTTGTAAATTAATAAGAGATAATCTAAAAGCTTGTAGATTCTTACAGGCAACAACATTGCTCCGCTGAAACAATTATCAGTGCCACAGCATTGTTTATACGGTTGTATCTAATTGGTATGGATAGTAATATTCAACCCATTAAACCTATTTCAATCGTACTAATAACATTTTTTTCCTGTTGCCATCTTTTACAACTTAGCCTTTTCTCAACAAAATCTGTTTCGCATTGGTATGGATAGCTACTGTATATATGAGTACCATCAATTTTTACAGCTGAAGATTAAGAAAGAAAAAATAGAAATCGAGGTACAAAAAAAAGAGATAGTTTTATAGAATAAATAAAGTGAAATAATATGGTAAAGCTCAGTATTAAAATTTTATTACTGGGTTTGCTGATGCCATCCTGCAAAAGCAAGTCCGAAAAAATATTTCCTTTGCAGGAATCAATCACAGAATCAGTTTATGCATCCGGCATTATTAAAAGTACCAATCAATATAACGTTTTTTCTACGGTTAACGGATTGGTAGCAACGATATTGGTTAAGGAAGGTGATTCGGTAAAAAAAGGAGACGCAATCATCAAACTGGTAAATACCAATGCACAGTTGAATACTGAAAATGCTGCATTATCTGCCAACTATAATGCAGTGAATGCCAATGCTGAAAAGCTGAGTGAATTACAAAGCAATATAAATTTTGCGAAAGCAAAAAAGGATGCAGATGCCCTGTTGCTGAATCGCCAGCAAAATTTGTGGAGAGAAAATATTGGTACAAAAAATGAACTGGATCAGCGCCAGCTGGCTTATAAAAGTTCTTTAGCTGCATACGAAGCAGCTACACTTCGTTATGCGCAATTAAAAAAGCAAATCAATTTCCAGGGCAGTCAGTCTCAGCGTAACCTGCAAATAGCTACGTCTATAAAAAACGACTATACTATAAAGAGTGATCGGGATGGCAGGGTTTACCGGATCATAATGAAAAAGGGCGAAATGGTGAATACGCTCAACCCTGTGGCCGTTATTGGTAATGCCGGCGTTTTTATAACAGAATTACAGGTAGATGAATATGACATCAACCGGGTAAAACTTTCACAAAATATTTTGTTGAGCATGGATAGTTATAAAGGACAGGTTTTTGAGGCTGTTGTAACTAAAATTGATCCGATCATGAATGAAAAGTCAAAATCATTTACCATAGAAGCGGCATTTGTTAAACAACCAGCAACACTATATCCTAACCTTACTTGCGAAGCCAATATTATCATACAACAAAAAGCAAAGGCCATTACTATACCAAGAAGTTATTTATTAACCGGCGATTCCGTTATTGTTGAAAATGGCAAAAAAAGAAAAGTAATTACCGGCTTAAAAGATTATCAAAAAGTAGAAATAATAAGTGGTATAACTGTCAACGATTATATTTATAAACCTGCATTATGAATATTAAACTCATCGGCAGTATTGCTAAAGCGTTGTTGTTAGCCCGGTGGAAACAAACCATGGTAGCTGCCATAGGCGTTACGTTTAGTATCACTATGTTTATCGCACTGCTTGGATTTATGGCCGGGCTTAATGATTTGCTGGATGGATTATTACTTAACCGTACGGCGCATATCAGGTTGTACAATGAAATACAGCCCAGTAAAGATCAGCCGGTAAATAGATCTTCTGATTATAAAAGTCAATACAACTTCATTCACTCTATAAAACCCGCTGCTGCCCGGCAGCAGATTTACAACAGCGGAGCCATTATAAAAGCATTGGAAAAAGATGATCGTGTATTGGGCATTGCCCCTAAAATAATAACGCCTGTTTTTTTTAACGACATGAATATTCATGTTGCGGCTGTAATAAATGGAATTGATGTAATAAATGAAAGCAAATTGTTTTATTTTAATGATTATATCATAGAAGGGGTTTCAGGTGATTTAGAAAAAATACCCAATAGCATTGTTTTAGGAAAAGGCCTTGCAAGTCAACTCTCTGCAGCTGTTGGCGATAGGGTGCAGGTATCTAACGTGAGCGGCGAAATATTCCAGCTAAAAGTAACGGGCTTATTTCAAACCGGGGTGCAGGAACTGGATAAAACACAAAGCTATACCTCTATTGTTACGGTGCAAAAAATAATGGCTCAGCCAAATACTTTTATTACTGATATCCAGGTAAAGCTTAAAAATGTAGACGAAGCCCCGGCAATTGCTAAAGAATATGCGGGTCTTTTTGATATTGAAGCTGTGGACATACAAACCGCCAATTCACAATTTGAAACTGGTAGTTTTGTACGCACCCTTATTTCTTATGCGGTAGGTATTGTATTGCTTGTAGTGGCAGGCTTTGGCATTTACAATATTTTAAACATGATGATTTATGAAAAGATGGATACGATTGCTATACTGAAGGCAACCGGTTTTTCCGGCAGGGATGTTCAAAATATATTTCTTACAATTGCCACCAGCATTGGTGTGCTTGGCGGATTGCTGGGCTTGTTGCTGGGCTTTAGTTTGTCTGCAGTTATTGACCAGATACCTTTTTCAACGGCATCACTGCCTACTATAAAAACCTATCCTGTTAATTATAACCCGGTATTTTATGTGATAGGAGCAATTTTTTCTTTGGTAACTACTTTTTTGGCCGGGTGGTTTCCGTCACGTAAAGCAAGTAAAATAGACCCGGTAATTATCATCAGAGGTAAATAAAAATGAACGAGATTATTTTAGAAGCAAAGGGAATCAGTAAAGAATTTAATGATCCTGTAAAAGTGAAAGTGCTTACAGGCATTAATATTGCTATTGCCAAAGGAGAGTTTGTAGCACTTACAGGAAAGTCGGGTTGTGGTAAATCTACCTTGTTATATATTTTATCAACCATGGATACTGATTATGATGGCGAATTACTGATTGATAATGTTTCGATGGCACAAAAAAAAGAAGCAGCATTGGCGAGGGTACGCAATGAAAAGATTGGTTTTGTATTTCAGTTTCATTATTTACTGGAAGAATTTACGGTATTAAAAAATGTAATGCTTCCCGGTTTAAAGCTGGCCCGTTTTTCGGAAAAGGAAGTAGAAGGCCATGCGATGGATAAACTGAAAATACTGGGCATTGATAAACTGGCCATGAAAAAAGCAAATCAATTATCGGGAGGGGAAAAGCAACGCGTAGCAATTGCAAGAGCATTAATAAACGATCCGGATATAATTATGGGTGATGAACCCACCGGCAACCTTGATAAAAAAAACAGTGATAATGTTTTTGATTTATTCAAAAAATTATCGGAAGAATTTAATCAGACCTTATTAATTGTAACACACGATCAAAGCTTTGCCGACAGAACACACCGGATCATAGAAATGGAAGATGGCAGGATCATTCATTGATTGCAATAAGCACCCCGGCAGCAAAACTACTGTTGAAACCATGAACGTTATTTTCAAATTTTTACAGGCTTTTACATAGTGGCTTGCCAGGTAAGAGTTATATAACTTTTTTTATAATGTAACAGTTCTAAATAGGTGAATTTTAAATTTTATATTATTGAAATTAATAATCAAAAAGCTGTTATGAAACCGGTAGATGAAAGAAGGGGTAGTGTATAGTCTTATAACAAATTCCTCTCTGCGATGCAGGGGGAGAGTTCTCTTGCATATGGTTATATTTCTGCTATTCATCGAATAATAATTCTTATCCTCATTCCGTTTTAGTAAAAGGAGCCTCCGGTTGTGGATGGCAATTTTTGTAGTGTTTGGCAATGTTGTAATGCTCCTTTAACAAAACGAATTTGTTCTTTCGTGTTTTCATCGGTTAAAATTTTGTATCTTAATTAAAACAATGATTTATGAAATGCAGTTTGCTCTTTGGATTTTTATGTATAATATCTGTAACACTGTATTCGCAGGATATAACGGTGATGATAAACGAAGCAGAACGTTTGGAGCGTTCTCCGAATGAGTACGCGGCTCTTAATAAATTAAAGGAAGTATTGCTTATACAACCTTCAAACGTACATGCGCTGGCAAAATGCAGCGAACTGTGTAGCCGTATTGGTAGCAGGCAACCTAACCCCGATGGCAGGGAGGCATGGTTTAAACCTGCCCTGGAATATGCCAACAAAGCCATTGCTGCCAACCCCCTTAATGATGAAGCAAACGTTTCCATGGCTATGATTCTCGGAAAATCTTCGCTAACAAAATCAGGGAAGGAAAAATTGAAAAACGCACGCCGCATTAAAAAGAGTCTGGAAATTGCCCTTAATACCAACCCTAACAATTACCTGGCCTGGCATATACTGGGCCGATGGAATTACGAGATAAGCGATGTAAGCGGTTTTCAAAGAGCCGGCGCCAGCCTGTTTTATGGTGGCGTACCTGATGGCTCACTGAAAGACGCTATCATGTATCTTGAGAAAACAAGGACGCTGAAACCAGGTTTTATTTTGAACTACCTCTCACTTGCAAATGCTTATCACCGTGACGGACAGAAGAAAAAGGCGATCAATATTTTAACCATGGTGCAAGCATTGCCTATTAATACCGAGGATGATCCGCAGCATAAAGCGGAGGCTTCTAAACTGATCAGCAAATGGAGTTAGGCATAATGATACCTAATATTCAGGAACTACAATAGCACGGTTCCCGCAACTGCTTTAGGATTTACCGGCAGGGAACTTCGAGCATAGCCGTAACTTATTCAGCTACAGCCGTGAACGGTAATGTTACTGCACAGGCAATAAACAATTGTGGCACCAGTTCAGTTAGAACAAGTGTGGTTAAGTTGCCAGCTTGCCCGCCGGCAGAAACGATGATAACGAAAGGTTTAGTAAAAGTATAGCAGGCTTGCAAATGAAACGAGCCCCATCCGATGTTTGGATGGGGCTCGTTATTTTAAAAAAGTTAAGCTTTATTTTTGGTTAATTAGCAAAGAGATTCCAGTATACCTGTAAAAGCCAGGATAAATTTAATGCCGGAAAAAATTCTAATAATTATTATAAAAAAATGCCAACAAATGATCAGCAGTTTTTACACCTGCCGGTATTCGCTGGCTTTAATTTTAAAACCTTCCAAGATTCATCAGCTTAACCCAAACAGCTACAAAATCTTTTACAAATTTTTCTTTAGCATCATCACAGGCATATACTTCTGCCAATGCCCTGAGTTCAGAATTAGAACCAAAGATAAGGTCGGCTCTTGTGCCAGTCCATTTTACTTCACCTGTTTTGCGGTCTCTTCCTTCAAAAATATTTTGTGCATCATTTGTTGCTCTCCAGGTAGTGCCCATATCCAGTACATTTACAAAAAAATCTGTTGTTAAAGATTCTTTGTTTTTTGTGAACACGCCGTAGGCAGATTGGTCGAAATTGGTATTTAGCACTCTCATGCCACCCACGAGTGCCGTAAGTTCGGGTGCGCTTAGCGTTAAAAGTTGTGCTTTATCTACCAGCATCTCTTCTGCAGTAGCCTTGTGTAATGGTTGAAAGAAATTGCGGAATCCATCTGCTCCGGGTTCCAGTGCTGCAAACGACAATACATCAGTTTGCTCCTGTGAAGCATCTGCTCTGCCTGCCGTAAAGGGAACTTTTATTGCGTATCCGGCATTTTTTGCAGCCTGCTCCACTGCGGCACATCCTGCCAATACAATAGTGTCTGCCATGGAAATCATTTTGGTCCCTGTTTGGCCATCATTAAACTCTTTCCTTATATTTTCAAGTTTGTCCAGCACTTTGGAAAGCTGCTTAGGATTGTTTACTTCCCAATCTTTCTGCGGTGCTAATCTAACACGGCCACCATTGGTTCCCCCGCGTTTATCGGAGTTGCGATAGGTAGAAGCAGATGCCCATGCTGTTGAAACCAGTTCTGCAACAGTTAATCCTGAAGCAATAATTTTTTCTTTCAAAGTGCCGGCATCTTTTTCGTTGATCAGTTCGTATTTAACTGCCGGAACCGGATCCTGCCATATTAATTCTTCTGTTGGTACTTCTGGGCCAAGGTAACGTTCAATTGGTCCCATATCGCGATGGGTAAGTTTAAACCATGCCCGGGCAAAGGCATCGGCAAACTGATCTGGATGTTCATGAAATCTTTTTGAGATAGCTGCATAGGCTGGATCTACTTTTAAAGAAAGATCGGTTGTAAGCATAAACGGCGCGTGCTTTTTAGACGGGTCGTGTGCATCTGGCACAGTGCCTTCTCCGGCACCATTTTTCGGCCTCCACTGTTGTGCTCCGCCGGGCCCTTTTATCATTTCCCAGTCGTGATTAAACAAATGATTAAAGTAATCGTTGCTCCATTTGGCAGGCGTGGTTGTCCAGGCGCCTTCCAATCCGCTGGTAATTGTATCGCCTGCATTACCAGAACCAAAACTGTTCTTCCAGCCGGTGCTCATTTCTGCCATGCTGGCGCCTGCTGGCTCCTTTCCTACATGCACCCCGGGATCGGCAGCACCATGTGTTTTACCGAAAGTGTGCCCACCGGCTATCAATGCTACGGTTTCTTCATCATTCATTGCCATCCGGCCAAAAGTTTCACGAATGTCACGGGCTGCCAACAGCGGATCTGCCACACCGTTAGGCCCTTCCGGGTTTACGTAAATAAGCCCCATTTGCGAAGCTCCCAGCGGTTGTTCCAGGGTTCTAACACCGGAATGGCGCTTATCGCCCAACCATTCTGCTTCCAAACCCCAATAGATGTCCAGCTGAGGCTCCCAGGTATCTTCCCTTCCGCCGCCGAAGCCGAATGTTTTAAAATTCATAGATTCCAACGCACAATTACCTGCAAGTATCATAAGGTCGGCCCAGGAAATTTGTTTGCCATATTTCTTTTTGATAGGCCATAATAATAACCGGGCCTTATCAAGGTTGGCATTATCTGGCCAGCTGTTTAACGGGGCAAAACGTTGTGAACCGGAGCCCGCGCCTCCTCGTCCATCGCTGATGCGATATGTTCCTGCGCTATGCCAGGCAAGGCGAATAAAGAAAGGGCCATAGTGGCCATAATCTGCAGGCCACCAATCCTGCGAATTAGTCATCAGTTCAAACAGGTCTTTCTTTACAGCACCCAGATCCAGTTTTTTAAACGCTTCTGCATAGTTGAAATCATCATCCATAGGATCCGATGCCGGAGCTTGTTGCCTAAGAATATTTAGGTTTAGCATATTTGGCCACCAATCGTGATTTGTTCTACCACCTCCGGCAGCTTTAATTTTTACGCCACCTGAGAAAGGGCATTTCGGAGCCCCATCATTTACATCCGCCAGGGCAGACTTATCTGCCGGGGCATTTACGTTGTTATTGTCCATAAGCTGGTTCTATTATTTTTTTCAATTATAATGATTATTCTAATAAAAGGTTTGGTTTTATCAAAAATTTTCCCGCTTACGCAAGTTATACAATTGATGATTGCAAAATTATGATTTGGATATGATAATGATCAGGCGGCAGCTAATTACACAGTAGGATAGTAACCGGAATATTTATTTGTTAATTAACACGGTTATCTGGTTAACTACTGCTTTATGATTGTGTTTGATTTTAATTAGAAAAAGCATTTGTAATTGCCTGTTTAGCATAAGTATTAGTCACACATTAGGAAATATGTAGTTATATTGATGATCCAAAAAACTGCTTTTCAAGAAAAAGCTGGTTTCATATAACCCAGGCGATTTAAAGATGGCAATACGGTAATATTTGTTGCCAATTACCCGGGGTGTTGAGACGTCAATTTATTTTTGAAATTTTTGAGCAATTAGAAAAATGATAGCTAGACCGGTCAGAGAAAATTCAGCAGGGGAAATTAAGATAGCCCTGCAAAAGCTCTTAGTAGAGGAGACTGTTTTTGAATTACTTATAGTAAACCTTGAAATAAATTAACCAATTATTTACACAAGCCTTTCTTTAATCATTAATAATATACAATATGAAGAAGTTAATCATTTTTATTTGCACACTGGTCTCCTTTATATCAGCAGCTGCCCAGTACCGTTACCCGCCAACAAAAACGGTTGATAGTACAGATAGTTATTTTGGCGTAACCTATCGAGACCCTTACCGCTGGCTGGAACACATTGAAACACCTGAAGTGGAAGCCTGGTTTAAACAACAGGCTATGTTTACAGATTCTATTTTAAACAACCTGAAAGGTAGAGATGAATTGATAGCAGAATGGAAGGCGTTGGATAAATTGCGCCCGGCAGTGATGAGTTCTTTCAGTTATCAGAATGGAAGGCTATTTTACCGTAAAACACTGGCCGGTGAAAATGTAGGGAAAATTTACTACCGGGAAGGGATAAACGGGAAAGAGCAATTATTGTTCGACCCTACAACTTATATTCCCGGCAAAACCCTTTCGGTGCAAAGCGTATCGCCGAGTTATGATGGTAAAAAATTAGCCATTTCGTATGCAGAACAGGGTGCGGAGGTATCGATCATAAAAGTACTGGATGTGGATTCCAAAAAGGTTTTAATGGATTCTATACCAGCCAATGCAGGCTTTGGCGGCTGGGCCTTTGATAATAATTCATTTCTGTATATGTGGATCAGGTCTGCCGATAGCAAGGATCCATCTTCCAGACTGAGCCCGAAAACAAAGCTGCATACATTAAACACAGATATAAATGCAGATATTGATTATTTCAGCAATGGCAGTTATCCTGGTTTAAATATAGATCCGGGAGTTTATCCTTACGCATTTGTAACCGAAGATGCAAAGCAGTATGTATTTTCCGGGGAGGGAAGTGTTCAGAATGAGTTTAAATTTTATTACGCGCCAATTGAAGAATTTAATGCTCCAAAAATTAACTGGAAAGTATTGTGTACACAGGATGATAAACTGGTTCGTGGTGTAGCCATAAAGGGTGATGACATTTATGCAATATCATATAACAATGCAAAAAATTATAAAGTAGTTTCCACCAGTTTAAAAAAGCCGGATTGGAAAAATGCCATTACGATCGCTGCAGAGCAAAAAGACAAAACAATTGAAAGCCTGTCTTATTCCAAAGATTATATGTTTATTACTTACAGCGATGGCATTAATAGTTATCTGTCGAAATATAACTTCGCAACCAAAAAAACCACCGAAGTAAAACTGCCTTTTTCTGGAACAGTTGGTGTAAACTGTTTTGATACAAAATCCAATAACTGCCTGGTTGGGATCACTTCCTGGAATAAGCCCTATACAGAATTTAATTACGATGCGGCAACAGATGTATTTGCAGCAAGCAGTTTTAATAAGCCTGTAGTTTATCCAAAAGCCTACCAGGAGTTGGTTACAGAGGAAGTGGAAGTTAAAGGACACGATGGTATTATGATACCGCTTTCTATTGTTCATAAAAAAGGTATTAAGTTGGATGGTTCCAATATCTGTTTTATGGATGCCTATGGTGCCTATGGATCTAGTGCAACACCTTATTTTAGTGTAAGGGAAAATTCGCTTGCGGTAAGAGGAGTAGTGGTAGCCTATCCACACGTAAGAGGTGGAAGTGAGAAAGGTGAAGAATGGTACAAAGCAGGGTATAAAACAACAAAGCCCAATACCTGGAAAGATTTTATAAGCTGTGCAGAGTACCTTGTAAAAAAAGGATATACTACTTCTGATAAAATTGGGGGCTCCGGCACCAGCGCAGGCGGAATCCTGATAAGCAGGGCTATTACAGAAAGACCTGATCTTTTTGCAGCCGCCATCTGCAATGTTGGCTGTGCCAATGCCATGCGGTTAGAATTCGGCGCAAACGGACCTGTTAATATTCCTGAGTTCGGTACAGTAAAAGATAGTGTAGAATGCAAAGCATTGTATGAAATGGATGGAATGCAGCATGTTGTTAGTGGAACAAAATATCCGGCAGTTATCTCTGTTGGTGGTTGGAATGATCCACGTGTGGTTGCCTGGCAGCCCGGTAAATTTTCAGCTGCTGTGCAAAATGCTTCTTCATCAGGGAAACCTGTTCTATTAAAAATAAATTATGATAATGGCCATTTCACAGAAGATAAGAATGTAACATTTGCCAATTTTGCCAACCAGTATGCTTTTGTATTATGGCAATGCGGGCATCCGGATTTTCAGCCAAAAAAATAAAAATACATTCAACCGAAGAGGAAAAGGAATTTTTCACTGAGTTCCACAGAGTGAAAATATATGTCCTAACGCTGTGAAACTCATCCTTAACTCTTTTTACCTCTGTGTTTAACAGAGGCAACATATTCGGGTTCGAAATTTATTAAAATAATGAAAGCAAAATCAATCAAAGGAAAATCAACTGAAGAAATTGACATCGCCTTACAGCAAAGCATGGCCGATGGTTTTAAGCCAACGCTGGCAATCATTTTCCTTTCAAAAGACAAGGATCCTGCAGGTATCTCGCAGTTGATGAATGACGCAGCCATTGCTATTTTTGGTGTTAGCACCAACGGTGAATTCATCAATGAAGAACATTCCATGGGTTCGATAGCCATACTTTTAATGGACATGAACCCGGCGTATTTTATTATTATGCCAGATGAATTTCCACGAAAAGACTACCGTGAAAAAACAAGGCATTTGGCAAAGAAAGCATTGGAGCGATTTAAAAACCCCGCTTTTTTAATCTCCTGCAGCAACACGGAAACTGATGCTGAAGAATTATTAAGGGGCATCGCTGACATTGTTGGTGAGCAAGTAAATGTATATGGCAGTGCAGCGGGAGATGACTTCACTTTTACAGAACAATTGGTGTTCTCGAATGATTTTATTAGTACCCGCGGCATGCTGGCATTGGTGCTGGATGAAGATAAAATAAAAATTAAAGGCCGTGCCACCTGTGGATGGAATGCGGTTGGTACTGTTAGAACCGTTACCAAGAGTGAAGGCAACCATGTGTATACAATAGACGATATTCCCGTGCTTGATCTTACCGCGAAGTATGGAGGCATTGAAAATGTGTCGCCGGATAACAGCGATCTCATCCTGGAGATCTCTTGTAGCTTTCCGTTACAACTGCAAAGGGAAAAAGGTGACCCCGTTATGCGCCCGGGGTTGGTAATTAACTGGAATGACCGTTCCTTTTATTGTAGTGGTACAGTACCCCAGGGTTCTAAAGTGCGCTTCTCTCTCCCCCCTGACTTTGATGTGGTTGACAAAGTCGTCAATGCTGCCCAGGAGATGAAGGATACAGAAATGCCAGGAGCAGATGCCATAATTATTTTCAGTTGTGCAGGCCGGAAGGTCGCTTTGGGCCCCATGATACAGCAGGAGATCGAAGGACTAAAAAATATATGGAACGTTCCCATGGTCGGCATGTTCTCCAATGCAGAACTGGGCAGGGCCACCGGCGGAAATTTAGAAATGCATAATCTTACCACTTGTTGTGTGGCGTTGAAAGAGAAGTAATATTTAAGCGCAGCCAGTTGATAGTATTCGTCATCAATACTTCACTAAAACTGCGTGCAAAATACCCTTTCCTCCTGTGGTTAAACCATGGGTTCAAAAAGAAAAATAAATGAACCAGCATCTTCAAAACATACTGAATACTATTAAAGATAAAAATTTATCCGAAGAAGAAAAGAATGCCATTCTGAAATCTCTAAAAGATGCTGATAAAGAATTAGAAATAGCCAGCTTTAAACTCGACCGAACGGAAAAGGTTAAACGCACCACTGCCATTCTATTAGAAGAAACCATTGAAGAGCTGGAGCAAAAAAGAAAAGCAGTAGAGGCGCAGAATAGGGAACTGGAAATAGAATCCGCTCTTGAAAGGGTAAGAACTGTTGCTATGAGCATGAGCAAACCTGACGATATGCTGGACGTATGCAAAACTATTGCACTTCAGATACAATCATTGGGTGTAAAAGAAATACGCAATGTGCAAACCGCCATATTTTACGAAGAAAGGGGCACTTATATGAACTATGAGTTTTATGCAAAGCACGATGAAACATTTATTACCGAAACCGTTTATACCAACCATGAAGTACCCAAAGATTTTGCTGAACAAATGCTTAAAGGCAAAGGCGAAGTTTATATAACCCATATCAAAGACAAGGAAGTTAAAGACTGGATTGCTTACCAAAAAACTACCAATGTATTTATTGATTCTTTTTTAGAAAATGCCACTTCGCTTAATTATTACTGGCATTCGCTGGGTTCGGTTGCATTAGGAATTTCAACCTATCATCCTTTAAGTGGAGAAGAGTTGCAATTGTTCCAACGCTTCCTTAAAGTATTCGACTTATCCTATCGCCGGTACCTGGATATTGAAAAAGCAATTGCGCAGGCAAAAGAAGCAAAGATTGAAGCTGCACTGGAAAAAGTTCGTTCCCGTTCGTTAGCCATGCACAAAAGCGATGAGCTAAATGGGGTTGTAACTATTCTTTTTGAAAAATTAAAAGAACTGCAAATTTCCGTTACTGCGGTAGGTATCGCCATTTATATTGAGGATTCAAAAGACATGAATGCTTATGTGTGCGGAGAGAATGCAGACGGTTTAGTCATCAACAATTATCGACTCCCTTATTTCCATCATAAAATATCGGAAGATTTCAATAACACCCGTGAAAAGCAATTGGATTTTTTTATTGGCAATTATTCGAAGGAAGAAAAAAATTCGTTCTATAAATATGTGTTTGAACATACTGCTGAATTGAGGAATTTACCGGATGATATAAAGACCCTGATATTTGAAAGCCCGACCTATACTATTAATATGCTGGCGGTAAAAAATGCATTATTTAATATTAATGATTTTGAAGGAAAGGCTTTATCTGAAAATGAAGTTGATATAATTAAGCGTTTCGCAAGAGTTTTCGACCAGGCCTATACCCGTTTCCTTGATCTTCAAAAAGCAGAAGCACAGGCAGAAATTGCCCGGCTCAATCTCATTCAAATACAACAAGAAAAACTAAGGGCCGAAAATGCACTCACTGAATTACAGTTAACACAAAAGCAATTGATACAAAGTGAAAAAATGGCAAGCCTTGGAGAACTCACCGCCGGCATTGCACATGAAATTCAAAACCCGTTAAACTTCGTAAACAATTTTAGTGAAGTAAGTAATGAGTTGATAGATGAAATGAATGCAGAAATTGAAAAAGGCGATTTGGAAGAAGCCAAAGCAATTGCGTCAGACATCAAACAAAACTTAGAAAAAATAAACCATCATGGCAAACGGGCCGATGCAATTGTAAAAGGAATGTTGCAACATTCAAGAAGTAGTTCAGGCTCAAAAGAACCAACAGATATCAATGCTTTGTGCGATGAATATTTACGTCTCTCCTATCACGGCCTTCGTGCAAAAGACAAATCATTCAACGCAATATTAAAAACTGATTATGATAAAACGATCGGTAACATCAACATCATCCCACAGGATATTGGAAGAGTGATATTGAATTTAATTACCAACGCCTTTTATGCAGTCGATGAAAAGAAGAAAAAGGGAATCCCAGGTTATGAACCAACTGTATCGGTGTCCACTAAGCGCTCCCTCTCTGGAGAGGTTCGGGGTGAGGCGATAATAAAAGTAACAGATAATGGCAACGGCATTCCCCAAAACATCATCGATAAAATCTTCCAACCCTTCTTCACCACCAAACCAACAGGACAAGGAACAGGATTGGGTTTGAGTTTGAGTTATGATATTGTGAAAGCGCATGGCGGGAAATTGAACGTGGAGACGAAGGAAGAGGAAGGTACCAGATTTACCATATTGTTGCCTTTTAACGGAATCTAAAAAGGAAATAAATAATGTATTATTTTTTAAGAAGCACAATCAATTAAATTGTAACTATGAGGCGACTATTCCTGTTATTTTTATTCTTTTGGATTCAAAAGCATGATTTATTTTCTCAGGTTACAAATGTGCAATACACATTCAGGATAGACAGTGTACAAAAACTAGTTGAAAACCATGTTAACGATGATATTACTAAAGCAAAACAGTTGGTTCTTTTAGGCCAATTGTACATTTGCAATGATCAGCTTTTGAAGGGTCTTATCACAACAAAACAAGCTTGTGAATTATATGAAAAAATGAATGACCCGGCAGGCAGAGGTTATTTTCTGCAGGCGATGACGCTGTTGAGCCGCAATTCATCCCTTGTGTCAAATGAGCGTATATCTGTTTTCTACGTTATGGCAAATTGGTATATGAAGAAAATAAAATTAAAAGATTCATTTTCGGTTTTTACCGAATCTTATTATTACCAAGTTAAAAATGTTGACAGCAGGTTAAAAGAATTATTAATTGCAATAGATCATTTTTTGAAAGAGGATGATAAAGAAATGGTTGCCAATTTACAGCTGGCCGCAGGTATTATTTTAAAAGAGAAAAACCGTACTGACGAATGTATTGATTTGATAGATCAGTCTATAGCGATATTTAAACAATTAGGCCAGCCTGAAGTTGCATTTGTCGCTTTGCTGGTAAAGCTGCAGGCATTAGCAAAAACTACACAGGCAGAAAAAGCGAAGGAGCTAGAAATATTAGCTATTAAACAAATTATATCAACGTCAGATATAAGAGAAAAAAGTTTGCTTTGTATAGCTATGTTCAGTTATTACTACGACTCTAATAAAGAAGGCCAGGCACTTGAATACTTGTTGAAAGCAGTCAATGGTTTTAAAGAGTTTCAGGATAAACAAACACTCATAAGATTATATGACATAGCAGGAGATGAAATACAGATTTATGGATCACCAAAAAAGGCTTTTATTTTTTTACAAAACGAGCTAAAGCTACGCAAGGAACTGAACGATAATGATGGGATTGCTTACACATATATTACAACTGCATTTTGCCTTATTAAATTAGATAAATATGAAGAAGCGTTAAAATATATAGCACTTACGCAGCAATTGGCAGCAAAGAGTAATGACGAGTACTATTTTGCAAAATGTTCTGACGCTAAAGGCCAGGTATTAATGGGACAGAAAAAGTTTAGAGAGGCTATTGTAGAATTTTCAAATGCCGCAGCTATTTTTAAGAAACATAATAAAACATGGGCCGAAAGTTATCAATATGGTTATATCTCAGCTTGTTATTTTAAAGAAAATGAGTTCGCCCAAAGTATAAGGTACGGTCACCAAAGTTTAGAAATTGGGAAAAATGGAAATTATATTCCTGTGATGTTGATGTCTACCAAGTCTCTTTCCGATGCGTATGCCCGTTTAGGAAAAAGTGAAAAATCATACGAATACCTAAAGCTCT
The DNA here is from genome assembly GCA_031411955.1 of Ferruginibacter sp. Lineage (GTDB taxonomy): Bacteria > Bacteroidota > Bacteroidia > Chitinophagales > Chitinophagaceae > Ferruginibacter. The sequence goes on from JANOCC010000024.1 coordinate 58,500, forward strand.
ATTCAGACACTAAAGACAGTTTGTTACAAAGTGGTATTGACAACCGTTTAGCTGATTTAGAAACACAGTCTCTTACCGAGGACGCAATGAGGGAAAAAGAAAAAATGGAAGCTGAAAAACAGGTGAAGGACGATGAAAACAGGAAACAAAGAATTTGGCTTATTGGTGCCGCGGCGTGCCTCATCATTGTGTTATCCTTCGCATTCACTCTTAATCGTAACAATAATAGTAGAAAAAAAGCAAATAAATTACTAAATGAGCAAAAATTGCAGGTAGAGCATGCCTTTGCTCACTTAAAATCAACTCAATCCCAGCTCATCCAATCTGAAAAAATGGCTTCTCTTGGAGAACTCACCGCCGGCATTGCCCATGAAATTCAAAACCCGTTAAACTTCGTAAACAATTTTAGCGAAGTAAGCAATGAGTTGATAGATGAAATGAATGCAGAAATTGAAAAAGGCGATTTGGAAGAAGCCAAAGCAATTGCGTCAGACATCAAACAAAACTTAGAAAAAATAAACCATCATGGCAAACGTGCCGATGCCATCGTAAAAGGAATGTTGCAACACAGCCGCAGCAGCAGTGGCATAAAAGAACCAACAGATATCAATGCTTTGTGCGATGAATATTTACGACTCTCTTACCATGGACTTCGGGCAAAAGATAAATCATTCAACGCAATATTAAAAACTGATTATGATGAAACGATCGGTAACATCAACATCATCCCACAGGATATTGGAAGAGTGATATTGAATTTAATTACCAACGCCTTTTATGCAGTCGATGAAAAGAAGAAAAAGGGAATCCCGGGTTATGAACCAACTGTATCGGTGTCCACGAAGCACTCCCTCTCTGGAGGAGAGGGTCGGGGTGAGGTGATAATAAAAGTAACAGATAATGGCAACGGCATTCCCCAAAACATCATCGATAAAATCTTCCAACCCTTCTTCACCACCAAACCAACAGGGCAAGGAACAGGTTTAGGTTTGAGTTTGAGTTATGATATTGTGAAAGCGCATGGCGGTGAATTGAAAGTGGAAACGAAAGTTGAGGAAGGAAATCCCGATCATTTTGGGAAAGGCGAAGGCACAACTTTTATCATTCTATTACCTCTAAAAGAAAATTTGGTATGAAAAATATTTTATTTTCCTTCTTAATGATGATTGCTATTGGGGAGCATGCATTTGCGCAGCATCCACAGTTTAATTTGCAGATAGAC
>JANOCC010000025.1:0-2227 GCA_031411955.1 Ferruginibacter sp.
ACTAATGAAAGCTGTGCCTGACTCATCTCCGGCCGTCTCATCAGGGAGGGCTTCATTTGTAATTACTGTTATTAATAGTTTCGGTTGTGACATTTAGCTAATCGTTGTAAATAAATTTCTTCCTGTTTTCATCACACCTATTAAAAATCGGCTGAAACCCTTGCTGGTATTGAGTTGATTTTTAAAAATGGGTGTCCCGCCCTATTTTAGGGTATGTTTATCCGTCAAAAAAAGAATAGATCCGGCAGTGTAAGCATTCAAATAATATCTAAGGTTAATGGTAAGTACAAGTTGCATCAAAGCATTGGCAGTGCCTCTACTGCGGAAGGTATCGATATTCTATTGCACCAGGCGCGGCATGCATTAAGTAAAGTTCAGGGCCAGATAAATTTGTTTCCGTCACCTACGGATGCTTCCATCGAAGGATTTTTAAATACCCTTTCCAATGCTCAAATCCAGGTTATTGGTCCTGAATTAGTGTTTGGTAAAATTTATACTGCCATTGGGTTTTCTGCTATTGCTCAAGAGATGTTCCGGCACCTGGTAATTGCCCGTTTGGCCTTTCCTTTAAGCAAGTTAAAGACCATTGATTATCTCTACCGTTTCCAGGGCGTACAACTCAATATCAACAGTGTTTACAGGTTTCTTGATAAGCTGGGTAAAGAACTGAAGGAACAAGTGCAACAGATAGCTTACCGCTACACCTTACAACTGCTGCACAACCAAATCAACATCGTTTTTTACGATATGACGACCCTGTATTTTGAGGCTAGCGATGAGGACGATTTACGAAAGACAGGTTTCTCTAAAGATGGCAAACATCAAAACCCTCAAATTTATCTTGGCCTTCTGGTAACGGTTCAGGGCTATGCAATCGGATACGAGATTTTTGAAGGAAACATTTTTGAAGGTCATACGCTTATACCAGTAATAGAAAGAATGAGTAAGAAATATAACTTGTCAAAACCTATTGTGGTAGCGGATGCAGGACTGTTATCAAAGGCTAATATCAGCAGCCTTGAACAGCAACAGTACCAGTATATACTTGGCGCCAAAATCAAGACCGAAAGCCTCGCTGTAAAGCAACAAATTTTATCGGCACAACTAAAAGACACAGATCACGTAGTAATTGATAAAGGAACCTGTAAACTTATTGTAACCTACGCCGATAACAGGGCTGCCAAAGATGCCCATAACAGAAAACGCGGGCTACAGCGGCTGGAAAAACAAGTAAAAAGCGGTAAGCTTACTAAAGCTCAGATTAATAACAAGGGATACAATAAATATTTAACGATGAAGGGCGAAGTGGCTATTGAAATAGACTACCAAAAATATGAGAACGACCGTCTCTGGGATGGATTAAAGGGCTATACGACCAACAGCCAGCTTAAAGCTTCAGTTGTTATAGAAAATTATAAACACCTCTGGCAAATAGAAAAGGCATTTAGAATGTCTAAAACAGACTTGCGCATACGCCCCATTTATCACCGGCTGGCAGATAGAATAGATGCGCATATCTGTATCTCATTTGCAGCGTACGCAATTTATAAAGATTTGGAAAGGGTATTGTACAAAGAGAAGTCGAGCCTATCGGTAAAGAAAGCAGCCGAGCAAACTCAAAACATGTATCAAATTATGGCAACGTTGCCCGAAACTAAAAAGGAAGCAAAAATCTTATTGAAAATGAATGACCAACAAAAAGAAATTTTGAAAATAATAGCAAAATACTATTAGGTGTCCCAAAGATTAAAACAGGAAAAAAAAGAATAATACCAGTATTTCTAAGTATTACAGAAACTCCTTTAAGACTAAGAAGATTACAACGGATTGATTTCACAAGCGATTATGATAGGGCATTCAAGCAATTACAGAGCACTTTGCATTTTTCTAAGGAAGGCACTTCGACATTAAAGCCGGAAGAGAAACCTCCTGTATCAGATGATGCATTACTAGACGAAATTCGTAATGACCAGGAAGAAAAAGATTTATTGAAAGATGCCGTGAACTAAATACAAAATCATCTTACCAGAAATATCTCACCAAAACTAAAGTAGAGGAGCATAAAGAAGAAAGTCGAAAATACATTACTGAATATGAAGACAAAGAAAACGCAGAATGAGAAAAAGTTGAAAAACGTGAAAGTTCAGACATATTCATGAATTTCCAGGAGGAAAAGCATGATGGTAATAACAAAAAGTATTTGCTCCTGTTTTCATCACACCTATTA
>JANOCC010000026.1:0-65910 GCA_031411955.1 Ferruginibacter sp.
CCGCCTACAACCAAAAGCATACCTGCTCCTCCTGCTAATAGTCTGGGGCATGACATAAAAGCCATTCCCGCCGAAATAGCATCTGATGCCATCCTTTACCCCAATCCAAACCAGGGTAATTTTAATGTGAGGATCAAAACAGGTGAAAAAGAACAGTATGGAACCGTACAATTGATCGCTCTGAACGGAAATATCATCAGCAGTAAGAAAGTAGCTATTAATAAAGATGGGATGCTTGTTACAAATATCACTGCTAATGGATTGGCTGCAGGTATTTACCAGGTTCGTTATTTGGTTGGGAATAAAACCGGCCTTTTAAAAGCAGTCATCATAAAATAAGAAACCTTATTAAGACGGATATAGGCTGTTTCGAAAGAGACAGCCTTTTTTGTTGGTCAAACGAGGCTGGTCAGACGAAGTTCGTCTGACCAGCAAATTCAAAAAGTTCGATTTTGACCAAATTATTCCTTTTTGATTATTGTGATTATTAGCCTGACGAGTTTGGTCAGACCAAGATTCATTACCAGCCACACAATCCCATCAAATCCTCTTCCATTTACCTAATGTTGGCTGGTAGCCTTTGAGTTTCGCTTAAATAATGGGTAATCAATTAGTTGTAGTAATTTCTTAAAAACCCCGGGATTTTTATTTATCCAACTGGGCAACTTCTATCTTTTTTCAAAAAACTTTCCCATTTTCTTTGGCTATATAAAATCCAGCCCTTACCTTTGCACTCCAAATTAAAAAACGGAATTCTAAAAGTTCTTTATATATGTCACAACGAATCAGAATCAAATTACAGTCTTACGACCACAACTTAGTTGATAAATCAGCCGAAAAGATTGTAAAAACTGTACGTAGTACGGGTGCAGTGGTAACAGGTCCAATTCCTTTACCAACACATAAGAAAATCTTTACCGTTCTGCGTTCTCCTCACGTTAATAAGAAAGCCCGTGAGCAGTTTCAATTGTGTACGCACAAACGTTTGTTAGACATTTACACCAGCAGCAGCCGTACGGTTGACGCTCTAAGCAAATTGGATTTGCCAAGTGGTGTGGATGTTGAAATTAAAGCTTGATGAACCTCCCGAAAATTCGGGAAAGGCACCAGGTAAGCTCTTAAAAAGAAAATATGAACGCTTAACTCCTTGTCAGACTGAGCATGTCGAAGTCGAAGGAGCGCTGAGCATAAAATAGATACAATGAAAAGTATTATTGGTAAGAAGATTGGCATGACCAGTATCTTTGACACAACCGGCAAACAAACTGCGGTTACGATCATCGAGGCAGGGCCATGTGTAGTTACTCAAAAGAAAACCGTAGAAACAGACGGTTACAATGCTATCCAAATAGCATTTGGCGATAAGAAAGAAAAGCACTCCATCAAAGCCGAAGTGAACCACTTCGCAAAAGCTAATACAGCTCCTAAAAAATTCGTTCAGGAAATACGCGATAGCGAACTAACTCAAGCAGTGGGTGAATCCATTACTGTTGACATATTTGCCGAAGGCGATAATGTTGCTGTAGTTGGAACTACCAAAGGCAAGGGTTTCCAGGGTGTTGTTAAACGTCATGGTTTTAGTGGTGTTGGTCAGCAATCCCATGGTCAGCATGATCGCCAGAGAGCCCCGGGTTCTATTGGTAACTCATCTGATGCCAGCCGTGTATTTAAAGGAATGCGTATGGCAGGCCGTATGGGTGGAGACAGGGTGAAGATGAAAGGTCTGAAAGTGGTTAAAATCTTCGCAGAAAAAAATTACATATTAGTTAGTGGTTCGGTTCCGGGCCATAACGGTTCAATCGTTTTGATACAAAAATAATTTCAACAAACATTTAGTATCACAAACAACCAATTGAATCTATTAAAAATAAAGAAATGCAACTAGATATTTTAAATACAAAAGGCGAAAAGACCGGCAGAACAATTGAACTTCCGGAAGAGATCTTTGGAATTGAACCAAACGACCACGTTATTTATCTTGCTGTTAAGCAATACCAGGGTGCACAACGCCAGGGAACGCACAAGGTAAAAACCCGTATGGAAGTAAAAGGTTCATCTAAGAAGCTACACAAACAAAAAGGAACCGGTGGTGCCCGTAAAGGTAACCTGCGTAACCCATTGTATAAAGGTGGTGGTTCTATCTTTGGGCCAAAACCACACAAATATGATATCAAGCTTAACCGTAAGGTGAAAGATCTTGCAAAAATGAGTGCACTTGCTCACAAAGCTAAAGCCAACGCAATCGTTGTGCTGGAAGATGTGAACATGGATGCTCCAAAAACAAAAACCTTTTCAACAATACTTAAGAGCCTGAACATTGGCCGTAAAAAAGCGCTGTTCGTTATTCCTGAGTACAACGATAATATGTACCTGAGCCTGCGTAATGTACAGGGTGTTAGCGGAACATTGTTGAGCGACATGAATACGTACGACATATTAAATGCTAACGTGTTGGTTTTAACAGAAAGTGCTGCAAAACTATTTTCAGCTACTGAAGCAGAAGCATAATTAATTAATCAATTATCAAATTAAGTTGACATGAAACTGTCTGACGTTTTAATAAAGCCGATCTTATCTGAAAAAGCAAACAAGCAATCAGAAAAAATGAACCGCTACACTTTTATTGTAGACAGGAAGGCTAATAAACTTGAAATCAAAAAAGCAGTAGAACAGTTCTACGGTGTACAGGTTGAAAATGTAAATACTGCTGTAATGCCTTCAAAACTGAAAGCAAAATATACCAAAGCAGGTTTCATCGTTGGCCGTAAGCCAGCTAAAAAGAAGGCACTGGTAACAGTAGCTGACGGAGAATCAATTGATCTTTACGGTACTATTTAATTAGTACACAGTATATAGTTATAAGGAATGGTGGTCAGCACCGCAAAGTTTTGACAAATAAAAAGTAATTAAAATGGCACTTAGAAAATACAAACCGGTAACCGCAGGTACACGTTGGAGAATAGGAAATGCTTATGCAGAGATCACTACCAACATTCCTGAGAAGTCGTTGCTTGAACCGCAAAAGAATACTGCCGGAAGAAATGCACAGGGTAGAAGGTCTATGCGTTATATGGGAGGTGGAAACAAAACCATGTACCGTGTAGTTGATTTTAAAAGAGATAAGAAGAATATTCCTGCTCTTGTAAAAACAATTGAGTATGATCCAAACCGTACAGCTTTCATCGCATTGCTGGCTTATGCGGATGGTGAAAAGCGTTATATCCTTGCACCACAAGGTTTGCAGGTAGGCCAAACCGTTATAAGCGGAGATGAGGCCGTACCTGAATTAGGAAATGCTTTGATGTTGAAGAATATGCCTTTGGGTACTAATCTGCACAACATTGAAATGCAGCCTGGCCAGGGTGGTATACTGGTACGCAGCGCAGGTACTTCTGCCCAGCTAACGAACAAAGAAGGTAAATACGCAGTTATAAAAATGCCAAGTGGCGAATTGAGAAAAGTATTGATCAATTGCTACGCTACAGTTGGTGTAACAAGTAACAGCGATCATAACCTGGAAAGCATGGGTAAAGCCGGCCGTAACAGGTGGAAAGGTATTCGTCCACGTACAAGAGCGGTAGCGATGAACCCGGTAGATCACCCGATGGGTGGTGGTGAAGGTCGTGCATCAGGAGGTCATCCACGTAGCAGGAAAGGTAAGTATGCAAAAGGAGAGATCACCAGAACACGTGGAAAAGGATCAGATAAAATGATCATCCAGAGAAGGAACGGTAAGAAATTACCAAATAAATAGAGATTATAAAGTTGCTGATTTCTGAAGTTGAAAAGCAGCAACCTGAAAGTTGAAATAATATTAATGTTAAAATATCCTTTTGTAGGAAAATAAACAAAAAACAAACATGGCTCGTTCATTAAAAAAAGGTCCTTACATAGAAGCAAAGCTGGAAGCGAAAGTGATGGCGATGATTGACGGTAAAAGTAAAAAAGGCGTTATCAAAACCTGGAGTCGCAGGAGTACGATCACCCCGGATTTCGTAGGCCAAACATTTGCAGTGCATAATGGAAACAAGTTTATCCCGGTTTATGTAACAGAATTCATGGTGGGTCACAAATTAGGTGAATTTGCCCCAACAAGGAATTTCAGAGGTCATTCAAGTAAAAAGATATCATAAAAACAGATACTAGATGCTTGTTCCTGGATATTTTATCCAGCATCAGGCATCCAGCATCCAGAAACTAAAAATAAAATGGAAGCAGTAGCAAAACTTAATAATTATCCCACTTCTCCGCGTAAAATGCGTTTGTTAGCGGATCTGATTCGTGGAATGAAGGTTGAAAAGGCTTTGGCCATATTAGACCATAATCCGAAGCACCCGGCTGTTCCTTTACGCAAATTGGTGTTATCAGCAATCAGCAACTGGAAAGCAAAAAATGAAGGCGCTGATGAAACGGCACTTCATGTAAAAACAATTTTTGTTGATGCTGCAAGGGTTATTAAGCGTATGCGTCCCGCTCCACAAGGTCGTGGTTACAGGGTTCGTAAGCGTAGCAACCACGTAACACTCATCGTAGACATATCCGGTACAGAAACCAAATTGGTTAAAAACCAAAAGAACAGCCAGGTTAGTGCAGTGCCGGTTACAGAAGAAAAACCTGTTGCAAAAAAAGCGGCAGTAAAAAAATCAGCAGCTCCTAAGAAAGCAAAAGAAGCTGCAACTAAAAAATAATCAGGGTTAAACTCAAATAATTAAAAACCGAATATGGGTCAGAAAACAAATCCGATAGGTGCAAGATTGGGAATCATTCGTGGTTGGGACAGCAACTGGTATGCTCACAAAAAAGACTATGCGGGCAAATTGATCGAAGATGATAAGATCAGGAATTACCTGAACGCACGTATCAATAAAGGTGGTATCGCCAAAATCGTTATTGAGCGTACACTTAACAAGTTGATCGTAACTATTCATACTTCCAAGCCAGGTATCATCATTGGTAAAGGTGGTGGAGAAGTAGACAGGATCAAGGAAGAGTTGAAAAAACTATGTGGTAAAGATGATGTGCAGATCAATATACTTGAGATACGCAGGCCAGAACTGGATGCCAATATAGTAGCAGATACTATTGCCCGCCAGTTAGAAAATCGTATCAATTACAAGCGTGCAATTAAAATGTCTATAGCGTCTGCCTTACGTATGGGTGCAGAAGGGATCAAGGTTAAAGTTGGTGGCCGTTTGGGTGGTGCTGAAATTGCCCGTAGCGAAGAGATCAAACAAGGCCGTACTCCGTTGCATACACTACGTATGGATATTGATTATGCCAGTGTATTTGCGCTTACTGTTTATGGAAAGATCGGTATCAAAGTATGGATCTGTAAAGGGGAAGTACTTGGTAAAAGAGACCTTAATCCAAATGTGATTGCAGGCGGTGGTAAAAATGATGGTCCGGAAAGAGCTGGTGGCTTCGAAAGAAGAGATGACCGTGGTGGTGGCCGTGATGACCGCAGAGGCGGTGGAGATCGTGGCGGACGTGGTGGAGATGATCGTCGTGGCGGTGGCGCACAAGCTGGTGGAAACCGTGGCGGTGGAGGAAGAAGATAATAAAGAATGTATGATGTAAGATGGGGATGTAAAATAACGTCAGCATCTAAATAAATAATCGAATTGTAAAAGCTGTCTGGTCTAGAGATCAAAAATCATAGATCAAACGTCATAAATCAGAAGAAATGTTATCACCAAAAAGAAGCAAACACAGAAAGACCCAGAAAGGAAGAATGAAAGGAGATACTAAACGTGGTGCTACCTTAGCTTTCGGAACTTTTGGATTAAAAGCCCTTGATAGTGTTTGGTTAACAAACAGGCAGATTGAAAGTGCTCGTCAGGCTTTAACCCGTCACATGAAACGTGAAGGTAATGTTTGGATAAGAATTTTCCCTGATAAGCCAATTACTGCTAAGCCAGCAGAGGTGAGGATGGGTAAAGGTAAAGGTAACCCGGAAGGTTGGGCGGCTATTGTTCAGCCAGGACGTATCCTGTTTGAAGCCGATGGTGTACCTGAGCAGGTAGCAAAGGAAGCATTTGCTTTAGCTGCGCAGAAATTGCCAATCCTTACTAAGTTTATCGTAAGCCGTGATTTTGTAGCATAAAATAATTAGTTGACCTGGGATTTGGTTTGTGTTCATAAAACATCAATTGAATAACCCGGCCTTCAAATTCTAAATTTTCAAAATAAAGAAAATGTCTAAAAAAGTAGATTTTGTAAAAAGCCTTAATGGTTTGAGCGAGGCGGAACTGGTTGCAAAAATCCAGGAAGATGAATTGCGTATTAAGAAGTTGAGCTTCGCACACGCTATTGCTCCTTTGGAAAATCCTCAGAGCATTCGTTCTCTGAGAAGGGATATTGCCCGTTTAAAAACAGCATTAAGAAAAACACAAATTGGAGCATAATCCAATAAAATAATAATGATGGAAACAACAACAACAACAACAACCGTTGACAGGAATTTAAGGAAAACCAGGGTAGGTGTAGTATCCAGTAATAAAATGGATAAAACCATCACTGTAAAAGTAGAACGTAAGATCAAGCATCCGCTTTACGGAAAGTTCCTTAAGAAAACAACCAGCTTTCATGCTCATGATGAAAAAAATGAGTGCAGTATCGGTGATACAGTTAAGATCATGGAATCACGCCCGATGAGCAAAACTAAAAGGTGGAGATTGGTTGAGGTAGTTGAAAAAGTAAAGTAATATGGGGGATGTACGATGTGAGATCTAAGATTTCCATCCTGCTGAGATACCTAACAAATAATTAAACACTGGTTTGGATCGAATGATATCAAATATCATACATCATAAATCATAAATAATAAAAACATGATTCAGCAAGAGAGCAGACTAAATGTAGCGGATAACAGCGGTGCTAAAGAAGTACTTTGTATTCGTGTACTTGGAAACAGCGGACAGGATTATGCAAAGATCGGCGACAAGATTGTTGTTACCGTGAAAGACGCAATGCCTGCTGGCGGTATCAAAAAAGGTACTGTAAGCAAAGCGGTTATTGTTAGAACTAAGAATAAATTACGTCGTAAAGATGGTTCATACATTCGTTTTGATGATAACGCAGTTGTATTGTTGAACAATTCAGACGAACCAAGAGGTACGCGTATTTTTGGGCCGGTGGCTCGTGAATTAAGGGATAAAGGTTACATGAAGATCATCTCCCTTGCTCCTGAAGTATTGTAAGCGGGCTGCTGATAGTATATAGCTGTTAGCAGAAAATAAAGATTTAAACAAGCTAAAAGCAAAAGCTGATAGCTAAAAGCTAAAAATAAAATGAGTACAAGATTTAAACCGAAATTCAGCATTAAAAAAGGCGACCAGGTTGTGGTTATCACCGGTGAGGATAAAGATTTGAAGAAGCCCCGCAAAGTGCTGGAAGTAATTATCGAAAAAAGCCGTGTGTTGGTAGAAGGTGTTAACATCGTTACCAAACATACCAAGCCAACAGCGCAAAATACAAAAGGTGGTATCCAGAAACAGGAAGCACCGATTGCTATCAGCAACGTAATGCTTTGGGATGCAAAAACAAGCGGGCCAACTAAAGTAAAGCGCACCCGCGAAAACGGTAAATTAATAAGAATCGCTAAAAAATCAGGGGAGGTAATCAAATAATGAGCACAACTACTAATACTCCAAGATTAGCAGATAAGTACAAGAAAGAAGTTGTACCTGCTTTAATGAAGAAATTCAGTTATAAAACTGTAATGCAGGCACCTAAACTTACCAAGATTTGTTTGAATCGCGGTGTGAATGGTGCGGTAACAGATAAGAAGCTGATTGATGTAGCTATTGATGAATTAACAAACATCACAGGTCAAAAAGCCGTAGCTACTATGTCTAAGAAAGATATTTCAAACTTTAAGCTTCGTAAGAACATGCCAATTGGAGCAAGGGTTACTTTACGCGGTGTAAAAATGTATGAATTTTTAGACAGGCTGGTTTCAGTATCACTGCCACGTGTACGTGATTTCAAAGGTATCAACGACAAAGCATTTGATGGCCGTGGAAACTACACTTTAGGTGTTACAGAGCAAATCATTTTTCCTGAGATAGATATTGATAAAGTAAATAAGATCACAGGGCTTGATATTACTTTTGTAACTACAGCCGGTACAAATGAAGAGGCTTTTGAACTCTTAAAAGAACTAGGAATGCCGTTTAAAAATATAAAAAAATCTGAAAGTTAAATCATGGCAAAAAAATCAATCATAGCCAGGCAGGCTAAAAGGGAAAAGATCGTTGCCCGTTTTGCAGAAAAAAGAGCTGCCCTTAAAGCAGCCGGAGATTATGCAGCATTGGATCTGTTGCCTAAAAATGCTTCTCCTGTTCGTTTAAAAAACAGGTGCGCACTCACAGGTCGTCCAAGAGGTTATATCCGCCATTTCGGTGTAAGCCGTAATATGTTCAGGGATATGGCACTTGCCGGAAAGATTCCGGGTGTGACAAAGGCTAGTTGGTAGGGACTAGATACTGGACACTAGATACTGGACACTAGATACTAGATACTAGATACTAGATAAGATTCTTCCAGAATCCAGCATCCAGAACCTAGCATCCAGAATCCAGAACCCAGCATCCACCAGGATATCGCATTGTAAAAAATTATTTAATTCATTTAACACAACATAACAATGGTTACTGATCCAATCGCAGATTATTTAACAAGAATTCGTAACGCTCAGATGGCTAATCACCGCATCGTGGAAATTCCTGCGAGCAACCTGAAAAAGCGCATCACCGAAATTCTGTACGATAAAGGTTATATTTTAAAATACAAATTTGAAGATGACAGCAAGCAAGGTGTAATCAAGATCGCACTTAAATACGATCCTACTACAAAATTGCCTGTTATTCAAAGCCTGGAAAGAGTTAGTCGCCCGGGATTACGTAGCTATGCAAAGCCGGAAGATTTTAAACGTGTGAAGAATGGTTTGGGCGTTGCCATCGTTTCTACTTCAAAAGGTGTAATGACTGATAAAGAAGCAAAAGCACAAAACGTAGGTGGTGAAGTGCTTTGTAATATATTCTAATCTTTTTTTAAAGATTAGGTTTTCCGGAGAAGTTGAAAATGAGTTCCGGTAAATATTAAAGATTGAATTAAGCTTTCTATACATAGCTGACCGCAATCAATTCATTTTCAAAAAATATTTTTAAATTTTTCAAATCAGATTTTATGAGTCGTATAGGTAAAAAACCGGTTGACATGCCAAAGGGTGTAACCTTTAACGTTAGCAACGAAAACGTTGTTACTGTAAAAGGTCCAAAAGGAGAATTGAAGCAGGCGATCGACAGGGATATCAAAGTAGAGATATCAGAAGATAAAATAGAATTTAAACGTCCTACAGACCAAATTCGTCACCGTGCTATGCATGGCCTGTACCGTTCTTTGATCAGTAATATGGTTAAGGGAGTTACAGAAGGGTATTCTAAAAAACTTGAACTGGTGGGTGTGGGTTATAAAGCAGCCAGCCAGGGTAATTTATTAGACCTTGCTTTGGGATATTCTCATAATATCATTTTTGAAATACCTAAAGAGCTAACAATAAAAACTGAACAGGAAAAAGGTAAAAATCCAATGATTATCCTGGAAAGTATCGATAAACAATTGCTTGGCCAGGTATGTGCTAAAATCCGTAGCCTGCGCAAGCCAGAACCATACAAAGGTAAGGGTGTTAAATTTGAAGGTGAGATCCTGAGGAGAAAAGCTGGTAAGTCGGCTGGTAAATAAGCTTAGTACTGGATACTGGATACTGGATACTGGATATTGGATACTGGATACTGGATATTGGATACTGGATATTGGATACTGGATACTAGTTCGAATCTGGATTAAATAATGAAGAATCAAGAATCCAGCATCAAGCATCAAGAATCCAGAATCAAGAATCCAGCATCAAGCATCAAACATTAAATCATTCCCGGCAGCATCGGGAAAATAAATAAAAGAAAATGAACAACAAATCAAGTGCAAGACAAAAGATAAGGTATCGCATCCGTAAGAAGATCAGCGGAACTACTGGTACTCCACGTCTTACTGTATTTAGAAGTAACAGCGATATCTATGCGCAGTTGATCGACGACAGCACAGGTACAACTATCGCGGCTGCTTCATCAAAACAAAAAGATATCAGTGCTCAAAAAGCACCTAAAACTGATAAAAGCAAGATGGTTGGGGAAGCTATAGCCAGAAAAGCAGTTGAACTTGGTATTTCTAAAGTGATATTCGACCGTAGTGGTTACATCTATCATGGCCGCGTGAAAGCGGTTGCAGAAGGCGCAAGGGAAGCAGGACTGGTTTTTTAATTTTTTTGAATAAATTCTAATAAGAACTTACATGTCAAACGTAACTGTAAATAAAATGAAGGCTGGTGACCTCGAACTTAAAGAGAAAGTAGTTGCCATTAACCGTGTGGTAAAAACAACTAAGGGCGGACGTGCATTTAGTTTTTCTGCCCTGGTGGTTGTAGGTAACGAGGCAGGTGTGGTAGGCCACGGACTTGGAAAAGCTAAAGAAGTTCAGGAAGCTATTACTAAAGGAATTGAAGATGCTAAAAAGAACCTTATTAAAGTTCCGATTATGCATGGTACCATTCCTCACGACCAGCTAAGCAAAGAAGGTGCTGCAAAAGTGTTGATAAAGCCAGCTGCTCATGGTACCGGTGTAATTGCCGGAGGTAGTATGCGTGCTGTACTTGAATTAGCCGGTATTACCGACGTTCTTGCAAAGAACCTGGGATCAGCTAATCCACACAACGTGGTTAAAGCAACCGTTAAAGCATTGGCAACCTTGCGTGAACCAATAGCTATATCAAAAACCAGGAATATTTCGTTAAAGAAAGTTTTCAACGGATAGGATTATAAATGTATGATGCTGCAGGAGTGATGTTGTATTGTTTACATGTCATGAAACAGGATCATAAATCATAAATAATAAGAATCATGAAAAAAATAAAAGTAACCCAGGTTAAAAGTGTTATCGACAGATCTGAGCGTCAAAAAAGAACAATGATCGCATTGGGTTTGAAGAAAATGAACGCTACAGTAGAAGTAGTTGCTACTCCACAAATACTTGGAATGGTAACTAAAGTTCATCACCTGGTGAAAGTGGAAGAAGCATAATGCCACTCCGGATTTTTATTTTAAATAAAAATCCAACAATTTAATTAATTAATCAAGCGAGGGGTGATACCCCGTAAGTCTAAAATCAACATACAATGAATTTACATACACTCAAGCCTGCGAAAGGCGCTACTCACAAAGAAAAACGTATCGGACGTGGTGAAGCAAGTGGTAAAGGTGGAACTTCTACTAAAGGTAACAAAGGTGGACAAAGTCGCGCCGGTTACAAGAGCAAGAAAGCTCATGAAGGTGGACAGATGCCAATCCAGCGCCGTATTCCTAAGCGTGGATTTAAGAATATTAACCGCATCGAATTTAAAGTAATCAACATCGGACAGGTAGATCATTACGCAGAAAAATACGGTATTACCGAATTTAATTTGCAGAATTTATACATTAACGGACTTATCAGCCAAACAGACTCTGTAAAGGTTCTTGGTAACGGCGAATTGAAAGGTAAATTTACCTTCAAAGTTAATGCTGTGAGCGACAAGGCGAAAGCTGCCATTGAAGCTGCAGGAGGTACTATAGAAATAGTGAAATAAATTTCCGATATTTGCCCACCTTCCCGCAGGAAGGTAGGCGTATGATAATGCGTCTTTACTTTTTAGCGCAAACAATTAAATCGATTTAATTCTGTGAAGAAGTTCATAACAACAATTAAAAATATCTGGAGCATTGAGGAATTGCGTAATAAAATAACATTTACTTTATTATTGTTATTTATTTATCGCCTGGGTTCATTCATTGTTCTTCCTGGTATTGATCCTAATAAGTTAGCTAACCTGCATGATAGTTCTCAGAACGGTATGCTTGGTTTGCTGGATGCTTTTGTGGGTGGCGCTTTTTCAAAGGCGTCCATATTTGCATTAGGTATCATGCCTTATATCTCTGCATCCATTTTTATGCAGCTCATGACCATCCTGGTTCCCCAGATGGCTAAAATTCAGAAAGAAGGAGAAAGCGGTAGGAAAAAAATTAATTCTTGGACACGTTATCTTACCGTGATCGTTACAGCTTTCCAGGCTGCAGCTTATATTGGTTACCTAAGAAGT
The DNA here is from genome assembly GCA_031411955.1 of Ferruginibacter sp. GTDB lineage: Bacteria > Bacteroidota > Bacteroidia > Chitinophagales > Chitinophagaceae > Ferruginibacter. The sequence goes on from JANOCC010000026.1 coordinate 12,191, forward strand.
CCCAGCAACGCAGCAGCGTTGATTCCGGGTTACGGTGCCAGTCTTTTTTGGGTATCTACTGTTGTAATACTTACTGTAGGCACATTGTTTGTTATGTGGCTGGGCGAAAAAATTACTGATAAAGGACTTGGAAACGGTACTTCGATAATTATTATGATCGGTATTCTAGCCCGTCTTCCACAGGCATTCGGACAGGAATGGTCTGCAAGGATTGCTCAAAGAGGTGCTGGTGGATTATTGATCATGTTGATTGAAATTCTTTTCCTGGTTGGTATTATAATGGGGCTGATCATGTTGGTACAGGGTACCCGGAAAGTTCCTGTAAACTATGCTAAGCAGATCGTAGGAAACCGCCAGTTTGGTGGAGCCCGTAACTTTCTGCCTTTAAAAGTAAATGCTGCCGGTGTAATGCCAATTATCTTCGCACAGGCTATCCTGTTTTTACCAACAATATTTACTGGTTTCACCGGAGACGGATGGGCGAAATATTTTACAGACCACACCAATGTTGTTTACATGATCGTGTATTCGGTTTGTGTAATCGCTTTCACTTTCCTTTACACTGCTCTTATCTTTAATCCAAAGCAAATGGCAGATGAATTAAAGCGTAACAATGGGTTTATTCCAGGTGTAAAACCTGGTCAACCTACTGCAGACTATATTGGTACTATCATGGATCGTATCACATTACCAGGCGCTATCTTACTGGCATTGGTAGGTATCCTTCCAGGTATTTTTGAACTGGTATTTGGTATGACGCAAAGTTTCTCAACCTTCTTTGGCGGAACTTCATTGCTGATCATGGTAGGAGTTGTACTGGATACCCTGCAGCAAATTGAAACCCAGTTGCTGATGCGCCAATATGATGGCTTAATGAGTAGTGGAAGATTACAGGGCAGGCAGGCTGTCGCTTCCGGGATTTAAGAAATTTATATTAACAGCTTTTTATAAAACCCTGACGACAAAATCGTTGGGGTTTCTTTTAGTTTTAATTATAGCCGTGATCTGTTTTTATGCAAACTTTACATGAATCTTATTTGTGAAGACGGAGCGCCGTTATAATGCCGGTAAATGCAGCAGTGTAAAAAGTGAGAATAATTTTAACCTTACAACAGCATTAAAATCTTAGTTGAATGATACAGTATAAATCAAAAGAGGAAATTGAAATAATGCGCCACAGTTGCCTGATGGTAGGCAAGGCACATGCAGAAGCAGTTAAGATATTAAAGGCAGGAATCAATACTCTGGCAGTGAACGACCTTGTTGAAACTTTCATCAGGGATAACGGGGCTGTGCCTTCCTTCATGAATTATAACGGTTACGCCTATGCAACTTGTATTTCTGTTAATGAATCGGTGGTGCATGGTTTTCCGGGAACGCAGTTACTTAAAGAAGGTGATATTATTTCACTGGATATCGGTGTTTATAAAAATGGCTTCCATGGCGACAGCGCTTATACCTACGCGATAGGAGAAGTGGAAGATAATGTGAAACAATTATTGAGAGTTACGAAGCAATCATTATACCTGGGTATCGAAAAAGCACGCCAGGGAAACCGTGTAGGAGATATTGCAAACGCCATACAGGAATTCACAGAAAAAAAGCATGGCTACGGTGTTGTGCGAGAATTGGTTGGTCATGGAGTAGGCAGAAAAATGCATGAAGATCCACAGGTTCCCAACTATGGTAAAAAAGGTACCGGAGCTAAATTAAAAGCGGGCATGGTGCTGGCAATTGAGCCCATGATAAACATGGGAGTGAAAGAAGTTGTGCATTTAAATGATGGCTGGACTGTGCTTACAAAAGACAGGAAACCTTCAGCGCATTTTGAACATGATGTTTGTATTACCAGCGGCGATCCTGATATCCTTTCTTCCTTTGAAGAAATTGAAGCAGCAGAGAAAGCTAATAAAAATTTAAGCTGGAGTTACGATTGATAATTTAAAACAACCGGATTGTATTCAACAGCGCAATATCTGCGGGGCAGTAAGCGCAGTAGTATAATTCAAAAAGGGAAATATGGATACTAAGAAACTTGTTGTAGTTGGTGGAGGTGCAGCAGGTTTTTTTTGTGCAGTAAACGCAGCGAAGTTATATCCTGGCATACAGGTAATTATAATTGAGCGGTCAGCTAAACTTTTAAGCAAGGTTAAAATAAGTGGCGGGGGAAGGTGCAATGTCACCCACCAATGCGATAGTATTGCTGAAATGATTAAGAAGTACCCAAGAGGGGCTAATTTTTTAAAGAAAGCTTTTCATCATTTTTTTACAGTTGATACCATAAATTGGTTTGAAGAACGGGGAGTGAAACTTAAAACAGAAGCGGATGGACGAATGTTCCCCGAATCAAACGACTCACAAACTATCATAGACTGCCTTTTAAGGGAAGCCAATAAATACAAGGTTGAGATATTAATGAATGCAGAGCTGGCCACAATCAATTTGCGTGAGCAGTTAAAAAGTAACCATTTTGAACTGCAACTTAAAAATGGGAGAACACTAGCAGCAGATTATATTTGTGTAGCCAGCGGCGGTTATCCTAAGTCTTCCCAGTTTGAATGGCTTACAAGAACAGGCCATCACATTGAAGATCCGGTTCCTTCATTATTTACATTTAATATTCCGCAAAACAATATCACATCCTTAATGGGAATTAGCCTGGAAAATGTTTCAATAAAAGTAGCAGGTAGTAAATTACTGCAAACCGGGCCATTACTTATCACACATTGGGGCTTAAGCGGGCCGGCTGTTTTAAAGCTATCAGCCTGGGGCGCAAGGGAATTTGCCGAAAAAAAATATCACTTTGGCATCGTAATAAACTGGCTGTCGGAATTTCATGAGAATAGCCTTAAAGAAAAGATTCAGCAGGTAAGGTTCAACGTTGCCGCTCAAAAGATATACAATAGAAATCCATTTTCTTTACCCGCGAGGTTGTGGGAATATTTTTTACAACAATGTGGAATACCCGAAGAAATGCGCTGGGCCGATTTGCCGGCTAAAGAACAAAATAAACTTGTGAAGACATTATGTGCGAATGAATTTGAGGTGAAGGGGAAAACTACTTTTAAAGAAGAATTCGTTACATCCGGTGGCATACAGCTGGATGAGATTGATGTGAACACAATGCAAAGTAAGATTGTTCCGGGATTGTTTTTTGCGGGCGAAGTGATAAATGTAGATGGCGTAACCGGCGGATTCAATTTTCAAAATGCATGGACAACCGGATGGATAGCCGCTAAAGGCATCGCCACCCTGGTTGAGCATTAAACAAAGAAACGCTTTCCTCATTTCGTGCATGCTAATTAGTTCTTTTGGCTGATATAATTTTTAACAACCCAGTTTTCTGTTAAACATTCATATTTCATTTATCTTTCCGGTTTGGATGAAGAAAATAGACAAATACATATTATCAAAATATCTTACTACTTTTTTCTTTTGCCTTTTACTGTTTACAGCCATCGTAGTGGTGATAGATATCAGTGAAAAAACAGAAGATTTTGTAAAGTCGAAACTCTCCGTAACAAGGATCATAGTTGATTATTATTTTGGATTTATCCCAAGGATAGATGCCATGCTTTTTCCACTTTTCGTTTTCATCTCTGTTATTTTTTTTACTTCAAAAATGGCTGGCAGGTCGGAGGTGATAGCCATTTTAAGCAGCGGCGTTAGTTATCGTAGATTTTTATTACCCTATGTTGTTGGTGGATTGATGTTATCATCCCTGCTATGGTTGGGTTATCAGTATGTGGTGCCAAAAGCAAACAGGAAATGGGCAGATTTTGAAAAGAACTATGTAGATGTGAATAATGCACCGGATGCATCCCGGTCTACCTACAAACAAAATATTTATTTTAACCTTGATGCCAATAGCATGATCGGCATACGTGGTTACGATACAATTTCTAAATCAGGATCTAATTTTTTTCTGCAGAAGTTTAAGGACAACCGGATGATATATAATCTCCGTGCCCTTAGTTTTAACTGGGATACAGCTTCCCGTAAATGGGCGTTGAATAATGTAATGGAAAGGGAAATTCATGCTATCAATGAAACCGTTACCATGAGCAAGAAAAAGCTGATGAACTACGATTTTAAACCCATTGATCTTAGAAAGGATGATTATTTAAAAGACCAGATGATAACGCCGGAGCTGAACCGTTTTATTGCAAAAGAACGCGTGCGGGGTTCGGAAATGCTGAATACATTGTTAGTAGAGCGTTATAACCGCGATGCAATACCTGTATCAGTACTTATACTTACTATCATCGGAGCGGTGCTGGCTTCCAGAAAAGTACGGGGTGGAAGCGGATTTCACTTGGCGTTGGGCGTGATCTTAAGCGTACTTTATATACTCTTTAGCAGGTTGACATTGGTATTTGCCACAAAAGGAGATTTTACTCCCTGGCTGGCTGCCTGGATTCCTAACATAATTTTTGGGATACTTGCTTATTACCTTTATAAGAAAGCGCCTAAATAGATAATCCTTAATCATTTCCGTAAACTTTCTTTTAAAACTTTTGTTTAGCAGCGGGAGGCAACGTAATTTTAAGGCTATTAAAAATTGATGCCATTTTGCAGGTTGGTACAAGAGTGCGACGCAAGGCTGTTGCCATGAAATACAACTGCCAGATACCGAAAAATCAAATTCAACTATATCATATAACATCTCAATTATGGGTATTATAAAAGACAGGTTTAAGGAAAAGGCGGATGCAACTGCTGCCGAAATTAAAGATCTATTAAAGCTGCATGGCGAAAAAAAGATAGGTGAAGTTACCCTTAGCCAGATTTACCAGGGTATGAGAGGAATGACCGGGCTTGTTACTGAAACCTCGCTGCTTGATGCACAAGAAGGAATTCGTTTTCGCGGATATTCTATACCAGAGCTCAGGGAAAAACTTCCTAAAGTAGCCGGAGGTTCCGAACCATTGCCAGAGGGTCTGTTTTACCTGATGTTGGTAGGCGACCTGCCAACTGAGGAAAATGTTCAGCATTTAAGCAGTGTTTGGCAACGCAGAAGCCACGTACCAAATCACGTTTTTGCTACCATTGAAGCTTTACCTGTAGCCACGCATCCAATGACGCAATTTGTGGTTGCTATTATGGCACTTCAAACAGAAAGCCAGTTTGCCAAGCGCTATGCAAAAGGTATGAGCAAGAAAGATTATTGGGATGCAGTGTTCGACGATTCGATGGACCTGATAGCAAGGTTGCCAAGAATAGCTGCGTATATCTATCGCCGTAAGTATAAGAACGGAGATCATATTCAGCCAAATGGTTTGTTGGATTGGGCAGGTAATTTTGCTCATATGATGGGTTTTGAAGACGAAGGTTTTAAAGAATTAATGAGGCTGTATATGGTGATTCATGCAGATCATGAGGGAGGAAATGTTTCTGCGCATACTACTCACCTGGTGGGATCTGCACTCAGTGACCCTTACCTTAGTTTTGCTGCAGGTATGAATGGCCTTGCGGGCCCACTGCACGGACTTGCGAACCAGGAAGTGATAAAGTGGATATTTGAATTAAGAGAACAGATTGGTTCAGACGCACCAACAAAAGAACAGATCGAGGAATATGTAAAGAAAACCCTGAGTGAAGGAAAAGTGGTGCCAGGCTACGGCCATGCCGTGTTGCGTAAAACAGATCCCCGCTTTACTGCGCAAATGGAATTTGGTAAAAAACATATGCCCGACGATCCTTTGGTGCAAACTGTATGGAATATTTATGAGGCAGTTCCACCAGTTTTACAATCCATTGCTAAAATTAAAAACCCATGGCCAAATGTAGATGCACATAGTGGTGCATTACTGGTTCATTATGGTATGCAGGAATATGAATTCTATACCGTACTTTTTGGTGTGTCAAGAGCACTGGGAGTGTTAGCCAGCCTTTGCTGGGACAGGGCTTTAGGGTTTCCTCTGGAGAGGCCAAAATCTGTTACCACCAATTTAGTGAAAGAATGGCTTGAAGGGAAAGAAGAGATTTGGGGTGATTAAGGAAGGAGTGAAAGGTTGAAGGGTTGGAGGGTTTAAGGTTTTTAAAACGAAAAGTTATTTTAAAAAATAGAAAGTGCGGACTGAGGTTCGCACTTTTATTGTATAAGGTTATAAACGGTTTTAACTGCCACTTTACCGGGCGGCAAACGATTTAAAATATAATGCTGGTTCCTTTCAGCCATCCTGGTGCGTTGTTGATCTTGAAATTATCATAGCAATGTTTTCGTGTGAAAAACATTGCCGGCGAAAGTATTTTTTAAAATACATTTTGAACCTTAAGGCAATGCTTTTATATTTGCAATCCGCGGGGGGTTAGCTCAGTTGGCTAGAGCGCTTGCATGGCATGCAAGAGGTCGTCGGTTCGACCCCGATACTCTCCACAAATCTAATCCTGCTTCGGCAGGATTTTTTATTATGGCCTATCATGTTTACATATTATATTCCCAATCACTAGACCAATATTATGTTGGTCATTCAGCAGATATGGAGGATCGTATTTATCGGCATAAAAATTCGGGAAGTAAATCAACAAAAAAAGCTGCTGATTGGGAAGTTAAATACACTGAAGCATTTGAATCTAGAAGCGAGGCAATGCAAAGAGAGCTTGAAATTAAAAATAAGAAAAGCAGAAAATATATTGAATGGTTGATTTGCTCAGTTGGTTAGTGCGTCCCGAAAGCATTCGGGGAGGTCGTCGGTTCGACCCCGATACTTTTCAAAAAATCATAGGATTCCGCTACGGAATCCTATGATTTTTTGTAAGTAGTTGTCAACATAAATTCTATTTTGTGAATAAACTTGCGGTAATTAAAAATCTATAAATAGTATTTTCGTAACCTATCTACTTAATTTCTAAATAGCTATGAACTCTCCCCAACAGATAAACGCCGTTACAAATATTATCCGGATCAAGAACAAAATACTTCATTCATCGGATTGGGATGAAATTGCCCGGCTGATGCAAGAGGCAATAGACGTGAGTTCGCCTGTACCGGCAAACGACCATATTGTTACGCTCGATAGAACTATGACCAAAGAATGGAATGTGATTTCAATAAAGAGCTTAATGAAATCAGTACAGGCTAAAGGCTTTACAGATTTAGATGCTGCTTACCCTGTTGTTGCTGCTTCTCTTTTAAGGCTTGCCATGATTTTTGTAAAAGGTGGCTTAACAGATATAAATAAGATACTCGCTGCATCATTGTCAAGAAAAGGACTTTTCCAGGTTTCAGAAAATAAGATTTCAAGGGAAAGTATTTAGTAGTGATTTTGTTGTTAAAGAAGTTGTTGTTTCCAGATTCCAACATCGCCAAACATTTCCTGATCTGCATATTTAGAGTAACCAACTTTCCAAATAAGAAAAGCAGACGGCTTCAATACCCTCCAGTAAGGGTGCTTTATAAGGTTATACCCTTTTTGCCAGTTGTGCGCTCCGGATAAATTAAGTTGTCAACTGAGTTATTCAATAAGTGACTTGCCGGCTATTTAACAACTAAATAATGCTTTTAAAATCGTCAGTCTGTTTTATGTAAAAGTTATCAAAACTTGCTAACGTAAAAAGTTCATTTTTTACAATTGATCAACTGCGTTTACACTTAACAGTTTATTTCTTTTTTATTTAACATTCCCATTTAATTTTTATAGTTAATAAGATATAGGTTTGCATCGGTTTTTCATAGGATATTGGATTTAAACGGGGCTGGATTTCTATCCTGGCCCCTGTTTTTTTTGAACTGTATCAATCATTTTCTTTTTAATTACCGGGCATTTTCCAAAGGGTTTACAATAAAATTCCACCCATGAAGGTCAGGCGCAGCACCGGTTCGCACTTTTTCTAACTGTTCTTTTATTTTAAAACAAAGGTTATCCGGGTGATAGCCAGGTAACTCATGGTTTTTATCATGTATGCTGATAATTTTTATAGGAGCTACTACGGCAGCAGTACCGGCACCAAATGCTTCAGTAAGTGTTCCGTTTATAAGTGCATTTTCCAGTTCTTCTACAGATACAGGCCTTTCTGCTGTATTATAACCAAGATCTTTTGCAATGGTTAATAACGAATCACGGGTAACGCCATCTAAAATGCTATCACTTAACGGGGCTGTAACCAGCAAATTGTTAATTACAAACATAACATTCATCATCCCTGATTCTTCAATGTAACGGTGCTCCCTTGCATCTGTCCACAATACCTGGTCAAAACCTTCTTCTTTTGCTCTTCTTGTAGGAAGAAAAGAAGCTCCATAATTGCCACCACATTTTGCAAAGCCTGTTCCACCTTTTGCTGCTCTAACAAATTCAGTTTCAACTTTTACCTTAATAGGGGCGGCATATAATGAAGGTACGGGTCCGGTGAAAATGATAAATTTATATTCATCTGCTATCTTAACGCCAAACTTTTCTTCACTAGCTATCACAAACGGCCTTAGGTAAAGCGCTGTACCAGGTTTGTTTGGTACCCAGGCATTGTCTGTTTCTACCAGTGCCATCAGGCTTTCTGAAAAAATATCCCTGGGCACCACGGCCATGCACATTCTTTCCAGCGATTTTACAAATCTTTCATAATGTTTATCCAATCTGAAAATATTAATACTGCCATCAATCATTCGGAAAGCTTTCATTCCTTCAAATACCGTTTGCCCATAGTGTAATGCAAGTGCTGCAGGGCTTATTGAAAAGTTTGCAAAGGGCATTATTTGTGGCTGTTCCCATTCACCTGATTCGTAATCGCAAATAAGCATGTGGTCCGAGATGTATTTTCCAAATTCAAGATTTTCAAAATCAGCTTCGGCCAGTTTTGATGTTCTGATTTTTTGTACGGGTATTGCTGTTAGTTGTTCCATATCTTTTACAATTATTATTAAATGAAAGTTGATTTTGATGGTAAATGATAAACCATCTTAACGTTTGCTCTTTGATACACTCCCGGCTCTACAGGCAGCTGTTTAAATCCCAACTTTTGGTATAATTTAAGTGCTGCAGCATTTTTTGTATTCGAATAGAGAATGATCCTGGAAGCGCCCATTGCAATTGCTTTTTCAAAACAGGCCAAACTCAGAGCCTCGGCTATTCCGAGGCGACGGAAATCTTTATCTACAGCCATCTTGGTAAATTCATACTCACTCACATTTGTTTTTCTTAATGCTACCGTGCCGGCAACTACCTCATTACATAATGCCATTAAAATGATGCCACCGTTATGGAGGATAGCAGCTTCGGGATTTTTTAGTACAAATTCATCAACCGGTTCCATAACAAACAATTCTTCTATCCATTGGCGATTAAATCGTTCAAAAAACGGCTGGTGTTTATGTTCATAAGGAACTATACTGATGCCATTCATTTCACTTATGTTTTTGCCTGGAGAATTAATTTTACAAAATTTGAAATAAAATTTGAAATAAAACAGATTCAGATTTGTTAATTTTGACTAGATCAGATTTTTTTACAAATGCTAAATAATACCTTAGTATTGGCAATGGGATGCAGCCGAATAATGTTTTTCGCATTTAAGTATCATAACTTTTAAGGGAATAGCAGGAAAAGGGTTTCTGAAAACTTCGGCACTGCCATTAAAAATAATTTTGCAACAGGTATCAGCAAAACATATATGCAAATGAGAAAAAATAAGTTACACTCAGAAGGTCATCTCTACCTGCAGGTAGCTAACGGCCTGGAGAAAATGATCTCAACAGAAGTGTTGAGAATTGGGGATAAGCTTCCATCAGTAAGAGTATTAAGCGAAGAGTATGGTATTAGTATGGGTACAGCTTTCCAGGCTTATTATCACCTTGAGGGGCGTGGCCTGATAGAATCCAGGCCTAAGTCCGGCTACTATGTAAGATTTAACTTCAGGCGTTTCCCACAACTTCCAAACCTGGTAGTACCTGATGCACTATCCCACACCGTTAGTGTAAAAGAAATGATTGCATCTATTTACCTCGATATAGTTTCACCCGATTTGATCAACCTCGCACTTGCAGTACCAGACGCCACATTATTGCCAACCGCCAAGATCAATAAATCAGTTGTATATGCATTGCGAAATACCAGGGATAACTGTATCAACTACGAACATACACAAGGTAACCTCGAGTTACGCCAGCAGATCGCAAAACTCGCTTTTAATTGGGGCGGTAAAATTAATGCTGATGAGGTATTGATAACATCAGGCTGTTTGGATGCCATTACGCTTTGCCTGAAGGCAGTTACCAATTATGGAGATACCGTTGCCATTGAATGTCCAAATTATTTTGGGATATACCAGGCTATTGAAAGCATAGGATTGAAAGTAGTAGAGTTGTCTTCAGATCCTGTTACCGGCTTACAATTGGATAGCGTAGAGAAGGCGATAAAGAAATATAAAGTTAAGGCAGTTGTGGCCATTCCAAATTTTAATAATCCGCTTGGCAGTTGCATGCCTGAAGAAAATAAAAAAAAGCTCGTAGAAATGATCACGAAATACCAGGTTCCATTAATTGAAGATGATATTTATGGAGAACTATATTTCGGTAAGAGCAGACCTAAAACATGTAAGTATTTCGATAGCAAGGGAATGGTAATGCATTGCTCGTCGTTGTCTAAATCTCTTGCACCGGGTTACCGGATAGGATGGGCTATTCCGGGAAAGTATTTTGAACAGGTTAAACACCTCAAACGTATTCAGCAAATAAGCAGTCCCACACTAACACAGGCGGCTATGGCTCATTACTTAAAATACGGCCGCTACGAGTATCACCTCAAAAATCTGCGAAAAGCTTTGCATACACAAAGTTTACGGTATGTGCAGGCGATCATTGAGTATTTTCCTTCTGATACAAAAGTTTCCAGGCCTCACGGTGGCTTCAGCTTATGGATTCAGTTAAATAAGAAGGTAGACACTTTTAAATTAAGGACAGAAGGTATCAGGCAAAATATTTCAATCGTTCCAGGAAAAATATTCTCAGCCAATTGTAATTATTCCCACTGTCTTCGCATTAGTTTTGGAAAACCCTGGAGTGAAGAAATTGATTATGGATTAATGACGTTGGGAAAGATCATTAGGAAAATGATTGGTTAGATCTTAAAATGTAAATTAGCCAACTGATATTTTAATTTATGATTGATAATTGCGACTTTTAAATTGAGCGTAGTTTCAAAACCCGGTAAGCAAAAATTTACCTCAGCAGCCCAAACTTTAAAAATAAAAACTATATTCACTTCAATTATATTTTCATGACAAAATCGGAGATAAAATTTTTAGAAGGACCACAAAATCGCTGGAAGGAATTTAGATTTGCCGTAAATGTTCTATTGGAGTTCATAAAAGGTTTTAGAACACTCCATTTCGTTGGGCCGTGTGTAACTGTATTTGGTTCAGCAAGATTTAAGGAAGATCACCCTTATTATAAGCAGGCGCAGGAGCTCTCCGGTGAGATAGCAAAACTCGGTTTTACAATTATGACCGGTGGAGGACCGGGTATAATGGAAGCTGCAAATCGTGGTGCCAGGGAAGCAGGCGGCAGAAGTGTTGGATGCAATATTGTGTTACCACATGAGCAACACCAAAATCCTTACCTTGATAAATGGGTGAGTATTAAATATTTTTTCGTTAGAAAAACGTTGTTAATAAAATATTCTTACGTATTTGTAGTAATGCCCGGCGGTTTTGGAACGCTTGATGAATATTTTGAAGCCCTTACATTGATACAAACAAAGATGCTGTTAGAATTTCCCATCATTATCTTCGACAGGGAATTTCACCATGACCTAATTGAACATATAAATAAGATGAAAGAGAAAGGCACAATTTCACCCGAAGACCTTTCGCTATGCTTGTTTACTGATTCGATACCCGAAGCCGTAAAACATATCCAGGAAAACGCCATAACTAAATTCGGACTAAAAACAGAGACGAAGAAGAGATCATTCTGGTGGCTGTTTGAAAATAAGTAAGTATAGGTGATGAAATTTAAGGATCAAAATCAAACAATGTAAGAGTTCAAATTTCCTCATTTACCGGTGGTTCAATCGAAAGCGTATTGATCAATATTATCCTGAAAAAAATCTGTAACCTTTTTAATCCTTTTGCACTTTTGCTCAATTGCCAGCTTCTCCGGAAAATAGATTTAAATTGAGGAAGGAGTTCCAAAACAGCGCTCATCTCATATTTGTTTTTGTGCTGCTGGCGGGTGAGCAGATTTTTAATAAAGTATAGAATTATTGGCCCGAGAAAAAGATACCAACCCAGCAAGATAAGTACAGACCGTAGCAGCAGACCTATGATTTCATCTTTATCAATTAATGCCTCCGATGGCTTAAAATACGCTTGCAACATTAACGCCAGCAAAAAAAGCCATATGATCACAAAGATCCACTTCAGCTTTTTTCTCTTCTTTTTAGCATTGGCTTCAAATACATGTTCAGTTTCAACAGGCAAAAAATAACCTGGATATTTGTCTTTGAATCCTGCAGATTTTTTGGCTAATCCCGAAGCATATAAGCCAATAAAGAAACCAATTATAGCATGTAAAAGGATATATCCAATTGCAATGAACAAACTGTAATTTGTTATTGATTTATCTCCGGTTAATTTGTTGATATAAATATTTACCGCTTTCCAAAATTCATTTCCGTAAACAATCAATAGTACCAGGATTCTTTGAATGGATGATTCTACTAACGCAAGTGTTGCCAGAAATATAGCAGAAAATTTAAAATGCCGATGGCCACTAAATAGAAATTCTGCTAAAAGTCCCTGGAAAAATACTGCGATATAGGCGGTTGGTGGGCTATGCGGACTAAGCATTAACTTAAATATCGCTACAATTATTGTTGCTTTAATGATCGCAAATTTATGCGGAACATGCCAGGCGATCTGTACAATACAAATAACTGCCAGGCTGCTTACAATCAACCCCGAAAACGGAAGTTTAATGCCATGCATGATGCCGCCTGCAAATGCTTCACAAATTACCCAAAGGGCAATTAGTCTAAAATAAACGGGGCTTTCAAATTGTTTGATAGTTTGTATGCTCATTTATCCAATTATCTTAACTTTATCGATTATTAAAAAATTTCGATTGCTACATTTTATACTAAACGATAAAGAAATAAAAACTTCTTTAGCGCCGGGAATTACGCTGTTGGATTTTATCCGATATCAAAATCAGCTAACTGGCACAAAGATAGGGTGCCGGGAAGGTGATTGCGGAGCTTGTAGCGTTTTAGTTGGTGAAATTAAAGACGGAAACCTCATCTACCATTCTGTTACCAGTTGCCTGATGGCTTTAGGAAATGCTCAGGGTAAACACATTGTAACAATAGAAGGAATAAATACCTCCGGTTTAAATGCAGTACAGGAAGCCTTTGCAGAAGAGGGTGCTACCCAATGTGGATTTTGTACTCCGGGTTTTATAGTTTCATTAACCGGTTTTTGTATAACTGATAAAAAGCTCGTTTATGAAAATGCCATAGATGCTATAAATGGTAATATCTGCCGTTGTACAGGGTATAAATCTATCGAAAGAGCTACAGCAATTATTGTAAAGAAGTTAACTGAAAGAAATGCAGACCCGCTTCAATTTGCAGTAGATAATAATTTTATTCCTCATTATTTCCTGGGTATAAAACAACGATTAACAGATATTTCCGATTCGTACGAAAGCAATATAACATTGTCACCAGTTAAAAAACTGGCAGGTGGAACTGACCTATATGTGCAGCAGCATGAAGAACTGGAAGATATGGACATTAATTTTTTGTTCGACAAAGAAATATTGAATGGCATAACGCAGGAAAATAACAACTGTGTGATGGGAGCATCCGTTACTGCCGCCGATATAGCCGGTTCCTCATTGTTCCAACAATATTTTAAAGATCTTCAGAATCATATAAAGCTTGTTTCGTCTACCCAAATACGTAACATGGCAACATTGGCCGGTAATTTTACAAATGCCTCTCCGATAGGAGATTTTACAATATTTTTTCTTGCCCTGAATGCTAAGCTGATATTGCGTAATAACTCAGAAGTAAGAGCCATTGCCCTGAGGGATTTTTACAAAGGCTATAAGGTACTGGCAAAGGAAGATGATGAAATAATAGAAAAAATCAGCTTCGCTTTACCCGCTGAAAATGATCTTTTTAGTTTTGAAAAAGTATGCAAACGATCCTATCTTGATATTGCAAGTGTAAATTCAGCTTTACATGTAAAGATGGATGGTGCTGTTATTAAAGAAGCAGGTTTATCAGCAGGTGGCGTAGGCCCTATACCTGCCTTCTTAATAAATAGTAGTAAGCACCTTACTGGTAAATCAGTTTCGGTAAAACTGGTTCAGGAAGTTATTGAAATTGCGCAAAAGGAAATTGCTCCTATTAGCGACGTTCGGGGAACAGCTGTTTATAAAAGACTTTTGCTGTCTCAACTTATAAAAGCACATTTCATTAAATTATTTCCATCCATTCCATTAGAAAAAATGATCAGCGCTTCATGAAAAATATTGATTCATATACCCATGTAAGAGGCGAATCTGTTTACCTGGATGATATTCCGCTATTATCAGGTACTTTATTTGGAGCAGTATATGGCTCACCCGTAGCTCATGGAAAAATACGATCGCTCGATCTAACTGATGCAATTGCGATGGCAGGTGTGGTACACATTTTTACTCATAAAGATATTCCCGGTGTAAACCAAATTGGAGGAATTGTTGCTGATGAACCGTTGCTTGCAGAAGATGAAGTGCATTTTAATGGCATGCCCGTTGCTTTTGTAGTGGCTACTTCTGCCAGGATTGCACAGGCAGCTTTGCACAAAATTAAGATAGAGGTAGATGAGCTTACGGTGGTTACAGATCCCAGGATAGCTAAAGAAAATGGTTCACTCATAGTTTCACCCAGAACTTTTAAGATGGGAGATGCTGCCCAAGCTTTTAAAAATTGTGCCTATATTTTTGAAGGGGTAGCTGAAACTAACGGTCAGGAACACCTGTACATTGAAACACAGGGAGCCTATGCATTGCCGGCAGAAAACAATTCGATAAAAGTATATTCTTCTACGCAGGGGCCTACGGCTGTTCAAAGACACATGGCAGCTGTACTGGGAATTCCTATGCACAGGTTAGAAATTGACGTAACAAGACTTGGAGGCGGTTTTGGTGGTAAAGAAGACCAGGCAACACCCTGGGCAATTTTTTGTGCACTGGCAACATATCACTTACACAAACCCGTTAAATACTGCCTTAATAGAATGGAAGATATGAGGATGACTGGTAAGAGAAACCCTTATTCTTCAGATTTTAAAATTGGACTTACTGAAGATTATACTATAGTCGCTTATGAGGCTACTTTTTACCAGAATGCAGGCGCTGCTGCAGATCTGTCGCCTGCAGTGCTGGAGCGCACTTTATTTCATTGTACTAATAGTTATTTTATTGCTAATGTAACAGCAACAGCATATAGTTGCCGAACCAATCTGCCGCCAAATACTGCTTTTAGAGGGTTTGGCGGCCCCCAGGGCATGTTTGTGATTGAAGCTGCAATTGCCAAAGCAGCAGAGAACCTCGGCGTACCTGCCTCTGTTATACAACAAAAAAATCTCATTAAAACCGGGGATGAATTTCCATACGGTCAAATAGCAGCCAGTGAAGCTGCGGCCTGCTGGGGTAAGGCTGCCAGTTTATATAAATTAGACCGGCTTACAAGCAAAGTGGAGGAATTTAATACCGGTAACCTCTTTTTTAAAAAAGCGATTTCACTAATGCCGATCTGCTTTGGAATATCATTTACTAAAACCCTGATGAACCAGGCAAGGGCGTTGGTTCATGTATACATGGACGGTAGTGTAACAATAAGCACTGGTGCTGTAGAAATGGGGCAGGGCGTAAATACAAAAATGGTTCAGGTAGCAGCTGCCGTATTCTCTATCGCGGCCTCCAAAATTAAAGTTAGTTCAACAAATACTTACAGGGTTGCCAATACTTCACCATCTGCGGCCAGTGCAACTGCAGATTTGAATGGAAAGGCAGTAGAGGTAGCCTGTTTAAATATTTTAAATCGTATTAAAACAGTTGCAGCAGAAATAGTTGATCGTGATGCTTCCGTCATCGAAATTAAAGATGAAAAGGTTTTTGCTGGAAATGAAACGGTACCGCTAAACTGGAATGAGCTTATTTTGGCGGCTTACCTAAAAAGGGTTAGCCTCAGTGAGCACGGCCATTATGCAACGCCGGATATTCATTTTAACTACACAACTGAAAAAGGCCATCCTTTTGCTTATCATGTGTATGGAACCGCTATTACAACGGTTACGGTTGATTGCATTCGTGGTACTTATGAAGTGGATGCTGTAGAACTTGTTCACGATTTTGGTAACAGCATGAATAAATTAATTGATCGTGGGCAGATCGAAGGAGGATTAGTACAGGGAATTGGCTGGATGACAATGGAAGAGATTGTGTATGACGAGAAAGGCCGCTTACGAAGCAATGCACTTTCAACCTATAAAGTACCTGATATTTATTCGGTACCAAAGATATTGGACATTCATTTTTTAGAGACTAATAACGATAGCCTGGCTATATTTAAATCTAAGGCTGTTGGTGAACCACCTTTAATGTATGGTATTGGGACTTTTTTTGCGTTGCGCAATGCTATAAAGGCGTTTAACCCACACAGTAATATTGAGTTTTCTGCACCATTAACCCCGGAGAAGATGTTAATGGGTTTATATAATTTTGAAAATGCAAAATAGGAGAAGCATATTTAGTGAGCGTTGCTGGTTTCAAGACCGGCTGCAACCTGCAACGGTAGTAATAAATGCTGGTAAAATTGTTGATGTGCTGCTGTATAAAGCGATTGACGCTGAAGATGCCGGTAATGATATTTTGATGCCTGGTATTATAGACGCACATGTACACATCAATGAACCGGGAAGAACAGATTGGGAAGGATTTGAAACAGCTACAAAAGCAGCAGCAGCCGGTGGAATTACCACTGTTATTGATATGCCATTGAATGCGAGTCCAGTAACTACAAACTTAGCAGCATTAGAAGTGAAATTGCATTCAACTGAAAATAAACTTTTTGCTAACGTTGGTTTTTATGGAGGATTAATACCAGGAAATATTGATCGGCTTGAGGAACTCATATTAGCAGGCGTATCGGGAATTAAATGTTTCCTGGCACCTTCAGGAATAGATGAATTTCCAAATGTTGCTGAAGCGGACATAAGTGAAGCAATGCCAATAATAGCAAAATATCGATTACCGCTACTGGCACATTGCGAACTTTTGATTAAAGAAGCTGACAGCGCATTGTCTTCTTTTCCTTCTAGTTATAAAGAATACCTGGCCAGCCGGCCCAGGAAATGGGAAAATGATGCGGTGCAATTAATGATCGATCTTTGCAGGAAGTATAATTGTGCTGTTCACATTGTTCATGTTTCATCTGCAGAGGCACTTACAATTATTGAAGCAGCGAAAGCAGAAGGGTTACCGGTAACAGCTGAAACCTGCGCTCATTATATTTATTTTTCAGCAGAACAGATAGCAGATAAAAATACTTTATTTAAATGTGCACCTCCTATAAGGGAAGCCGCTAATAATTCACTTTTGAAGGAAGCATTAAAAAGCGGTGTTCTCGATTTTATAACAACAGATCATTCTCCGGCGCCTCCCGAAATAAAGAAAGTTGATTCCGGCAATTTTGAAACCGGTTGGGGAGGTATCGCTGGTTTGCAATTTCTGTTGCCCGCGTCATGGTCTGCCTTGAAAGATATTATTGATCTTGAGGAATTTATTCCATTACTTACAAAAAATCCTGCAAAATTTTTACAACTTGATCATAGGAAAGGTACGATCAATATTGGATTCGATGCAGATCTAACGGTATGGAGACCTTCAGAAATTGAATTGATCAAAGAAGAAACCGTATTACATCGGCATAAAATGAGTCCTTATGTAGGAGAAAAACTTTGCGGCAGCATCGTAGAAACGATCGTAAATGGTGTAACAGTGTATAAGAATGGAAATATAGCAGATGAAGAAACCAGGAATGGAAAAGTTATTCTAAATGAAACGATCAGGTTTGCATAATTGCCTGCTGTAAGCAAGAGATAAGATTAATTAATTAAAATATTTACCAATTATTAACTACTATGGCTTTTGAGAAAGTAAAAGAAATAATAAAATCATCGCCGGCATTTACTAACCTGATAGACCTTGCTGCTGAACAGTTAGGTGGAAAGGTTTTATATGCTACAGATGACTTTTTTGCAGAAAAAGAAAATCTGTTAAAGAAGGGAAGAGGTATTTTTATAACCGATAAATATACTGATCGCGGAAAATGGATGGATGGATGGGAGAGCCGGAGAAAGAGAACTCAAGGCCACGATTGGGCTGTTATCCGGCTTGCCACTTCAGGTAAGCTAGCCGGAGTTGATATTGATACTAATTTCTTTTTAGGAAATCATCCACCCCATGCTTCCATCGAAGCCGCCAACCTGGAAGGCGATGTTGAAAGTGTAAATTGGGAAACAGTTGAATGGGAGGAAATTCTTTCCAAATCTTCCTTAGATGCCGGAAGCCAGAATTTCTACGAAATTAGCAGCAATAAGATCTTTACTCATCTCCGTTTACATATTTATCCGGATGGTGGTGTAGCAAGATTTAGAGTGTATGGTGAAGTATATAAGAAATGGGATAATGTGCTGCCAAACCATGAAATTGATCTGGCAGCGGCTATCCATGGTGGTAAGGCTCTTGCCTGTAACGACATGTTTTTTAGTGCTATGGGAAATTTGCTGATGCCAAATCGTGGAATTAACATGGGTGATGGCTGGGAAACAAAGCGTAATCGAACGCCTGGTAACAGGGATTGGGTGATTGTAAAACTTGCCGTTCCAGGAACAATTAAAAGAATACTGATAGACACCTGTCATTTCAAAGGTAATTATCCTGATAGCTGTTCAATAGAAGCTTGTTTGAGTGATGATGATCAAAACGTTTTGGATAATAGTAATGAGTGGATAACCTTACTGCCCCCGCAAAAATTGCAGGCCGATGCAGAGCATCAGTTTACAAGTGAACTTACAAACGAAGCAGTTTATTCACACGTTCGATTGAATATTTTTCCAGACGGAGGTATTAGCAGGTTAAGGTTATTTGGAATTAAAAAGGCATAGAAATGAGTGGTATCATATTACTTTCATTATTGTTTCTGATATTATTGATGCTGGTTGTAATGACCTACTATCTTCGTTCTGTAAAGGGCGGGCAGGATGCTCAGGAAGATGCTGGTTTGATAATGATTTCCGATAAGGGAAAGGAAAGTGTTTTAAACGCTCAGAATTTTGTTTATGCGGCCATCGTTTTAAATTCAATTGGTATTGTAGTTGCCATTTATCTCATACTGCGAGGAACTGTTTGGGAAGGCCACCTGATGGAATGGTTGAATATCGTGGTTAGGTTAATGCACATAACTTTCGGTATCGCCTGGATAGGGGCTTCTTTCTATTTTGTTTTTCTGGAAAATGCGCTTAACCGAACCAAAGATGTTAGAGAAGAACTGGCAGGTAATTTATGGGCAGTGCATGGTGGCGGTTTCTACTATCTGGAAAAATATAAGATCGCTCCGGCATCTATACCCAAACATCTTCATTGGTTTAAATACGAAGCCTATTTCACATGGATTTCCGGTTTTTGCCTGCTCTTTGTCGTTTACTATTTTAATGCAGCCGCTTTATTAATAGATAAAAATATATTAGATATAACGCCCTGGCAGGGAATCGGAATTGGTATCGGCTCTTTCGTTATAGCCTGGATACTATATGATCTTTTGTGCAAGAGTGCATTGATCAAACATGGAATTTTATTTACATTAGCCGGATTCATGATCGTTACAGCATTTGCTTATTTTTATAGCCATGTATTTAGCGGCAGAGCAGCCTATATCCATTTTGGAGCCATGCTCGGAAGCATTATGGTGGCCAATGTTTTTTTTGTAATTATTCCTGCTCAAAAGGCCATGGTAAGGTCGGCCAGGGAAGGTAAGCCTTTGGATCCATCGTTGGGAAAAAATGCAGGTTTGCGGTCACTTCATAATAACTATTTTACTTTGCCCGTGCTCTTTGTAATGATCAGCAACCATTTTCCAAGTACTTTCGGTAATGAATACCCGTGGTTAATTCTCACAATTATTTCACTTGGCACAGCAGGTGTAAAGCACTATCTCAACCTAAAGGAAAAAGGCCAGCTTTCTGTGTGGGTTTTGCCGGTTTCAATTGTTATCTTACTGGCTGCAGCTTTTATTTCTTCTCCTGCCACTCCTGGCGCCTGCAATAGCGATGTAAGTTTTGCAGAAGTGAATGCAATCATTCAAAAAAGATGCACCAGTTGCCACTCAGCCAAACCAACAGACGATATTTATTCTGCAGCACCTAATGGAGTAATGTACGATACTCCGGATGAAATTATTAAGAAAAAAGACCTTATTATGCAGCGGGTAGTTATAACGAAAACAATGCCCCAGAATAATAAGACCAACATTACCGAAAAGGAAAGAGATATGATCAGGTGCTGGATAAGCCAGGGCGCATTATTAAAATAGCATACACGATTATTAAATTATTATTATGACGTTAGCATCATTTAATGAATTGAATAAAGACGCGGCAGCAGAGCTCTTAATTACCTGCTGCGGTTCATCAAAATGGGTAAGTAAAGTGATGGAGCATTTTCCAATGAAATCGGAAATTGAATTTCTCAACAACGCAACTAACGCCTGGTACGAAACCTGTAAAAAGGAAGACTGGTTGGAAGCATTTCTCCATCACCCGGTAATTGGGGATATAAAAAACCTGGAGCAGAAATTTGCTTCCACAAGCAAGCTTGCAGCAAATGAACAGGCTTCTGTAAGTAAAGCTTCTCAACAACTTCTGGAAGAACTGGCAAAGGCAAATGCTTCATATAGAGAAAAGTTTGGGTTTATATTTATCGTTTGTGCCACGGGAAAAACAGCGGCTGAAATGCTGCGGCTGTTGTTAGACAGGAAAACCAATTCAAAAGAAGAAGAGTTGAATATAGCGATGGGTGAACAACTTAAGATCACAATGTTACGGTTAAAGAAAATATTGCACCTCGCTAATTGGGGAGAAATGAAAGTGAGCCAGTTAACTACGCATGTACTTGATACTGCTGTTGGCAGGCCAGGGAAAAATATAACGATACGGTTAAAACAGCCAGGCAAAGATGGTTGGCAAACGATAGCACAGGGAGTAACAAATGCAGATGGCAGAATTAGCGACCTGCTTCCATCCGCAAGAATATTAGATCCAGGCAACTATAAAATGGTTTTTGAAACAGGGAGCTATTTTTTAAATAATAGCATGACAGGTTTTTATCCCGAAGTTGATATACAGTTTACAGTGATTGACGATGCGCATTATCATATTCCTTTATTAATTAACCCCTTCGGTTATACTACCTATCGGGGAAGTTAGTTATAATAAGAAGTGAAGCAGATAACTTTTACAATCATCGGTTTTTTTATTTATAGTTTGAGTGATTACCGGGTAGAATTAATCATCATTAAAAAAAGTATTCAAAATGAGTATAACCATTCCATCAAAAAAAAGAAAAGATCTTTTTGCCAAATTGAAAAAAGCGAACAGCTCTTTTCAAAAATTATACCCGGGTGATCGCACCGAAAGGCAGGCTGTGCATACCGTGTACGGAGGTGCTAATCTCTTTAAGTCAGATTCAGCAAAAGTGTTAGGCTTAAAAGCGCTGGAAACATTTCATACTTATGCACCGGATTTTATCAGTTTTGGGAAAGCATTCGGCCTTGAGGGAAGTGATAAGATTGAGAACCAGTCGCCGGAGCAGCTCTTTAATGAATATAGCTTGTTAACAACTGCGATGAAGAAAGTTCATCCTGCGCACTTAAGTTACCAGGTGTATAATAAGGTGATCAATAAACTCACCGCCGAAGCTATTGAAGATTTTAGAATTGATTTCGAAGATGGCTACGGAAACAGGAGTGATGAAGAAGAAGATTCTACCGCTATTGATGCGGCTAAAGAAGTAGCGAAGGGAATAAAGGCAGACAGCTTGCCTGCATTTATAGGAATACGCATCAAGCCATTTACAGAAGAAATGAAAGAAAGAGGATTGCGAACCCTGGAAATATTTGTTACAACATTGGTAGAAGAGACAGGCGGAGAATTACCGGCTAATTTTGTAGTGATGTTACCCAAAGTTACCATCCCTGAGCAGGTAAGCACACTCGTTAGTTGTTTTGAGATACTGGAAGATGAGTTGGGATTGAAAGAAGGTGTGTTAAAAATGGAGATGATGGTAGAAACTACCCAGGCAATCATGGATTATGATGGAACTAATCCGTTGTTTCGTTTTGTAAAAGCGGGTAAAGGCCGTTGCATTGCGATGCATTTCGGTACGTATGATTATACTGCATCCTGCAGCATCACTGCCCGCTACCAGGAGATGGATCATCCTGTTTGTGATTTTGCTCACCATGTTACTAAAGTGGCGCTGGCACATACCGGTATCTGGTTAAGTGATGGTGCAACCAATACAATGCCCATTGGTCCTAACCGGGGAGAATATATTACCCCTCAGCAGCAACAGGAAAATCGCGAAGTTGTGCATAGGGCATGGAAAAAAGGCTATGATCATATTCGCCATTCTTTGTGGAATGGTTTTTACCAGGGCTGGGATCTTAATCCGGCACAATTGCCAATGAGGTACACTGCTGTGTATGCTTTTTTCCTGGAAAGTTATGATGATGCGGTAGAAAGACTAAAAACCTTTGTTGAAAAGGCAGCCAGGGCAACGCTGATAGGTGATGTATTTGATGATGCTGCTACAGGGCAGGGATTGCTCAATTATTTTTTGAGAGCATTAAACAGCGGTGCGATTACAGAAGAGGAAGTGCTGGCAACCGGACTAACGTTAGAGGAGATACGAAGTCGCTCATTTAAAAAGATTCTTGAAAACAGGAAACAGTCAAAATGAATGTTTGGGAATTTATAATAAATAAGAATGAATCCGCAATTAAAGTAGTATTGTTATGTGTATTAGAGAGCGATGGCAGCTCGCCTGGCAGGCAGGGATTTAAGATGGCTGTTGCTGCAGATGGTGATTTTTTTGGTACTATCGGCGGAGGCATAATGGAGCATAAATTTGTGGAAATGGCCAGGGCACAGTTGGCTACTATGGCTACTGCAGCCGATATTTACCGGCAAGTTCATGATAAGTTGGCTGCCAAAAATCAGAGTGGTATGATCTGCTCAGGAGAACAAACAATTCTTGTATATCATATCCGGGAAAATGACCTGCCGGCTATCAGGCTGATGAAACTTTCTATTGAAAATTTAAAAAACGGCGAGCTGCAGATAAACAAAAACGGCATCTCATTTTCAGAGGATCCTGTAGTGGCAGATTTTTATTTTGAACAACAAGCAGACAATTTTTTATACAAAGAAAAAACCGGCTTTAAAAACAAACTTTATATTATCGGCGGCGGCCATTGTGCCCTGGCATTATCGAAGCTGATGAGCGAAATGGATTTTCATATAACCTTGTATGATGAAAGAGCAAATTTGAACACGCTGGAACAGAATATATTTGTTCATGAAAAAGTAATTGTTTCATCGTATGCAGAACTGAGTACATTGCTGGATGAAGGAGAAAATGTGTACGTTGTTATTATGACGGTGGGTTATCGTTCGGATGCTGAAGCCGTGAAAGCTTTGTTGAATAAAAATTTCAGGTATGTCGGCATGTTGGGAAGCAGAAAAAAAATGGAGCAGATGTTCAAGGATTTTAAATTGGAAAAATTATATGCCCGGGCATTTGATGAAGTACATACACCTATCGGTATTAAGATAAATAGCCAAACGGCTGCAGAAATAGCAGTTAGCATAGCAGCAGAAATAATATCAGTTAAGAACAGGAATTAGTAGGAAGTTTTATCTTCCTTATGCTTCCATTCATGAAATACCTTTAAAGCCTCCACTCTCCCGATTGTTTGTATAGGAATTTTTCGGTCGCAAATTGCCGCTCCCATTTCATCGTAGATCATTGAATCATCAAATCCAATATCGGCTGCATCCTGGCGATTGTTGGCATAATAGATCACTTTAGGCCTGGCCCAGTAAATAGCGCCGAGGCACATCGGACAGGGCTCACAACTTGTGTAAATTTCACAATCTTCCAGTTGAAATGTTCCCAGGTTTTTGCAGGCATCTCTTATGGCCACTACTTCTGCATGTGCAGTTGGATCATTGGTAGAAGTTACTTTGTTATTACCCCTCCCTACAATTTTATTATCTTTTACAATTACACATCCAAAAGGTCCACCTTCATTTAGCTGAATGGCATTTTTAGATAGAGCAATAGCTTCCTGCATAAATATTTCTTCTCTGTTCATATGGCATCTGATATAATATTGCTAAGATAAGAAAAGGTTGGAAGATAATTTCCCCGGAGCTTTTGTAGAAATTCCAAATTGTAATTGTGGCTTGGTAAAAAAATCTTTACAATCCACAAAAATAATCATAACCTCGTTCGTACCAGAAATCGGGTGGGCGTTGGTTACTGAAGTACATCCTCCCAATTCTTTTTAAATGTTTTACGCCGTACTTAACGGGAATGATTAAACGCAAAGGAAAACCCTGGTTCAAAGGAAGTGGCTTATCATTCATTTCATAGCATAACATGGTTTGCGGGTGCATCATGCTTTTCATATCAATGCCTACATAATAATCCTCATCTGGTGTAATAAATCCTGCAAACTGAAGTTGGGTTTGCTCTTCCAACCCATAATATTTTACGAAATCACTAAACTTAACTCCACCCCAATGAGTTACCTGGCTCCATCCTTCTATACATTTAAAATCGAACACAATCTCAGTTTTCGGCAGTTTTTTAATTTCATCCAGGCTAATCAGTAAAGTATCGCCTGCACTTTTAACCAGTTGAAGACTCCAGGTAGCAGGATCAAAATCTTCGTTCAATCCATAATTTCCGTTAACCCTCACCCTCGGTACCGCCAATGACTTTGGATAGGTTTTACTAAGGTGGTTATTGTTAAACATTCCCAGGAAAATCGACTCATTAGCATCCAATGCCTTACGCAGCGGTTTTAATGCTGATTTTTCTTTAGGCTGTTTTTGAAGCCATTTCCAGCCGGCAACACAAATGCCAAAAAAAGAAAATAAAAATACTAAAGAGAGAAGCGTTCTGTTTCTCACTTGGGCAGATGTTAGTATTAATTCTTTGTTTTTCATGATGTTGCCGTTGGTTGAATGTTGTTTTCGGGGACATTATTTGCTGTTGGTTCTACCGGTATTTTTTTTGTCTTCACTACTTCAAAGCCTGTAACCATTCCCCGGAAGTTATTCCAGCCAGCAATCATTACCTGTATCACGTGCACCAAAAAAAACAGGCAAAATAAGATCGTAATAATAAAATGTTCGGCTCTTGCCCACTCATAACCGCCAAGTATTGCACATAGCCAATATAATTGCGCCGGCTTGTAAATTGCCAATCCGGTTAAAAGCATCAAAAATCCCATCAATATCACAGCCGTATAAGCTATTCTCTGCGCCGCATTGTATTTTTTCTGGGGAGGCAATGTTCTCTTTATATGCAGGTCGTGTAGTATTACCTGCCAGGCTTCTTTCAGGGCTTTTTTTCCCGGAAAGATCAATTTCCATTCTTTAGAAAAAAGCAGGTAAAGAAAATATAGTAATCCGTTTATTACGAATAGCCACATGAAAAAAAAATGAAGGCTCATGCCCTCTGCTAAACGGAAAGGAATATTTAGTGCTTTATTAAACGAATCAGGAAAAAATTTTAATATCGTTTTATTACCCCAGCCAATTCTGTAAACATCGTTTGCCCAATAGATGAGCATTCCGCTCCAGATCATTACTGCAAGAATGGGAAAATTAAGCCAGTGAAACCATCTGATGGCAAGCGGATGTTTTCTTACAATACGTTTCATTGCTTGTAAATTTACAGTTAAATGGCCATTTTATAAAAGGAGTCGGATTAAATACGTTAATAGCAAAATTGGTAAGGTAATTAAGTTATTTCTTTACAAATTTTAACGATGCAGAATTCATGCAATATCTAAGGCCCGTTGGCTTTGGCCCGTCATTAAAAACATGCCCCAGGTGCGCTCCGCAACGCCTGCAGTTTACCTCAGTTCTCTCCATCCCAAAACTATTATCAGTAATTTCCTCAACATTTTTTGTTTCTAATGATTTCCAAAAACTTGGCCAGCCTGTTCCGCTATCAAATTTTGTTGCCGAACTAAACAAAGGCAGATTACAGCAAACACAGTAATAGGTTCCCTCTTTATGATTGTCCCAGGTGTCGCCGGTGTAAGGCCTTTCTGTGCCTTTCTTGCGTGTTACATCAAATTGTAAACTTGTAAGTTGCTTTCTCCATTCAGCATCCGTTTTTGTTATCTCATACACAGGCCTGGGTTCTGATTGTTTTTTTGTTTGCGCAGTACAACTGAAAGCTGTTGCCACAATGAAAAGAACAGGTAAAAGAATTTTCATGATATTTTTTTTTCTGAAATACGAAGCTGTTAGGATGAAAGTTTTACAATATGTAAACCTTTAACAGGCTATTTTGTTTTAAAATTAAGGTTTAATTTTATCTAAAATCACGATAGCTCATGGGTGTATTAAAACAAGTTGCTGAATATCTTTATATTAAAAAAAAGGATCCAAATGAAAAACCGACGCAGTGGATGAAATATATGCATGGAATCAATCGGTTATCAATTTTCCTTTTTATCCTGGCTATGATCATATTGGCGATAAAACTCATCTTTAAATAGGCAAAAATTTAACTATCCTGGTAATAGATCGCTGTTTTTAAAAATCTGGCGTTAAGTTTTTAAAAACTGGTGGATTGATCTTGCCGCATTAAAAGAAGCATGGCCGCCTTTACTTAATAATTGTTTCAACTGTTCATATTCCTGTTGTACCTTTTCTTGTTTTTCCCTGTCATGAAGTAAAAGCTTGAGCTCAGCCTTTATATTTTCTACAGTAAGGTCATTCTGTATAAGTTCCTTTACAACCTCTCTGTTCATGATCAGGTTAACCAGCCCGATGAATTTGATTTTGATCAACCTTTTCGCGATCTGGTAAGAAACAGCATTTCCTTTGTAACAAATGATCTCCGGCACTTTAAAAAGGGCTGTTTCTAACGTAGCCGTTCCACTTGTAACCAACGCAGCTTTTGATTCACATAGTAATGAATAGGTTTTATTTAGTACAGAGGATACATTGCTATAAGGTGCCAGCAGTTCATTATAAAAATTTTCTTCCAGTCCCGGCGCCTTTGCCACAACAAACCGATATTCAGGAAAATGACTCGTAACAGCAAGCATGATCGGCAGCTTTTTCAATATCTCCTGTTTTCTGCTTCCCGGCAGCAAAGCGATGATGTCTTTTTCCTTCCAGGTTTTCGCTGTGGTAATTTGTTGCTGCAGAAAGGCATCTACTACTTCCACCAACGGATGGCCAACATATTCTACTTCGTAATTCCATTTTTTATAGAATTCTTTTTCAAAAGGAAGTATTACCAGCATTTTATCTACACATTGTTTTATACCCTTAACACGGTTCTCTTTCCAGGCCCAAACTTGTGGAGAAATGTAATAAACTATTTTAAATCCTTTTGCTTTTGCCCATTTGGCAATTCTGAGATTGAAGCCCGGATAATCTACCAGTATTAACACATCTGGTTGAAAATTTTCGATATCATTTTTACAATAAGAAAGATTTTTAAATATGGTTGGAAGATTTTTTAACACTTCCGTGAAACCCATAAAAGCCAGGTCACGGTAATGTTTAACCAATGCTGCACCTGCAGCCTCCATTTTGTCGCCACCCCAGCACCTCACCAATGCACTGTTGTCCAGTTTATACAGTTCTTTTATCAGGTTACTGCCATGCAGGTCGCCACTAGCCTCACCGGCAATGATATAGTATTTCATTATGTATATTCTTGTAAGAAGAACAAAGTTAATGAAGTTGAGGGAGTTGGGATTGCTGTACTAACTTTGCTTATCAATACTTCGAAAATTAGCTTTCAGAAAACAGAATGAATTCAAATGAATCGCTACCTTGTTAACGAATCTTCATAAAATGGATAGCAGAAATAAAGGGATACTGTATAAATTAAGCAGGTTTGATATTTTACTTTCACCCCTAAGCCTTTTCTACCTTTTAATATTCCTGTTCTGTATCTTATCCTGTAAAAGTAAACGCAAACAACCGTTAAAAGATAAGGAAATAGTTACAGACGCCCGGTCGCTTAATGCTCATGTGAGTGAACAGATCAAAAATGCTCTATCTGCAGCGTTAGACAATAATGGAAAAGTACACGACAGCCTGCAATTATATTTTTATAAACCGTTAGAAACTTATTATAACAGGAAGGAGTACCTGCCATTGTGGAGTGATACAGGCAGGTTTCTGCCCGGGGTGGATTCTTTGATCCATTATATGGATAGTTCGGTGCTTGATGGTTTGTACAAAACTGACTACCAATTTGAAAAAATAATACATTTAAGAACTACATTAACCACTGATTCAGCAAAAATGAAGGATGCCGTATTATGGGCAAAGGCAGATCTGTTGCTAACAGATGCATTCATGCATATTAGTGAAGACCTTGCTCAGGGGCGGTTACAACCTGACAGCAGTTGCTGGAAAAATGACAGTTCAAAATATGCTTTTCATTTTTTTCAGCCATTAGATAAGTTTTTTAAGAGAGATACCTTGTCTGGTATTTTACTTTCATTGCAACCAATTCATAAAGGTTATATTGATTTGAAGCAAGGCATACGGGGATTTATAGATAGCATGGATAATATAAATTATACTTATCTAGACTATCCTTATAAAGCCGGTGAAGAAAAAGATTCCCTGGCATTTATTAAAAAATTACAGCTACGGCTTAGCGAGAGTAAATTGATTGAACTAAATGAAAAAGGTTATCCGGATTCGCTGCAACTAGCTACTTCAATAAAAAAATACCAGAAGCAAAAAAGACTTACTGCCGATGGAAAAATTTCTGCAGTACTCATTAAGACGCTTAATAACACCGATGTAATAAAGTTAAACCGTATAGCAGTTACACTAGACCGTTATAAGGAATTGCCTGCTGAAATGCCCCAAAAGTATATCTGGGTTAATCTACCGGGTTACTATTTGCAGATGCACGATTCAGACACTGTGGCGTTTACATCAAAGATCATTTGCGGTAAAGCGGCTACACCAACTCCAATTTTGAAAAGTGCCATAAGCGATATTATTATATTTCCAACATGGACGGTGCCGGAAAGTATCATTAAAAAGGAAATGTTACCGGCATTAAAAAGAAACCCTGGATACCTTGCCCGCAAAGGATTGAACCTGTACAATTTCCAGGGAGAAAAAATAGATCCGTCAACAGTAAACTGGGCAAAATATTCCAAAGGCATTCCATATAAAATTCAGCAGGGTAGTGGAGATGACAATGCACTTGGCGTGATTAAATTTAATTTTGAAAATCCTTATGCAGTTTATTTGCATGATACTAACCAACGATATTTATTTAAAAACAGCATGCGTAGCCTCAGTCATGGTTGTGTAAGAGTACAGGATTGGGAAAAACTTGCTTTTTATATCATAAGGAGTGATAGTGTTTTATTGCAGCCAGACACATTAAAATACAACACCGATTCCATTACAAACTGGATCGCTAATAAGGAAAAGCACCGCCTGAATGTAAAATTTCAGATTCCGTTATTTATACGTTACTTTAGCTGCGAAGGAAAAGAAGGTGGCATCAGGTTTTATGAAGATATTTATGGCGACGATAGAAAGTTGAAACAAATGTATTTTGCCGGAAAGTAATATTCTTTTCAAATAAAAAAATGAAGGTCAATATGCTGTTTAGGCCTCTTGCTAGAATAATTGCCATATGCTTGTTGTGCGTAAGCGCCTCTTCTAACGTGCTGGCACAGTCAAAGAAGAATTCCACTAAGAAGCAAAGCGTTTCTACAAAAAATCAACGGATATTTTACGGACAAGCCAGTTTCTATGCTAATAAGTTTAATGGAAGGCGTACAGCAAACGGCGAAATTTTTAGCCAGGATAAATTCACTGCGGCCTGTAATGTATTGCCACTGGGAACATGGATAAAGGTAACTAACCTTAGTAATGGCAAATCAGTTGTAGTAAAAACCACCGACAGGCTTCATTCCAAAATGCGCAGGCTGGTAGATCTTAGCAAAATAGCTGCAAAAAAACTTGGGTATATCAACAAGGGACTTACCCGGGTGAAAGTAGAAGTTTTGAATCGAAAACCTAAATAAAGCGTCATACTTGCTTAGTAACTAACATAATAAGTGATTATGTTAGTAAATAATTTCATCATTTACTATGAAGCAGTTAATTTTGTTGCGTTTACAAAACCAACACATATGAAGAAATTTATTCTATCCGCTCTTACCTTAATAACCTGTGCTATTTCTTATGGGCAGGAAGATGATCAGAAATTACCTTCATTCGGAGTCCATTTTTTCTTTAATGATTTTGCTACAGCAGCAGATCTTCGAGCGTCAAGCCTGGTGGATGTTATCAACAATAAGCAATACACCAAAACCAAACGCATGAATCCAGGTATTGCTATCAGTTACTTAAAAGGCATGGGAAAATATATTGATGTGGCAACCACACTTTCCGGTTCTTTTGTAAACTATGATGTACCCGGGATAGGAAAAGGAAACGGTGAAACTTTCTTCCTGGAGGCCGCCGCAACAGGAAACCTGAAATTACTAAGTGATAAATACTGCATAAATCCTTTTATTACACTGGGTTTTGGTGGATATAGTTTCAGAAAAACATTTGGCGCGTTTATCCCTGCCGGTGTTGGTATGCAGTTTAAAATTGTAAAAGATGTTTTTGTTTTGGCAAATTCTCAGTACCGTATCCCGATCACTGAAAAAGGTGCTTATCATTTCTATCATAGCGTGGGTGTTGCGGCTCCATTAGTTAGCAGAAAAGAACCCGTTGTTATTCCTCCTCCACCTCCGGTAGTAGTAGACAGGGATAATGATGGCGTGCTGGATGTGGATGATAAATGTCCTGATACCCCAGGTATCGCAGCATTACAAGGATGCCCTGATCGTGATGGGGATGGTATTGCAGATGGAGAGGATAAATGCCCGGATGTTGCTGGCCTTATTAAATATGGCGGATGCCCTATCCCGGATACAGATGAAGACGGAATAAATGATGAATTGGATAAATGCCCTACAGTAAAAGGCGTTGCCAGGTATGAGGGTTGTCCGGTTCCCGATACCGATGCCGATGGAATAAATGATGAAGAAGATAAATGCCCCAGCCGTCCGGGTCCGGCAAGCAACCAGGGTTGTCCTGAGATCGCAAAAGAAGTAATTGAAAAAATTAATTTTGCTGCTAAAAATATCTTCTTCGCTACGGGCAGTGCTAAGTTGTTGCCTAAATCTTTCAAATCTTTGGATGAGGTAGCAACTTTATTAGCCGCTGATCCATCTCTGTTAATTAATATTGACGGCCACACAGATTCTACCGGCAAGCAGGAAAAAAATATGGTACTTTCGGATAGCCGTGCTAATTCAGTTAAAACATATCTTGCAGGCAAGGGTATTACTGAAAGCAGGATGACTGCCACAGGTTATGGTTCTGAAAAACCAATTGCGCCAAATAAATCTGCAGCAGGCCGTGCAAAGAACAGGAGAGTAGAATTGATTGTAAGAAATTATTAAAATTCTTTGTTATACAAAAAAAGCCTTTTGCTTATGCAGAAGGCTTTTTTTATAATTGGCATTCCTTTCTGGATAAAATTTTATTACGGATTGTAATTCCTAATGTGTGCCTGGCAAACCTGCAAAGTTTTATTTATCTTCCCTAAAATAAAATAATCATGATTTTTTTGAAGCCGGTACTTTTATATGTTTTTATCTCAATGTTTTTTATTGCAGGCGCACAGGATAAAAAGGATCCGAAAAAATGGGACGTAAATGATCCCGGAGGAAATTTTAAAGAGGTTTCCTTTTCAACAAGCGAAGGTACATGGATGAATATTGATATCTCTCCCGATGGTAAACAAATCGTATTTGATCTGCTTGGCGATATTTATTCTATCCCGTTCTCCGGAGGTAAAGCAATTAACCTGAGATCTGGCCATGCATTCGAGGTACAGCCAAGATACAGCCCCGATGGCAAAAAAATACTTTTTACATCAGACGCAGGCGGGGGTGATAATATATGGATGATGAACAACGATGGGAGCAATCCTGTTCAGATAACAAAAGAAAATTTCAGGTTATTAAATAATGCTGTATGGTCTCCGGATGGCAGTTATATTGTTGCAAGAAAGCATTTTACTTCCACCCGTTCTGCAGGCGCCGGAGAAATGTGGATGTATCATACGAGCGGTGGTAACGGCTTACAGTTAACAACAAGAAAAAACGACCAGCAGGATGTTAATGAACCATGCTTTTCGCCTGATGGAAAATACCTGTATTATAGTGAAGATATGTACGCCGGAGGTTTTTTTCAATATAATAAAGATCCCAATAACCAGATATTTGTTATTAAGCGCCTGCAACCTGAAAAAGGAATTATTGAAACCGTTACCGGCGGTCCGGGAAGTGCTATGAGACCTCAAATTTCACATGATGGAAAGTTCTTGTCTTTTATAAAAAGGGTGAGAACCAAAACAGTATTATACCTGCACAATATAGAAACCGGCGAAGAATGGCCGGTTTACAACGATCTTGGCAAAGATCAGCAGGAAGCATGGACCATTTTTGGTGCTTATACCGGTTATGCGTGGACGCCCGACGACAAATCAATTGTGATCTGGAGTAAGGGAAAGATCATTAGTATAAATACAAATGAAACAAACAGTGCCAAAGAGATACCTTTTACGTGCCAGGTTAAACAGCGTATATACGATGCCGTTCGGTTTCAGCAGGAACTGAACCCATCCACATTTACTGCTAAAGTGATCAGGCAGGCAGTAACTTCTCCTGATGGCAAATGGCTGGTTTTTAATGCTACAGGATTCTTATGGAAAAAGGAACTTCCAGCCGGCAAGCCAAGGCGGTTAACCAATGGAACTGATTTTGAATTTGAGCCTGCCTTTTCCAAAGATGGCAATAGTTTACTATTTACCAGCTGGAACGATTCAACTGCCGGTGCTGTTTATCAAATGAATTTCCCGAAGAACTCAATTCCCGAAAAGATAAGCAGGGCAAAAGCAATTTACCGAACGCCATCTTTTTCTCCCGATGGCAAAATGATCGTTTTTCAAAAAGACAGGGGAAGTAACGAGCTTGGGCAAGCCTTTACTGCACGGCCAGGAATCTATACCATTAATATTAACGGAACGGAAGAAAATTTTGTGAGAGAATCCGGTGATTTGCCAAAATTTAATATAGATGGAACCAGGATCTACTACCAAAACGGTGGAGGTATGAACCGCACTTACGCCAGTTGCAAAATTGATGGAAGTGATGAGCGTATTCATTTGAAAAGTACTTATGGAAGCCAGTTTGTAGTTTCACCCGATGAAAACTGGGTTTCATTTGTAGATCTTCATGAAGTTTATATTGCTGCATTTCCCAAAACGGGAAAAACAATTGATATCGGGAGCAGTACAAAGGATTTTCCGGTAAAAGTTGTTTCAAAAGATGCGGGCATAAACCTTCACTGGTCGGCGGATAATAAGAAATTACTTTACACACTAGGCGATCAGTATTTTAGTATTAAACTGGATGACCGCTTTGATTTTATTGCAGGTAACCCCGATTCTTTGTTTAAAGTACCTGAAAAAGGAATTGATGTAGGCTTGGAAATTGAATTTAATAAGCCGTCCGGCATGCTTGCATTTACTAACGCCAGAATTATTACGATGAAAGGAGATGAAGTGATTGACAATGCTACTTTGATTGTTGAAAAAAACCTGATCAGGGCCGTTGGCAAAACCGGTGAAGTGCCAATTCCTGCAGCTGCACTCGTTATCAACTGCCAGGGAAAAACGATCATGCCTGGATTTGTTGATGCACATGGGCACGCGAATCATTTCAATGATGGCATTACTCCTCAAAAGCACTGGGCTTATTATGCCAATCTTGCGTACGGTGTAACTACCATTCATGATCCGTCTGCCTACAGCGAATTTGTATTTGGATTAAGTGAACTTGTAAAGGCAGGAAAAATTGTTGGGCCCAGGGTATTCTCTACCGGTACAATATTATACGGCGCTGATGGCGATTTTAAAGCAGTTGTAAATTCGCTGGATGATGCAAAAAGTGCCTTACGCAGAACAAAAGCTTATGGTGCTTTTTCTGTTAAAAGTTATAACCAGCCAAGGAGGGAACAAAACCAGATGATCATTCAGGCAGCCAGGGAGTTAAATATGGAAGTTGTACCTGAAGGCGGTTCGTTGTTCTATCATAATGTTGCCATGATATTAGATGGGCATACCACTATTGAACATAATATGCCTGTTGCTCCCTTATTCAATGATATAATTGAATTATGGAAAAACTCCTCTACTGCTTATACGCCAACATTGATCGTTAACTACGGATCATTGAGTGGCGAATATTATTGGTACCAGCATAGTAATGTGTGGGAAAAAGAACGATTGCTAAGGTTTACTCCGCGTGGTATCATTGATACGCGTAGCCGTCACCGTGTGATGGCACCGGAAGAGGAATATGAAAATGGCCATATGCTCACTTCAAGGAGTTTAAAAAAGCTGGCAGATCAGCATGTAAAGGTGAATCTGGGCGCACATGGGCAGCTGCAGGGCCTTGGCGCACATTGGGAATTATGGATGATGCAGCAGGGTGGTATGACTAACATGCAGGTTTTACAGGCTGCAACTATTAATCCTGCATTTAGCCTGGGGCTTGATAAATGGATAGGATCACTGGAAGTGGGTAAGCTCGCAGATCTTGTTATTATGGATAAAGACCCTCTGGCAAATGTAAGGAACACAGAAACGATCAGTTCGGTAATGGTTAATGGCCGGTTATACAATGCAGAACAAATGAATGAAATCGGCAATTACAATACAGCCAGGCCGAAATTTTATTGGGAATTTAATAAGAATGCAAGTGAATTTCCTTTACAACAATCAGTTGATGAAGATTAACATAACTGAAACGTGGAAATAAAAGTTGGGTATCGTTAATTGGTCAACCTGGTATATAATCATTTAGCTGCGTGTTTTCTTGGTTTATTCATCAGCAGGTATTGGGGGAGGTGCATGCTGCGGTTGTGGTTCACCGGGAGCCGCTGGCCGTATTCCGGGATGGCGCTGCGGAGCCATCATCTTTAAAACATCTTTAATTACATTATCAAACTTCTTCTGTTGTTGGGGATTGCACATCTTCCTTACTTTTTTAAAATGCTCAAACGTTAGTAGATCTAATTGAACATTCAATTTTGCAAGGCTGTTTGCTGTAGATTGTTGCAGGCTGTCTGAAATGGAATCCGCTGAAAGCTGTTCAAATAGGGCATCTTTGGATACCATGATCTGTTCGCGGATCAGCTTTGTCTTTAAACGATGGTCTTTAACGAGTTTCATATATTGATCTTGCTGCTCAGCGCTCATAGCAAGCTTCTTTATCAGGAATTCGGAAGGTTGTTTAAATGAAGGATGTTCATTTTTACTTCTACCCAACCAAAAAAACAAAATTGTAATTGTATTAACCAAAAGCAATAAGATGACCAAACCGGTTAATAGTTTATTTTTATTTATGGTACTCATTTATCAATAATTTGACTCGCTGTTTAAGTTATAGTTGTCTGCAAATTCCTTCAATCCGCTTTTGTTTTCTTTCTGCTCACCAGTTGAAATACGTTGATGCGATATTATCCAACTGTTTAAAAAGAGAAACAACAACAGGGAAGCAAAAGCCCAACCCGGTTTAAAAGACGCAACCGAATTGTCATTTTTCTCTTCCATCTTTGCCTTTAGCCTTGCATAGAAAAATGGCTTTGTTGAAGCTTCATTCATTCCTTCCAGGCTTTTCATGTACCGGTCTGTTATTTCCGTAGAAGATTCTTTTTTCATATCAAATATTTTTTAATTTTTGCTGCAGGTTTTGTTTAGCCCTGCCAATCAAAGATTCAAGGGCTTTAACTTGTATGCCCGTAATTTTGCTCACTTCCTCGTACTTCATTCCCTGTATCTTGATCAGGGTAAAAACTAGTTTTTGTTTGGCCGGCAAACTATCAATTGCTTTGAATAACCTTGCAGCAGTTTCCTTATTTTCTGCTATTATTCCGGGATGATAAAATACTGCAGTATCATTTATTTTTTCGGATGGCATCCACCAGGGAATAATTTTTTGCAGCTGTTGCCTTGTTTTTTTTCTCCTTAATTTATCAAGCGCTTTATTTACTGCCAGGCGATGGATCCAGGTAGATAATGCACTTTCTTTGCGGAAACCACTGATATTTTCATAGATCTTAATGAACACTTCCTGTGTGGCATCCTCTGCTTCGTCGCTGTTTTGCAGTATATTTAAAATAATATTGAACACAGTTTTACTATAGCTTTCTACAAGCCATTTGAAAGCCGGCTCACTTTTTTGCAGCAACTGTTCAATAAGTTCCTGGTCGTTCAATGATTATTTTGTTTTTGACGCAGCTAAGGCTGGAATCCTTCGGTGGGGTAACAGTTGTGGAAATATAAAGGAAATTAAAATACGTACGGCAAATATATAAACTTGAATAAAGGAAAATGGGCTAAATCCCTTTAATTTATTAGCTTAGAATCCTTAATTGTATTCATATTCTATACTCCCCATTAATTTCCTGTCTTTTGAATAAAGCCTTTCTTTTGAGCGTAGCCCGTTATCGTAGAGGTAACGCCAAACATAGAAATTATTTGTACCTTCTTCCGTTGTAGTCATTTGTGTTATTGAACCACTATCATCATATTCAAAGATATAAACCGCTACCAGGTTTTCCCGGTATTCATTTGCATGTACAACATCTGTAAGGCGGTTTTTTTCATCGTAGTAATAGTAATACTTACTGCCCGTTTTTGTATCTTTTTCTATGGAAACGTTGTTTTTTTCATCGGCTGAAAATAATATTCTCGTACTATCCCGCTTGTTTTTTACGAGCACCATTGTAGTTGGAAACCCATCCTGGTTGTATTCATACAGATGTTCCTCTGTTATTTCATTTAAAAAATCATCATCGCTGGATGCAACAGTAGAAACAATCTTACTCACTTTGCCTGCAGCATTATAGCTGTAATAATTCCTGGAAACAGAAATTTCTGAACTGTCTGATGTACTTAAAAGGTTGCCACTTTCATCAAACATAGAGGTAAACAAAGAAGTGGCCGAGCCTGA
The DNA here is from genome assembly GCA_031411955.1 of Ferruginibacter sp. GTDB lineage: Bacteria > Bacteroidota > Bacteroidia > Chitinophagales > Chitinophagaceae > Ferruginibacter. The sequence continues at coordinate 49,630 of JANOCC010000026.1, forward strand.
GGCCTTTGTAAAAAGCTCAGCTTTTTTAAAGTTCTTCGCTATTTTCTTCTCACAGAAAAAGCCTTCGCTTGGCTGGCCGTCATAATCAAAGCTATTCAGTTTAATACTTCTTATCTTTTTTTCTTTATAAGAAGCCATATCAACCTTAAGTTGGCTATTACTGATGATATCTTTATAATAATATTGAGCAAAACCAAATTGCTGGAAAGAAAATAAGAAAAGGCTGAAAAGTAGTTTATTCATGAATATGATTTTCCATTAAAACCTGTGAAGTTAGGCTGTAAAGAAAGGGTTTTCTAACTATGCGCCCAAACTTTATTATTTTTAACAAAATTAACTGCCTTGAGTCATTTAAAACAACGTTCAGGTAAAAATTGCCTCAATTGTAATGCCATCGTACAAGGGAATTTTTGTCATATTTGCGGACAGGAAAACCTGGAGCCACAGGAATCGGCCTGGCACCTTGTAACTCATTTTTTTAATGATATCACCCACTTCGACGGTAAGTTTTTTAGTACGCTCAAATACCTGCTTGTAAAACCGGGCTTCTTAAGTAGCGAGTATAAGCAAGGCAGGAGGTCCAGCTATCTGAACCCGATACGAATGTATGTATTTACTTCAGCTATTTTTTTCCTCATTTTTTTTAATATGCAGAGGAATGTTATTTCCACCAAATATTCTGATAAAACAGAAGCAGAAATTTTAAAGATGAACCCTGTGGAGCTGGATAGTTTTACCCGAAAGCTGAATAACGGAATTCCTATGTCGATGCCCGAAATAAAATCTTATATGGATAGTATAAAATCAAGAGGCGGTCTGCACTTCACCACTTCTGCCTATAAGAATAAAGCGGCATACGATTCGGTGCTCAAATCAGGAAAAAAAGATCATAATTGGATAGAGAGATCACTCATTTACAAAGAAATTGAAATGAATGACAAGTATAAAGGAGATCGGGAAATGATAACAAAGCAGTTTGTAAGTAACCTCTTTCACAGCTTTCCACAAATGTTTTTTATATCACTGCCGGTATTCGCATTTTTACTGAAACTTTTATACTACCGCCGAAAAGATTTTTATTATGCAAGCCATGCTATATTTGGCGTGCATCAATATGTATTTGTATTTATCATGCTTTTGCTGATCATACTGATAAAGCAGGCGTATGATATATTAGAATGGAATTTTTTCAATTATCTTACCGGGCTCGTGGTGGCAGGCATATTATTTTATTTTTACAAGGCCATGCGAAATTTTTACCAGCAGAAGCGGGCAAAAACAATACTGAAATATTTATTGCTGTTAATAATGATGTTCATATTCATAGGTGCTTTATTTTTAGTATTTGTGTTATTCTCAATAATGAAAACTTAATTATATGAAGGAAACAGACTCGGCTTTTTTACGCCTGGTGAAAATAATGGATGACTTGCGGGAACAATGTCCCTGGGATAAAAAGCAAACGATCCAAACGTTGCGTCACCTAACTATCGAAGAAACCTATGAACTGGCAGATGCTATCTCTGCCAATGATTGGAAAGGCATAAAAGAAGAACTCGGCGACCTGTTGCTGCACATCGTTTTTTACGCAAAGATTGGGGCAGAACAACAACAGTTTACACTGCCCGAAATGATAAATGCTGTTTGTGATAAATTGATAACAAGGCATCCGCATATTTATGCTGACGTAAAAGTAAATAACGAAGAAGATGTAAAGCAAAACTGGGAAAAAATAAAATTAAAAGAAGGAAAGAAATCGGTTCTTGGAGGCGTTCCGGTTTCGTTGCCTTCTATGGTAAAAGCTATGCGGCTGCAGGATAAAAGCAAGCAGGTTGGGTTTGAATGGGATAATACCAGCCAGGTTTGGGATAAAGTAGTTGAAGAAATCGGTGAACTAAAAGACGCCGTTGCCGGAGGCAATAAAGATGAAATGGAGGATGAACTGGGTGATGTTTTTTTCTCACTGGTAAATTTTGCAAGGTTTTTGCAGATAGATGCTGAAAATGCACTTGAACGTACCAATAAAAAGTTTATAGACCGGTTTACTAAAATGGAAATTGAAGCAGCCCGGGAAAATAGATTTTTGCACGATATGACATTAGAGGAAATGGATGCCCTGTGGAACAAGATCAAGAAAGATAATTTAAAAAATATGACTAAGTGATCAGCATTTTCCATTATTTAATTTAGCGGATCAACACAAATAAAACTGCAACCATCATTGCAACATGCGATCACATTTCGGAGGTTCTTAGCTAAAAACGGGTATCTGCTTATTCTTGCAGCCTGGTTTATCACTTTGTCATTTGTTGTAGATAATTACTGGTCGTCCAACGCCTCCTTAAGTACAGTTCAAAAAGAAATATCGAAAAGCCTGCACAGCAGGGAAAATGATTTTATAAAACTGGTAAATGATCCCATTGTAATTGGGAAAATAAGCAGAGGCAACTTTTCCGAATCTTTTTTACAAGACCTGGTAAATAAGAACTACTTTGTTTTTTTCTATAAAACAGACAATACCTCACATGAATCACTGGTTTGCTGGAATACACAACAGGTATTACCATACCCCTCATTGTTGTATGCTACTAAAAACAGGGGTTTTGTAAAGCTTCAGAATGGTTACTATGCCTGGAGCCGTTTTAATGTAAAGGATGTAAAGGCGCTGGCATTGTTTCCGGTAAAGTGGGATTATATAATAGAGAACGAAAATCTGCAAAATTATTTCGTAGATGATGCTTCCATCTCCGACAACTATTATGTATCAGGTGAAGCTGGAAAAGGCGCAGCCGTTAAATCAGTAGATGGAACTACGCTCTTTTATGTGCATGAAAGAAATGCCAGCAATATCCATAAGAGCAATCTCTTAGCAGTTACACTTCAGTTATCAGCCTCATTGCTGCTGCTGTTTTTCATTCATTTATGTTTTTCTTTCCTGGCCATAACCCGCCCACTTTGGCAAGTGGCCCTTTTGTTGTTAATTACATTGAGTACGATCCGAATACTTGGATATTACTTTAATATTCCTCTTAATTTTCGACAGTTCGAATTATTTGATCCTGCTATTTACAGTTCCAGTGCTGTGCTCAGGTCGTTAGGCGATACTTTGATAAATGCATTATTCGTCGTTTGGTTTCTATTGTTTGTTCGTTTCCAGTTGCACAAAGGAAAGCTACAGATAAAATCTACTGCTCCTAATTTGAAATGGATATTGCTTGGCATAGCAACAATCATCATGCTGCTGGCTACTTTTTCGGGAAGCTATATTATCAGGTCGTTAGTGGCAGATTCCAAGATATCTTTTGATGTAATGAATTTTTTCACGCTCAATATGTATAGTGTTATTGGGTTTATAGTGCTTTGTTGTTTATCTATTGGCTACTATTTTTTATGCCAGACGGTACTTTATTTTATAAAGCCATTTTTTTCCAGGTCGTTTCCTCCATTATTTCTTTTTGTTGCCATTGCCGGACTTATAATGCTAAGCTTTCGTATTGGCCATATTACCGGGGGATTTGAGATATATGTGTTGCTATGGCTCATGCTGTTTTTATTCCTGCTCAATACAAGCATACTTAATGTTATGGCTTCGCGGGTAATTTCTTCCAAGCTGGTATTCTGGCTTTTCTTTTTTTCCGTTTCTATAACAGCAGTTATTGTGGTAGAAAATAATAAAAAAGAGTTGAGAAACAGGCTACATTATGCCGAGATCCTGGCCACCAAAGCAGATCCCGGAACAGAAACGCTTATAAACACAATGCTTACGCCTTTTAGGGACGATTTTTTAGCTGATAATTTCGATCGGTTTCAAAACCTTAACAGCAACCACTATTTAAAGGACAGCCTGGTAAATGAAAATATCAGTGGTTATTCCAATAAGTATCAAACGAAAGTACTCTCTTTTTCTGCCGACGAAAAGCCACTGCACAATGCCGATTCCAGCAGTTATAATGAGATCAACACCATTTTGAATACTCAATCCAAGGCCACTGGTGTACCTGGTTTATATTACTACGACAGGTCGTACGATATGTTTAGTTATATCAGTAAAAAAATTTTACGTAACAGCAGTGGTAATACCGTAGGATATATATTTATCATCGCAAGCCCGAAAAAACAAAAAACAGATGCACTATCACCTACCTTGTTTAGCAGCGGCAGCAACAATTCTATAGAAAACTCATCTCTATATGCTTTTGCCACTTACAGCAACTGGAAACTGATCACCTCACACAATGACTACGCTTTTCCTTCTGTAATAAATAAAAAGGATTTCACGCAACAGATAAGTTTTGTAAAAAAGAAAGACCATAGTGAACTTTGGTACTATGCCGGCGCGGATAAAATAGTGGTTATTGTAAAAGAGAATAGTTTATCAATTGAATCCATCACGTTGTTCTCTTATTTCTTCTGTTCTTTTCTCATCATCACCGTTTTGTTGTGGATCATTAATGTTACTATACGCTCTGGATTTAACCGCAAAAAACTTCGTACTTACTGGCAACTTTCTATCCGAAACCAGATTCATGGAACCATCATTTTTGTAAGCGTGGTTTCCTTTTTCGTGATCGGTTTTGCAACAATATTATTTTTTATCTCAAGATATGAAAATAATAACCGGGAGAAACTTAGCAGAACTATCCGGATAATGGAGAACGAAGTGAAAAACTCTATCTCAAACGGCTGGATAATGCAGGACAGCCTGGGTATGGATAATAATAATAATGAACAGAAGTTTGAAGAGATCATCAGCAGGATATCTGAGATTCATGGCATTGATGTAAACCTTTACGACCTTGATGGGAACCTTCGGGTTTCGTCGTTACCGCTGCCATATATCAAGGGCATCGTAAGTACACGCATCCATCCTTTGGCTTACTATCACCTCAATACTTTAAACGAAGTTCAGTATTTTCAAAAAGAACATATCGGTAAACTTAATTTCATCAGCAATTATGTACCGGTAATAGATGCAGCGGGAAATGATTATGCTTACCTCAATATTCCATACTTTACCTCGCAGGCTAACCTGAAAGAAGAGATCTCCAATTTTCTCGTAACCATCATTAATCTGAATGCCTTTATATTTTTACTGGCAGGTATTGTGGCCTTGTTTATTACCAACCGTATCACTAATTCATTTTCGGTTATCAGCGATAAAATGAAAAAGATAAACCTCGGTGGCATCAACGAAGCTATTGATTGGAAACGCGATGATGAATTGGGAGAATTGGTTAACGAATACAATAAGATGGTGAGCAAGCTGGAAGAAAGTGCCCGCGTATTGGCAAAAACCGAAAGGGAAGGAGCATGGAAGGAAATGGCCCGGCAGGTTGCGCATGAAATTAAGAACCCACTAACACCTATGAAATTGAGCATGCAGTTCCTGCAAAAAGCAATTGAAAATAATGCCCCCAACGTAAAAGAACTTTCTGCCAGTGTTGCCAATACATTGGTTGAACAAATAGACCACCTCAGCCAGATAGCCAGTGAATTTAGCCAGTTCGCCAATATTGAAGATTCTAAAAAGGAACTTACAGATATAAATGAAGTATTGAAGAATGTATTACATCTTTATACAGCCAACGACAGGCTAAGGATCTCACAACAATTATTACCTCATGAAGTGATCATTGTTGCAGATAGAACGCATCTTAACAGGCTTTTTAATAATCTTATTTTAAATGCTATCCAGGCGGTGCCGGAAACTACTATTGCAAGAATAAATATTAAAGAAACCTTACAACAAGGAAAGCTGTTAATTGAAATTTCCGACAACGGCCAGGGTATAGATGAAGCAATCAGGGCAAAAATATTTACACCAAACTTCACCACCAAAACCTCCGGAACCGGCCTGGGGCTTGCCATGTGTAAAAGAATGGTTGAGCAGGCAGATGGAGAAATATGGTTTATTACAAAAGAAAACGAAGGCACTACTTTTTTTATTGAATTTCCTCTTGCCGCAAAAAAATAGCTGCCACTTAAAAATTATAACTGCTTTATCATTTTTCTGTTCTCTACAAAAGATTCAAATTGTTGTAATGAAAAACTACTAAGATTGTTTTGGCTGGTAACCATTGCTTTTTGCGCCACCAATACACCGTAAAGCGTGTCGTTTAATCCATCTATATGATGGGCATCAGGATCAATAGAGATCAGTACATTCTTTTCGAGTGCGTAGTGTATGAATCGCCAGTCTATATCAAGCCTGCTTGGATGTGCATTAAGTTCTATAACAACATGGTTGGCAGCACAGGCATCAATTATTTTTTTATGATCTACTGGATATCCCGGCCTGCTTAATAATAATCTTCCTGTCATGTGGCCTAAAATAGTTGTATACGGATTTTCAATTGCTTTTAATAAACGCATCATTGCTTTTTCCTCGGTCATCTTCAGGTTACTGTGTACTGAGGCAATTACGATGTCAAAAGTTGCAAGTATCTCATTGGTATAGTCGAGGCTTCCATCATTCAGGATATCAGATTCAATACTTTTAAATATTTTGAAAGGTGCCAGTTTGCTGTTAAGCTCATCTACATAACTGTGTTGGTCCCTTATTTTATCTTCAAACAATCCCTGCGCATAAAATGCCGATTTACTATGATCACTAATAACGAGGTATTCCAGGCCTTTATCCCGGGCTGCGGTAGCCATCTCTTCAATGGTGTTACTGCCATCACTCCAGTTGCTATGGCAGTGAATAATTCCTTTTATATCTCCAGGTTCAATAATATTGGCCGGTATTTTATTGTCAGGAAGCGTGAGCAATGAAGCATTTTCCCTTAAAAATGCCGGGATATAGCCAATTCCGGCCTCTTTAAAGTAGGATTCTTCTGAGGCCGGTACTTCAATTTGCTGCTTTTTAGCATTATTAAAGCTGTTCATAAACTCTTCAGAAGAAGAAGTTGCTACCAGTTTTTCAAAGAAATCCGCTTCTGTACAGCTAAATATTTTTACATTAATACCAACGCTGCTGGTATAAATAATATGATCTTCCTGTTTCTCTTTAAAACTAAAACCTTCCACTGCTGCCATCACATTTTCTATATGTGATAATGAAGATGCGATAACAAAGTCTAATTGATGAATGATCTCATGTTGTTGCTTGAAACCACCCGTAACAGCTAGTTTTATTTGAGGGAATAATTTCTCTAAAAAAAATTCAGTTTGCTGCGCAACTATTACAACCTGGGCATACAAATAACTTCCCTTGTTTTTAAAATAAAATTCTATGGTATCAATTACATTTTGCTGTGTTTTTTCTCCAAACCCTTTGAATAATTTCAACCGGTTTTCTTTACATGCGTATAATAATTCACCAACAGTTTCTATTTCCATTTCTTTCCATATCGTGTTGATTTTTTTTGGCCCGATACCTTTAATATTTAGCATTTCTACCACCCCCGGAGGAGTGTTAAAAATTATTTCTTCCAGGGATTTTAAATGCCCGGTTTGGAGCAATTCTGTGATTTTTTGGGCAGATGAAGCTCCAATTCCTTTTAAGCCGGCAATTTTTTCGGACGGTAAATCGGCTAATTGAACCGCTAATTTTTCAATTGCAAAAGCAGCCGAAGCATACGATTTTGATTTAAAACTGTTTTCACCATGTATGTCCATCATCTTTGCAAGCAAGGAAAATGAATCTGCTATTTGATAATTATCCATGCAGCAAATTTAATAATTTGAAATATAATTAGTGGTTGAAAAAAAATAAGTGGCCATAAAAAGTATGCAGCTTATAAAAACGCTTCTTCTTTTGAAACTATTGTAAATACTGGATTGTAGCGGAAATAAAAAAGCCCCGGTAAAAACCAGGGCTTATTATTTTTTGCTCTTTAATTAAGCAAAGCTTACTTCTTTTTAGGAGCAGCTTTTTTCGCAGCAGCTTTTTTAGGAGCGGCTTTTTTTGCAGCAGCTTTTTTAGGAGCAGCTTTTTTTGCAGCAGCTTTTTTAGGAGCAGCTTTTTTTGCAGCGGCTTTTTTTGGAGCTGCTTTTTTCTTTGTTGCCATTTTTTTGAATTTAATTGGTTAGTAAAATAATACTTAAAAATAAATACTATTTTCAAACTACCAAAAAAAAATATAAAAAAATTATGCAATAGCTTCTATCGGACTCACAGAAACAAAAGTTTTATCTGCTTTTGTTTTTCTGAATTCCACCACACCATCGGTTAATGCAAAGATGGTAAAGTCTCTTCCAAGACCAACATTTTTGCCTGGGTGGTAAGAAGTTCCGCGTTGACGGATGATGATGTTTCCTGCGATTGCAGATTGACCACCAAATATTTTAACTCCTAATCTTTTACTTTGTGAATCACGACCATTTTTTACCGAGCCTTCACCTTTTTTGTGTGCCATCTTTTAATTTTTTTTACTGCTGAATTTTGAACGGTTAGTTGTCAAAAAATCAATTATGCAATTGCAGTTACTTTAATGTGAGTATACTGCGTACGATGTCCGTGTTTTTTACGGAAACCTTTTCTTCTTTTCATCTTAAAGGCAATAACTTTATTACCCTTGATAAGGTCAGAAAGAATTTCTGCTTTTACAACTGCTGTTACATTTGATCCACTGGTAATGCTACCTGCATTCTGAGTAAGAAGTACATCAGTAAATTCAATTGAATCTCCTGCCTTACCTTCAATGTGTGGAACGTATAAGCTGTCTCCGGCTTTTACTTTAAATTGCTGACCTGCGATTTTTACTACTGCTAACATAATGAACCCAAATTTAGGACGGCAAAGGTAGGGTTTTAGTCCTATTTATTAAGGAGTTTTGCAATCTTTTTTTCAACAGCGGTTAAATTGCGTGGATTATTGCCCGTTGAATTAAAACTGTTTGTATAACTTGTTATAAATTAGCCTTTTAGGTATTCAGCCCACTTCCGCCAAAACTTTTATAATTATATTCGTGCAAATTTATGCGAAGGATCCTCAGGCCAATACAAATAATATACAGTATTTACGCAATGCTTATTTTCGTACTGCTAATGTTCATAGCATTTCCTTTCGTAATATTAGCAAGCGTATTTCCAAAAACCGCCCGTGGTAATATCATATATTATATAGTAACGGTGTGGTCGGATCTTGCTATGTTCTGCTGGTTGATGCCTCATAAGAATACATTTGATGCTCCTCATGATCCTAAACACCCGGTAATATTTGTGTTTAATCACATCTCTTACCTTGATATTCCCATTCTTTTAAAAACTTTTCGTTACCAGCACATCAGGGTATTGGGAAAAGCAGAAATGAGCAAGATCCCCGTTTTTGGATTTATGTATCGGTCTGCGGCAATAATGGTACACAGATCAAGCGCCGAAGGCAGGGCAAACAGCGTAAAAGAATTAAAATCTACACTTGAAAAAAATATTTCGGTAGTAATTGCACCTGAAGGCACTTTTAATATGACGAACAAACCATTGAAAGATTTTTACGATGGTGCATTCAGGATCGCCATCGAAACCCAAACTCCTGTTAAGCCGGTTTTACTGCTGGATGCTAACGACCGGCTCAATTACCGGAGTGTATTTTCTTTTACACCCGGTAAGTCAAGATCCGTTTACCTTGAAGAAGTAAGTGTTAAGGGTTTACAATTATCGGATGTAGAAGCACTCAAACAAAAAGTTTATAAAGTGATGGAGGCAGGTTTAATAAAGTATAAGGCAAGCTGGATTGGTGCTTAAATTTACAGGCAGATGGATAATGAAATAGCATTTAATGAAAATAACTCGGGCTATTGGGCAGAGATCATCCTGCCCCTGGCATTGCCAACCGTTTACACCTATTCAATTCCCACTCATTTATTGCAACATGCCAAAATTGGCTGCAGGGCAGAGGTTGTTTTTGGTAAAAATAAAAAGTATGCAGGCGTTATAAGATCCATCATCAATAAACAACCTGGTTATAAAACAAAGCCTTTATTAAATATCCTGGATGATGAACCCTTGTTATATCCGCAACAATTAGCGTTGTGGAAATGGATCAGCGATTATTATATGTGCTCGGAAGGAGAAGTGATGGCGGCAGCATTGCCAACTAATTTTAAACTTAGCAGCGAAACCATCCTCATCTTCAATGAAGATATAGGAGAAGATTTTACCAACTTATCAGACGATGAATTCCTGGTAGCGGAAGCATTGCTTATTAAAAAACAGTTACAGCTTACAGAAGTTCAACAAGTGCTGGATGCATCCCACGTGTATCCTGTTATTAAAAAATTGATCGAGAAAAACGTTTGTTTTATCTGGGAGAAACTAAATGAACGTTATAAAATAAAAAAAGAAAATTTTGTTGTACTTAATCCGCGGTTCAATAATGATGAATCGCTGGCTGAGATATTAAACGACTGGAAGGGCGCTCCGAAGCAAATGGAATTGCTGCTTGCCTTTCTGCATCTTTATAAAACAGCAGGCGAAGTACCTCAAGCCGCTTTATTAAAGAAGTCGGGAGCAACTGCCGCACAACTGAAAGGATTATCAGATAAGCATATCCTCCTGGTGGAGAAAAGAGCTATCGATAGAATTATATCGCTTCCAAAATCAGTGCAGATAGATTTTGAATTGAGCAGCAGCCAGCAAAGGTCAATGGATGAATTACATAATGCCTTCAACGAAAAGAATGTATGCCTGCTGCATGGCGTTACCGGCAGCGGTAAAACGCAGTTGTATATTAAACTCATCGAGGAGTATTTCAGCAAAGGGAAACAGGTACTTTATCTCCTGCCCGAAATTGCACTCACTGCCCAGATCATCCGCAGGCTGCAAAAACATTTTGGTGGAAATATAGCCATCTATCATTCTAAGTTCAATGACCAGGAGCGGATAGAATTATGGAACAAGATCCGCAGCGGTGAAATAAAGATCATCCTTGGTGCCCGCAGTGCCTTATTCCTGCCGTTTCACGACCTTGGTTTTATTATAGTGGATGAAGAACACGATGCATCATACAAACAGCAGGATCCGGCTCCCAGGTACAATGCAAGAGATGCTGCTGTTTATTATGCTTCGCTGTTCAATGCAAAAGTTCTGTTGGGAAGTGCAACACCTTCGCTGGAGAGTTATTACAATGCCTTGCAAAATAAATACGCATTGGTAACACTGGATGAAAGGTATGGCGGTATACTGCTTCCAAAAATAGAAGTGATCAACAGCAGGCAGGTAGCGCAAAAAGGAAAAGTAATGATCAGCCCGCAATTGAAGGAAGCCATGCAACAAACGCTTGATGCAAATAAGCAGGTGATCCTTTTTCAAAACAGGCGCGGCTATAATCCTTACCTCATTTGTGGTACCTGCGGCTTTATTCCTCAATGCACTCACTGTGATGTGTCGCTTACATTGCATAAATACAGCAATAAGCTACATTGCCATTATTGTGGAAGCACTTATCCTAAACTTATTACCTGTCCTGCATGCGGCAGCAATGCCTGGCTGGAAAAGAATTTTGGTACCGAAAAAATAGAAGAGCAACTGGAACAGGATTTTTCCGGTTATAAGATCGCAAGGATGGATGTAGATAGTGTACGCGGAAAAAATGCGCACGATAGCCTGATTCAATTATTTGAACAACACCGTTTGGATATTTTAGTAGGAACCCAAATGGTTGTGAAAGGGTTGGATTTTGACAATGTTAGCCTGGTGGGAATATTAGATGCAGATGGGTTATTAAGTTTTACGGACTTCCGCGTAAATGAAAGAGGCTTTCAACTGATGGAGCAGGTGAGTGGGCGTGCCGGAAGAAAACATGCACAGGGTAAAGTGATCATCCAGGCAGTAAACGTTAATCACCCGGTAATAAAATTGGTGGAGCAGCACGATTACAGAAAATTTTACCAGTATGAACTGGCCGGAAGAAGTGAATTCTTTTATCCGCCTTTTAGCAGGATTGTAATGATCACTTTAAAACATAAAGATAAATCTGTGCTGGATCCTGGCGCTGATAAACTGGCAGCTCTGTTGCGGCAAGACCTGAAAGATTATGTTGTTGGGCCCGCATCGCCGGTTGTTGCAAGATTAAGGAATCAATACCTGATGGAAATACTTTTAAAGTTGCCTAAGGAACCCGGCATGAGCCTGTCGTTCAAAAAAGTGATCCGCAACCACATAAATTTGTTGATGTCTGAAAAGCAATTCAAAGCACTAACCGTTGTGGCCGATGTAGATCCTGCATAAAATAAAAAGCCCGGCAATAAATTTTATTAAATGAATATTTTACAAAACATATCTCTTAAACAGTATAATACATTTGGAATTGATGTTAATGCAAAGTATTTTTCCCGCTTCAGTAATGTGGCTGAACTGGAAGAACTGACAAGGCTTTTCCATTCAGGTGATCAATCTGCTGCATCAGCATTGCTGGTTCTCGGTGGCGGTAGTAATATGTTGTTTACAAAATCAGTTGATGGACTGGTTTTAAAAAACGAAATTAAGGGAATTGAAAAAGCAGGTGAAGATGAAGAGCATATCTATATTAAAGCCGGGGCAGGAGAAAACTGGCACCAGTTTGTGTTGCAATGTGTCAGTAACAATTATGCCGGTGTAGAAAACCTGGCGCTAATACCTGGTAATGTTGGTGCTTCTCCCATGCAGAACATAGGCGCTTACGGTGTAGAGATAAAAGATATTTTTCACTCCTTGGAAGCTTATCACATTAAAGACCATACGCTGGTTACTTTCAATAAACAGGATTGTGCCTTTGGATACCGTGAAAGTGTTTTCAAAAATAAATTTAAAGGGCAGTTTGTTATCACATCTGTAATTTTTAAATTAGCAAAAACGGCAGCGTTGAACATTTCCTATGGTGCTATTAAGCAGGAACTTGAATTGATGCATATTATTGAGCCGGATATCAGTTCTGTTGCCCAGGCTGTAATGAATATCCGTAGCAGTAAATTACCAGATCCTGCTGTTATAGGAAATGCCGGAAGCTTCTTTAAAAATCCTGAAATAGAGGCTGGTTTTTTTACAAGCTTAAAAGAACGTTTCCCGGCAATTGTAGGCTACCAATTAGATAATGGTACTGTAAAACTTGCTGCCGGCTGGCTTATTGAACAATGTGGATGGAAGGGTTACAGGAAAGGAGATGCCGGTTGCCATAATAAGCAGGCGTTGGTACTTGTAAATTACGGCAACGCCACAGGAAAAGAAATTTATGATTTAAGCACTGAAATCCTACACAGTGTTTACGATAAATTCGGCGTACAATTAGAAAGAGAAGTAAATATTGTTTAATGTTTTTCTTAGTGCATCTTTCAGTCTTAGCGCCTTCGTGGCCAAAAAAAAACCACAAAGACATAAAGCCTAAAAGTAACTCAAAGTGTTTTTCTTCTTGCATCTTTCAGTCTTAGCGCCTTCGTGACCAAAAAAAACCACAAAGACACAAAGCCTAAAAGTAACTCAACGTGTTTTTCTTCTTGCATCTTTCAGTCTTAGTGCCTTCGTGGCAAACTACATTTAATTAAAATCCTCTTCACTAAAATCATCTTCACTAAAATGTTGACTACCCATATTCAACATGCTGCCCATCAGGTCTTTAAATTCAATTTTTCCTTCTACTATTTTTTTGCTGATGAGAGAATAGCCTGCCAGTCCGTGTAATACAAATTCCATCAATAAAGCATTTTCTTTTTCATCTGCAGCATGATAATATTTTTTCACAAGCGCATACAATCCATCAACATTATACAGCATCTTTATCTTATCTGCATCTTTACTTTCTAAAATTATATTCAGGCTGTTTCCTCCATCAAACCATTTGATAATAGATTTGTAAGGATTTTCCGCCGGGGCAGTTTCTTTACCCTTTTTCTTTTTTAGGGTGTCGGGGTTTGGAAAATACTGTACGAACTGTGTGCGTATGGCACGGTCCAGTAAATTATAAGCAACCTGAAAAGGCCCTTCCTGTTCGCCTTCATAAACCAGTTCTATCTTACCAGTAATAGAAGGTATGATGCCGGTAAGGTCGCTTAGCCAAACCTGTGTAACAGGCTCATCCTGTAAAATTGCCCTACGCTCTGCAGCACTGATGGCATTTTCATACGCAGCAATCGTGAGCCTGGCACTAACACCGCTTTTTTTATCTACCAGTTCATTCTCCCTTGCTTCAAATGCTACCTGCTCAATAAGACGTTTAATGAGGTCACTTATTTTAACCCGCTGCTCCTGCTCTGCAATAATATCTGCTTCCTGTGCTGTTATAGCAAGTGCCGTTTCAAGTGATTTGGGATAATGGGTTAGGATCTGGCTTTCAATCCTGTCTTTTAATGGCGTTACAATACTGCCACGATTAGTATAATCTTCGGGGTTAGCAGTAAATACAAACATCACGTCCAGCGGTAGCCGAAGTTTAAAGCCCCTGATCTGCAGATCGCCTTCTTCAAGTATATTAAAAAGCGATACCTGTATCCTGGCTTGCAGATCGGGTAATTCGTTGATCACAAAAATACAGCGGTTGCTTCGTGGAATGATACCGTAGTGCAAAACCCTTTCATCTGCAAAACTTAATTTCAGGTTGGCAGCTTTTATCGGATCAATATCGCCAATAAGGTCGGCCACGCTTACATCCGGTGTTGCCAGTTTTTCTCCGTAGCGCTTACTGCGGTGCAGCCAGTCGATGGGGGTTTTATCTCCCTCTTTTTCCAGCAGGTCTAATGCATATCTCGATATTGGATTAAAAGGATCATCGTTAATCTCACTACCTGCTATCACAGGAATGTATTCATCCAACAGTTCCACCATCTGCCTGGCCATACGTGTTTTTGCCTGTCCGCGTAAACCCAAAAACAGGATATTATGCCGGCTAAGCAAGGCCCTTTCTGTATCGGGTATCACCGAATCCTCATAACCCAAAATACCCGGAAACGCATCTTCCTTAGCTTTGATCTTATTGATAAGGTTGGCCCTTATTTCTTCTTTTATAGGTTTTGAAATATATCCGCTCTTCTTTAATTCGCCAAAGGTTTTTATTTTACTTATATCCATAATTATTTTTTTGTGATCAGTTTTATATCAATGTTCAACTTCGTTGCGTCGCACCCTTGTACGGTACACCGTTATGCAGCTTTTGTAAATTATTGCTCCGGAGAAATTTAAAATGTCTTCCGAAGTTGTTACAAGCACTTTGCGTTCTCTGTAGTTTATATATACAATATCAATTAATACACCGTTTTTCTTTTACCACTTTCAAAATCTTTAAAAATGAATGCACCCAGTTTATCCAGGGACGCAAAAAAGGCTTTACCATTATTGGTTTCTGTAAATTCCTGCACAAAACGTTGCAGGTAAGGATCGCTGGCGATCATAAAAGTGGTGATGGGTATTTTTAGTTTTTTACATTGTGTAGCCAGGCTCATACAACGGTTTAATATTTTTCTGTCTACCCCAAAACTATTCTTATAATATTTACTGCCAACTTTCAGGCAGGTTGGTTTTCCATCGGTGATCATAAAGATCTGTTTGTTAGGATTGCGACGCTTTCTTAGCAAGTCCATCGCAAGTTCCAATCCCGCTACTGTGTTGGTATGGTAAGGGCCAACCTGCAAATAAGGCAGATCTTTCACTTCAATCGTCCAGGCATCATTTCCAAATACAACAATGTCAAGGGTATCTTTTGGATATTTAGTTTGAATAAGTTCACTTAAGGCCATAGCAACTTTCTTTGCCGGCGTAATCCTGTCTTCTCCATATAAGATCATCGAATGAGAAATATCGATCATCAACACTGTTGAGGTTTGCGATTTGAAATCAGTTTCCCTTATCTCCAGATCATCTTCGTGCATCCGGAAACTATCAATACCGTGATTGATCTGGGCATTGCGTATGGAAGAGGTAAAGTCTATTTGCTCCATAGTATCGCCAAACTGAAACGGCCTTGTTTCAGGATTGATCTCATCGCCACCACCCGGCTTAAAAGTATTGTGATTTCCCTGTCTTGTTTTTTTAAGTTTTCCAAAGATTTCTTCCAGGCTTTTTTTGCGAATCGCCTGTTCGGTTTTGGAACTTATCTTTATTTCGCCATTTTGTTGCTTCTCGTCCAGGTAACCTTTTTCTTTCAGGTCTTCCAGAAAATCTCCAATACCATAATCATCTTTGGTGAGTTTGTATTCTTTGTCCAGCTCATTCATCCACTGCATGGCTTCGTTGAAATCGCCACTGGTATGCGTGAGTATTTGTAAGAATAAATCCAGCAGTTGCTCAAACTTCGATTTGGCATTTTGCGAAGGATCAAATTTTGAAAAATTAAAACCGAGCATATTTTGATTTGATAATTTGATGATTTGATAA
>JANOCC010000027.1:0-5516 GCA_031411955.1 Ferruginibacter sp.
TGCTTGATATTTTCAATACGCAGCGCTGGCAGCAAACAGTAAACTATGCCAACCAGGATTTCACTTATCGCCGCAAATGGGAGAGCCAGGGACTTCGGATTCAATTGAGCTGGCGTTTTGGTAAAACAGAATTCAAAGCCAGGGAAAGGGAAACGAATTTGGATGCGGAAAGGATAAAGCTGAAGAGCTAGGAGGCGAAATACGAACTCGGAAAAAAGATTAAATATTTCTAATACTTTAAAAAAGATGCCGGCAGTGTAATTGTTTACAACTGCCGGTTCATCTTTTGGCGCACAAAATTTACAATGGCTGATATTTACTTTAAACTAGTTAAAATTACCCGGTGAGTTTTCTTTTCATTGTGTTTACATGATCTTCATCTCAAAAGCCAAATCAAATTTATTTTTAATCGCCTGGTCTCCTACATCACCAAAGAAACTCTTTGAGTTATATTTAATGCCGAATAAAGTTCGGTCTATGCTGATCTTACTTTTAAGCAGCGTATTGTTTCCGGCTTTTATGATCTGTAAAGGAATGCTGATGGGTTTGGTAATTCCTTTTATTCGCAGGTATCCTTTGGCGATAGCTAACCCCGGATTTTTATATTGGATGCTTTCCGTTTCAAATGTTGCTATTGGAAATTTACCGACATCAAAAAAATCTTTGTCTTTTAAATGATCTTCCAGTTGTTTTTGATCGTGGCTGATACTACTCATATCCATGTTAATAAGGGCGCTTACAACATTGTTGGCATCCATGCCTATTTCGGCATCTTTTAATTTTATATTTCCTGTAAGGCTATAGTTTCCTATTTCGCCGTATCCAGTCCAAACAATGGATGATTGCGTTACGGTAGCTTCTCTAACTGTTGAATTAATCAGTTTGCCTTCAGTTTCTATTGCTGCTGTTCCCTTTACCAGGCGTCCATTTTTATCCCTGGCAATATAATACCACATCGCATCTCCGCCGGTGAGTTTTTGGCTCCTGCGCCAACTTGCGTTGTCTGTATAGGTTACCCCTTTTTTAAGCAGGCCATCTTTGCAGTTATAGTATTTTTCAAAATCAGCTGCCAACATTGTCACCCTCAGGTACCAGCCTTTTTCGGTATATACAAAACTGCCATATTCAACAATCTGCAGATCTTCTTTTGCCGTGATAGTTGTATTGTGTTTCCAGATATACATACTGTCTTCAAAAGTTGCATAACACGGATTTGGGTAGTGAGCTGCAACAATTTCATTAGGAAGATTCCTTAGTTTGTCTGGAAATAGTCTGCTGCTTGATCGTTTTCCAGCGTCATAATTTAAGTTATTCAATGCCGAATCCGCAGTTTTTTGATGCTCGGTTTTAAAGGGCTTGCTGCTGTTTTCCCGGCAGGCGGTAAGAATAAAGAGTGCAATAGAAATGCGAATGATCATGTGTTTCATAATTGATTATTTTAAATTTGAAACACAAAAATAGATCGCTGAAATGCCGTTAAAGACCTGTAACCGGAATTGAGACAAACAAGAATAACTATTCTAAATTATTGATTAAGAATCGTTTGAACCAGATAGTTCCGGATTTGGCACTTCTTTTCCAACCGGTTTTTGTTCTTTTGGAGAAGCACCGGTTATTTCTTTGTAGATGCGGTTAAAAGTGGACTTTGAATTGAACCCGCAATCGTATGCGAGGCTCATAATAGTTAAATGATCAAATTTGCCCGAGGCCTTTTTCTCCCTGAATAGATTTACCCGGTACTCATTGATAAAAAGTGAAAATGATTTTTTTAGCCCGCTGTTTATTGAAAAGGAGATCGTCTTGCTGCTGTAACCAATTTTAGCCGCAAGGTCTGCAATGGTCAGGTCTTCCTGCAGGTAAAGTTTTTCGTTCTCAACTACGGCTACAATTTTTTTTAGAAGTTCGGCATTTACCTCTTTGGTTTTTGTAGTTTCTTCTATGTTTTTTGCGTTGCCGGTAAACTGCGCTGAAATGCTATGGGAATTGCTGTTTTCCTCTGGCAATATTGGTTCCGCAGCAATCGAATGTAAATTATCCTGGATACTTACCAGGCTATTTTGTTTAACGGCAAATATTGCGATGGTAAAAATGATCAAACACCTGGTAAAGTCTGAAGGAAAATAATTAGCAGAAATATTGAACGAATAAGACAGCATCGCAAACAGCACCGATAGGATATAATAGATCATAAACATATACAACAGCCGGTTCAACCATTGTAGTGCTATTTTATCACTGTTGGAATAATAATAGTTTAATTGCCTTTTAAAGAAATGGATCTCCTTAAAAGATAAATATATGTAAAAGGCCATTGAAAAATAAACCGCCAGGTTTTGAATTGGATTTATGAATGGTTGATAAAGGCGGGTGTAGATATCATATTTGTTTTCTGTATCCTGCAGAAAACAAAACAAGTAAAATAGAAACTGCATTATTACCGGCAAAAGGTGAAATAAAACTATCCTTCTTTTTAATGGATGAAGATTGATCAGTCTGTTTATGTAGAGATACAACAATGGCCCGATGCCAAAGGACAACAATACCGGTAAAAAATATAGTTGAGGATATTGATTGTAGATATTGGCCTCCAGAAGAAAATTATGAAATAGCGAGCCTGTGGATACCAGTAGCAGTGCAACCAGGTACCTGTTAGCCTGCCTGTTTGCATGTGCAGAGAGCAGGGTAGCGGCAGACAATAAACCCGTAAGTATCCCGATGAGTAAAAGAATTACAGTAAAGGAAAAATGAATCGTCATGCAGTAATTTAATCGGATGGCTTCAATAAGCTGATCGGATGCAATTAAAATAAATTACACCTGCAACCCGGAAACGCCATGCAACCGTAAATTAATCAAAATCAGGTTAGGAAGGCGATCTTAACACTGTTTTATAAAGGAGAAGATAGGGTGCAGCTTTTTTATCATCAACACAAATAGAATGGAAGGTTTTTTCTCCTCAAATTACCCAGATCGTTCCGTTTCCTGCTTGGGATGTGCTTAAATGCTGGATAAGTCATTGCCTGCTTGCATTATTTTGTATACAAAAAAATATGACAATTATACAAAATGCCTGCGACACTGTTATTGGATTTGAGATACTATATAAAAAATTTCTCCGCCGCATGTCTATCAATGAACGTGCGCTGAGTACCTCAACAAACTATGCCCGTAGTTTAGCAAGTATAGCGCTGCATTATAAATGCCTGCCTACTAAGCTCTCGCTTGATGAAATAGAAGAGTACCTGTACATAATTAAAAATAAAGTGGAAGGCGATTCCTGCAATAGAATGAAGTTTGCTATATACTCTCTGCGTTTTGTGTTCCGGATGGAAGGGCTTGACGAAATTCGTTTACAGCTTCCAGTTATGCGAAAAAAAAGAAAGCTGCCTGTTGTATTGAGTAAGGAAGAAATGTCAGCAATGATAAATAGTCCCAGCCTCCTGTCTCATCGGGTACTGATCTCTTTATTATATGGGTGTGGCTTACGTTGTGGAGAGGTGCGGAATATAAAATTAACAGATATTGATTTCGACAGGTGTGTGCTGCACGTGCGGCAAAGTAAAGGAAGAAAGGACAGGTATCTGCCCTTAGGCAATTCGCTTCCAGATATCTTACAACAATATATCAGGATAAAGAAGCCTGAGTCATGGTTGTTTCCTGGTTGCCGGAATAGAAACGTAAGCACCCGCTATTTTCCCATATCAGAAAAGCCGTTTGGGCAACGTAGTGTCCAGTGGGCAATTAAACGGGCCGCTCACCTTGCAGGAATTTTAAAACCTGTATCTGTTCACAGCCTGCGGCATACTTATGCCACTCATCTATTAGAGGATGGGGTAAACATTTTAACGATCAGGGAACTTTTAGGTCACGCTTTAATAAGTACTACGATGATCTATTTACATGTTGCCCAAATAAACAATAAAAATAAATGCAGTCCGCTGGATACTTTGGAAGGAGTGAGGGCAATTGGATGCGTGCAGACAACATTGTTTTAAACGATCAGGAATGTAATCGCTGGTATTTTTGCAAATAAAGCCCGGTTTAATAAAAAAAGCCTTTCGAAAGTTCCCGAAAGGCTTCTATTGTTTAACATAGAATTTTTAAAACTTAACTTTTCTAAAAAGATCAGAGCAGGGTATTAAAGCCCTTACTCATATTTCTTAAAAATAGACTTTACATTTTTTTCAATCTCCCTGTCGGAGATATTTCTTTGCGCCAGTTCCCGTGTAGCCCAACCCTGCCAAACAGCTTCGTCTGTTTTGGTATCTACCATCGTAATCGTAACTGTTCCTTCGCGGATATCGGTAGTATAATTGTCGTATCCCATAAATTGCGAAGGGAAGTAGTAAGAATAGAACCTGCCGGTATAACGGTTATAGAATGTTCTGCTATATGGCCTTGAGTAAACAGGGTCATTTTTTTGTTGTGTACTTTTTTCTATCAGCAGGTCGGTACTCACCATCACATCGGGGTTGCTATTTACTTCGGTTAAGCCCTGCTTTTGTAATTTCTTATCAACGGCAGCGTGTATACGCTGGGTAAGTAGTTCTTTTTTACGGTTTTTTTTGGAAGCTTTCTCATCTTCGGTTGCCCAACTGTATGTTTTGAATTTATCCATACTAATACCAGACTTTTTTTCTATGTACGCAGTGCTGGCACAAGACGAAATAACTACCAGTGATGCTATTGCGATCAATCCATTTTTTATTGATGTAACTAACATTGTATTCGCTCCTTTTTTTCTATAACTATTGCAAATTCTATACTTAAAAATGTGAAAAATCATTAACGAATTCTTGTAAGCGTCTATTTAACAAAGCTTTTTAACTATTGAAGTTATGGCAGGGAAATGGGTTATAATACACATGGCTATTTAAGATGTTTCTACTTTTCTCAATGGTAAATCCAAAATTTTTTTCTTTTTTTGTCCCGCTCCCGATAGTTACCGGGATGTGCCACAAAAAAGGCAAAGGCAGCCCCTGGCCGATGTACGGCCCGCCCAGGGGATTCAGCTATTTGGAGCGGGTGTGCAAAGTAAAATGAAAAGTAGGAAGTTAATTGTGCAGTGGTTTTGCCGGCGTTTGTGCCAATATAAAACCGCGTTGCCGTTGCCTGGTCTCCTAACCAGCAACTTGTTTAATTCTTTTTCTTTTTTTGTCCCGCCAAAAAAAGACAAAGGCGGCCCCTGGCTGATATACAGCCCACCCAGGGGATGCAGCTATGTGGAGCGGGAGTGCAAAGTAAACTGAAAAGTAGGATGTTGATTGTGCAGTGGTTTTGGAAAGTTTCTACTTTTCTCAATGGTAAATCCAAAATTTTTTTCTTTTCTTTTTTTGTCCCGCTCCCGATAGTCACCGGGATGTGCCACAAAAAAGGAAAAAGGCGGCCCCTGGCTGATATACAGCCCACCCAGGGGATACAGCTATTTGGAGCAGTTGTGCAAAGTAAACTGTGAAGTAGTGAGTTGATGGTGCAGCGGTTTATGGCAGCACTTGCTTTTATGAATATGTAGCCTGT
>JANOCC010000028.1:0-35507 GCA_031411955.1 Ferruginibacter sp.
GCATGGCAATGTGCCAAAGCATTTGATAAATGATCAGCTACTTTTATAATCTCTTTAATTGTAAAAACCGGTTCATGAGGCGGTTTCAACAACTCGGCAAGATCGGGACCTTCAATATATTCCATCTCAATGAACGGCAGGTTGCCAGAACTGGTTATGCCGGAGGCAATGATGCTCACTACATTTGGATTAGGCCTTTCGTTAACCTTCTTTAATTTATTTACTTCGTTTTGAAAGGAGATAAAATTCTTATCTTCTTCGCTTTCACTGGAAATTGGGGTAGGCAATATCTTGATAGCCGATAAGATCTGGCCGGTTCTTCTTGCTTTATAAACAGAGCCCTGCCCACCCGACTTCAATGCGCCCAGGTTTTCTAATCCTTCTGTGATGGTAAATACTTTTGCCATAATTATTTTTCCTCTCCTGAGTATGTGAATTCCAGAACAGCCGCGTCGCCCAATATCAACTGGTCGCCTTCCTGTAACCGGTGGCCAATTTCGATAGCTTGTAATTTGATAGAAGTGCCTTCCGTTGTTCTCACTTTTAATTTATTGTGCGGAGGTATTCCGCCCTCATCTGCAAATACCAGGAATGAACCGGTACCAGGCTCCCATTCAATATGAGCATGCTGGCGGCTTACAGACCGGTTTTGTTCTGTTGCTCCCGTAGAAATAAAAGCGATCATGTTTTTTCTTACCGAACCGCCGGCAACTTGCACCTTCAACTCGCGGCCGATATTAATTTTACCGGTTGATGCGTTGAGTGTGTACATTTCCTTTTCGGCATGGCCGCTTAATATTTTTATAAAGGCCTGCGATTTTTTATGGGCCAATCCCACTTTTCGGGTGGTAAAAAACAGGGCGGCAGGTATGTCTTTGGCAATGTATGCTTCCTGTGGGTATATATCGGTAAAGGCAACTTCAAAAACGCAGGATGCTGGTAGCTGGATGGCATAGTCGTCGGCCATTTTTTGTACCTCTTCCGTTTTAAACTTACCTGGTTTATTGGCATATACGGCGGCTTCATACAAATGCCGTTCGCTATCAGTACAATTAATGAAAAGGTGTATCCCGGTTATATTGGAACCTTCACCCGCTTCAGCCCTTTGCAATTTTTCTTTAATGAATTGCAACAACTGGTTGCGGATCGTTTTTACATCGGCAGGGCGGTCTTTAAACAGGTTGAACATGAGGTTGTTTTTTTACTTGGTATGATTGCAATAAGTAATCCATTTATTGTTGTATGTTTTAAAAATCTTTCTGAGATATTTTCAGAAGATGAATTCTGAACCGAGGTTATTCTTTTCAGAAAAAATATTTCTGATATTACTCAACTACAGCATCTTTCACTTTCATGGCAGGTTCAAATCCTTTTATATAATTGCGTTCAAGCAACAAAGGAATAATGTGTTTTCCCGCCAGCTTTACAGCATCACTCGATCCTTTCGCCCCTTCAATGCGAATACATACAACCAGGTTTCCTTCTCCGGTTCCTTTGGGCGCAAAGAATACATACCAACCGTCGTTTATTAGTTGGCCTTTAAATATCCTTTCAGGTGTTCCCGTTTTACCTGCCACTAAAATTCCCAATCTTGCTTTTTTTGGGGCACTTTGTTTTTTCATGTATTCCGCTAATTCATGCGCATACATCGTATCTTTTGCAATTTGTAAGGCCGGTTTGTTTTTGGTTGCGATTCCATTTATAGACAAAACAAACCTGTTGGCCACCATGGTACCATTGTTGGAAATGCCCGCTACCATTCGTGCCACCGACGCCGGCGTGGCTACCAGTTCTCCTTGTCCCCACGACATTCCCGAAATACCGATAGCACGGGTGCGGCGTATATTGTTTGGATTGTAGCGACGCAGGCTTTTAAATTCTGTGTTTCTCCAAAGTTCACGCCACTGCTCCTGTTGCTTACCGTTATTACCCTCATATTCAAAATAGTAACCGCCGGCACCATGCAGGAACATACCGGTTTGCATATACAGTGTACCCATTTCTTCCTGCAATTTCTGTTGGTTGGCAAGGCGGATGAAAAATGAATTGTTGGATCGAACGATAGCCCTTTCCATATTAATTAAACCTGCTTCATCGGGTTCCGGGCCGTTTGTGCGGATAAGATCCTGAGGGTAGATCCTTATTTGCTTTTTAGCTTCCGTATCACCAAGTTTATTGAATGCAGCCATGGCGGTTACGAGTTTTGCGGTAGAGCCCGGTTGCGTTGCATGCGTAAAACCCAGGTCGGCATTTACATTCCAACCGGGAAGTTTATTTAAGTCTTCATCATTAAGGGTAAGCTTTTCCCAGTCATTAACCGGTGGAAGCGGCCAGCAGGCCGAGGCAAGCACATCACCTGTTTTATCTTCCATCACAACAACTGAAATTCTTTTTTTATTGATGCTGTCATCGCGTTGCAGCGCCAGTTGGATCTTTGTTTGTAACGCAGCATCCATCGAAAGGGTAATATCACGGTTGCGTTGTTTAAATTGATTTACTTCATTACTGTTTATGCCAGCCAGTAGCAGATCACTCAGTGCACTGAAGTCTCTTTTGGTTACCATCATGGCGGTTTCGGTAACCGGCTGAAAGCGTTCAGGTCTGTACCTGTTAGCACTCACTGCAAATTTGATTTCTGTTGTGGGAAAGCCGCGTAACTCAGTTGCGTGAGCATAGTCGGCAAAATAGCCATTGGTTCCACCGGAGAAAACACCGGTGTTCGCATCGCCAGTCCAAAAGAACATATGTGCTCCAAAGGGATAATATCGGTCTGCCCGTTGATATGCCATTGACGCTATTTCCGTGGCCGGTATGCCCAGTGAAAGCAGCGAATCATTTTCCTGTTGAGCTACTTCTAGATTACTGGTTGCCAATATTTTTCCGTTACGGTCGTAAAGCTGACCAGCCTGGAGGCGGTTCATCAAAATATTGATCCTTGGGTTGTAACTAAACATTCTTGCCCCACTTTTATCGGCTACGAGTGCCGGAGCTACGATCCATTTTTTGTTGTTGAAGGAGTAACCGGAAACGTTTACAATAAGTAATACAATAGCAACGCAGGCGGCAAGTAAAGCCGGCAATAGATTTTTATCCTGTCGTTGCGTTAGGTATTTCATCTGCACCTGTGTTCCGCTCCAACGTGAAACGGATAAAAGAAATCCTGCTGCAATCATGTTACATAACAAAGAGGTGCCACCATAACTGGTAAAGGGAAGAGCAACTCCTGAAAGGGGTAATGCACCAATAGAGCCTCCGGCGATGAGCAGGAATTGTACAAATGTGGCAATGCCTATACCTGCTGATAAATAAAATAGAAAAGAAGTTCCGGTTTGGCGGCCGATCACAATTGAACGGTGCAGGTATATCAGGAAAAGAATAAAAACGCAGGTGATTCCCGCCCAGCCAAATTCTTCTCCTATTGCCGGCAAAATCATATCGGTATGTGCTTCGGGAATCGTTTTGGCAAATCCTTCACCTGCTCCTTGTCCGCTAAAGCCACCGCTGGAAATTGCCCAAATACCATTGGCCACCTGGTCGCCTCCGTACACCTGGTTGTTCCAGGCATCGGCCCAGATCGCTTTCCGGTCTATCAGTCTTTGTATTGGGCCAGGAATAATAGCCGCTAATATTTTTATTTTATCAAGTAATAAAAATCCACTGACAACCACCAGCGACATCACTGCCGATTCGCTCAACTTACTTTTTGTAAGCAGCATGTATAAGATCAATACAGCAACAGTAACCCCGGTTGCCAGCAGCACATTGTTAAATAACCAGATACTGATCGCGTACAACATCATCGCCCCCGCCATCTGCATAAAATCGCCCCGTGAAAATGAAAAAAGAATAATGAAGCTGAAGCAGCATACGATGGCAGGGCCAAGGTCGCCTAATATTAAGAATAATAATATCGTACTTACAATGGCAATTACGGCTGCTGCAAAAAAAGACAGTCTCCTGTTCCACGATGTATATTCATAGATGAACTTTTCATTGCTGGCGAAGAATCCTGCCAGAAAAAAGATCACCAGGTATTTTACAATTTCACTCGGTTGAAATCCAAATAGGTTTACTTTAACCCCGCTGCCTTCAGGGCCCGAACCAAACAAGATGGTGAGCGATAGCAATCCAACTGCAGCCAGCGCCCAAGGCCAGCCATTGGCGGCTTTGCGATTACTTTGAAAAACAAACATCCGATAAAGCCGGGAGTCTGTGGTAAATTTCCGCATGTTTAAAAACTGAAGAATAACAATGCCAGCTATGCCCGCACAAAAGAACAGGAAACTGCTCCTGGCCAGGAAGCGATCGCGGAGCGGATCCTGTAAACTGAACAATGTAATGAACGATAGCCCGGTAAGGATCATAATAACGGGAAGGAGTAACTGATCTGCAGCAGGGAATTTTACAGAAAGAAGAATGTGCAGAAGAAGAAACGATGTAAAAAAACAAACAACAATCACGAGGTACCATTGCGTAACAGTTTCAGGCGTGCGAACGATAAAGGCTTTTTCTTTTTTCAGGTTGTTGAAATCCTTTGCAGAAAAAAGCCGAATTGCGTGTGGTGATTGTTTAAAGTTAAAAGTTGAATTTTTTTCCAGCTTCTCAATTCCCTGTGAGCGCCCGAATTCAAAGCCGGGTTGAAGCGGCAGAAGTTCGTATCCCCTACCTTCGCTAAGCCCTGTAAATAAGACCTTTCCTTCTGTGCCAGTTCGGGCATAGGCGATCAATGACAATAATTGCAGTTTATTGGCCGAGTCCAGTATAAATGTTTTCCTAACAGCATCTTTAAATACCGTTCTGGCTGTTTCATTTTCCGAATCGTTGGAAGTAGCGTTGCTATCAGTTAAAGCCAACATTCTTAGTTTAACCAATGCACCGGAAACAGGCCGGCCTGCACTATCAGAAATACCTGCTTCAATACTTAAACTCCCGGTTGCAATGTTGGTTTGAGAATTTACTGAAAGAGGCGATTTGATCTCTTTTACAAAACTGATGGAGTCTTGTCCATTGAAGCCGAGCAGATCCCTCGAAAGTTCTACCCTTCGCCTAAATGATTTTCCTCCTTTTAAATAGGCTTCGTTCGCGTTTACGAAATATTTTCTTTTGTTCAGTTCGCCGGTATTATCCATTTCAACAGCCGTATCTTTTACTCCAGCAATGCTGTTTGAGATCAACGCAATATCTTTCGGATCTTCAAAGTACAGCCCCTTCTTTAGCAGGCCGGGAACCGTTTCGGCGATCCTGCTATCATTCAGGTTTATCATGGTTCCGTTTTGCAAACGGGAATTTACTTCTGTAAAATCGCGTTGCAGTACTACATATAATTTCCAGAAGAGCAAGCCCATCACAATGCTGATGAGTAACAGGCTAACCCGTTCTGGCTTTCTATTAGGCCGGTTTGTAAGCATATACAAGCGGGTTATTTATTTACTTTAATAAATTGAAAAATCTCCGCATTTAATTTTCCGGATATCATCGTGTCTGGCAGGTTTATCTCATATTGAACCGGAACGCGGCAGTTTATGAAGCGTACATGCCTTAACGTAACATTGTTCTTTTTTATTAAAAGCGCCACATCAAAATCTTTGAAAACAACACTGTCGATTACTACCTGGCGTGCAATGGTATCAATTATAAATGCAGGTCCTTTAAAATTGTCGCTGCTGCTGATCACCATGCCTCCGCCTTTAAAATAAAGACTGTCTTTAGAGATAGTAACGGGGTAGTTTAGCACCAGCGGCTGCAATGTATCGGTTGCTGTATATTGTACCATATTACTGTCGTTTAGTTTCGCTTGTAGCAGGCGGGAAACATCCATATTGATGCTGGCTGGCATCTGTGTGTTCCTGCGAAGGGATTCACCGGCTTTGTTATTTTTTTGCAGCATAGATACCATCAACACGATCAGGAGTATCAGACACAAAATACTCAGGAGTGTAATGGCCTTTTTGTTTTTTCTTTTGGTTTTAAGTACTTCTTCAACTGTAGGCGCTTTGTTATGGGTAACTGGTTTACCGGGAGTGGCTATTTTCTTTTCTGCAGGCATAAATGCCACCTGTGAAAGTTTTTCTTTTAAATTAGATACCAGTATGGCCGTGATATTATCATTGCCACCGGCTTCGTTGGCAGCGGTTACCAATGCGTTTAACCGTTCGGCTAATGATTTCGGCGTTAGCAGTATGCCAAGCATGGTGGCTGAAGATAACATATCGCTAAGGCCATCACTACACAGCATCAACAGGTCGCCGGGAAGAAAAGGAGATTCCCCGGTTTCAATATAGTCTGACATATCAGCAATATCTTCTTCAAAGCCCAATGCTTTGTGGATCTCATTTCGCCTGGGGTGCCGCATGGCATCTTCTTCGGTGAGGCGGCCGCTTTCTTCCAGGAAGCCAACAACAGAGTGATCTTTGGATATTTTAATTAGCGATTGGTCCCGGCATAAGTATAACCTGGTATCGCCCACATGGGCATACCAGCATTTATTGGTGGAAATATGTGTGATAACACAGGTGAGCACACAGGCCATTTCTTTTAATTCGCTGCTTCTCTTTTCTTTTATGATAGCAGCATTGGCAGCGCTTACCGCTTGCTTCAGTAACGCCGCTACATCAGCTGTATCTTTAAGGGATTGCAATTGTTGAACAATGCTTTCCCTGGCAATGGCCGCGGCAATTTCACCGCCTTCATAACCACCTACACCGTCTATCACGCAGGCCAGCAGGAATTCCCCGGAAGAAAGTTCCTGTACAATAAAGGCATCTTCATTGCTGTCGCGGCGATTACCCTTGTCTGTTATTCCAAAGAAATATGCAGCCATTTTACTTATGGGTTTTTTTGATATCAGAAAAATGGACTATCAGCAGGATCATGCTGATAAGTAGTAAACCGATTGAAAGAAATTTATCCATTACCTGGTTGGTTGATTTTTTTTAACATGTGTCAGTAGCAGCTTTAATTACATTTATAATAACCGGGCAGCAGCTAACCGACCGTGTAAACAAAGACATTTCATCCCCTTAATATTTGAATATATTGATACAAACAATCCCATTCAGTACGATCCTGGAGTTCATTGGTAATTCAATCCATACCGGTGAAGCCTCCTCGCTGTTTAATACTTCCTGCTCATTGAGGATCGTTTTTTCTCCAAAAGATGCCAGGAAAAATTTTTCTGCCTGTTTGTCGAAACGGATAGAAAGCTGCGGAGAAGAAACCCATTCCGAAGGAATTCTAAAGATGCCGGGTTCGTTGGCGGGTGCGTCTAAACCAGATACCAGGATATTATCTACAGACATCAGGTATTCCAGCTTTTTTCCGGCAAACTGTTTATCGGGCAGGGTTGTTTCTAACCGGGCCAAAAAGCCGGGTTTCTTTGCAGTAACGGTATCATCGGCAACCAGGCTTTCATTAAAAGGAATTTCATAATAGCCATCACTGTAAAAAGTAAAGTCTTTTAGGAGCTCATCCGAAATATCAAATGTTTGCGCTACTCCTGTTTGTCGTGGAATAAACGTTACGCGGAGGTTCTCTTCCCGCTGTTGTGTATTACCCGGCAATAGTTTTCCGATAAAGCTTTTATCTCCTTTTTCGTAATCCGGATGAGACACAAAACGGAATACCCATTTGTTGCCGGATGCAGTTACGTTTTTACCTTTTTCCTTGTGTTGCTGCAGGATGCTATAGAACGATTTTATCGATTCTTTGATGATCAGTGCGAAGATGCCGCGGTTATTGTCCATGAATTTTGTATAATCGGGCGGACTAAAGCAAATGATATATTCATGATAGAATACGATCCGGTTGGCAAAAGAAAGTTCAGTAATAGAGTCCTGAAACTTTTCGACCAGGTATTTATATACCACATCAGGAGTAAGGGAAGTGGTTTCGGTAGCAATGGCTTCTTTTTTCAAAAACCAGTTATGCGCACCAATGCGTTTCCAAAACGTGGGGCTTGTAGTCATTAGTTGTTTTTATTTAGAAGATGGAACTTTCAGGTTAAACTGATTTCTCAGCTGTATCAATTAATTACAGGATGCAATAAGCATTCCATTAAATAATAGATATGTTCCATTCTTAATGACGTACAATTCAACGCATATATTAAAATAGCTGTCTTTAAAATAGTTAAAAATAATCTCTGGGCAGAAGTTGGTAAGTGCAGATTAGCTATATATAGTAATCACTCATTTTATAGCCTCTTAAATAATGCAAGGATGAAATTAAGATATGATATCTTAAAGTTTTGTCAAGAGTTTATCGAACTGGATATTTTCATATTAAAGATAATTTGTGCGATCACAAGTAAAAGAATCCTGGATAGGGATGCAGCATTTTTTAGGTACACGCAATGCAACCGTTGTTTAGATATACTCAGGTCATTTACTTTGAACTTCTGTTAAGCATTGCTGTCTTTCCTGGCTGGGCCCGTCCTTCGAAGCAATTAACTGAATAGGAAGCGATGGTTTTGAACAATCTCGCTACGTTGCATTAATCGAATTTTATACCTTTTAAAATCTCTATTGAGAAAAGTAGAAACTTGTCAAAACCACTGCACAATCAACATTCTACCTTACAGTTTACTTTGCACAACTGTTCAGCATGGCTGTTTCCCCTGGGCGGGCCGTACATCGGCAAGGGGCCGCCTTTTTCTTTTTTTGGCGGGACAAAAAAAGAAAAAAATGAATTTATCTTACTGCGTGAGGCACGCACCAAGGCGATTGCATATATATTTATTTTTAAAATTGATGGCAGTATGCACAAGGGATAGGTTCTTTTTTAACGATACTCCGGCCGTTATATATTTATTGTATCTTGAAATGAGTTTAATTACCAAAATACCCTTCAGATGAAACTGTTGCAGTTTGCCCTTTTAACGATCTTTTTATCGTTTTCTACCCTTTCATTTTCTCAATCGCGGATTTCTGTTGCAGCAACCCCGGCATGGGTTACTAAAAATCCCATCGATTATAGCCGAACCTTATTGGATAAGTTTGCGTCTGACGGTTATATTGATTTTGAGGATCAATATTCACTTGGCGATGAGGTAGAATACATAAGGAAGAGCCGGAAGATCATTTCGCAGGCAGGTGTTCAGAATGGTTCGGAGATTTCGGCATATTTTGATCCGTCTTACCAGCGACTATACTTTCACCAGGTAAGCATAATACGCAACGGCATTACTATTGATAAACTGGTACTTTCAAAAATTAAAACAGCCCAGCAGGAAGAGGAACTGAACAATTTTATTTACAATGGCAGGCTCAATGCTTTTATGATACTGGAGGATGTGCGGCCGGGAGATATCATTGAATATAGTTTTAGCAAGAAAGGATTTAATCCCGTTTTTCGCAATAAATTCTGCGACCAGTTTTATTTGAATTATTCGGTTCCTTTTTACGACATCCATTATAAAATAATAGTTCCTGCCGGGAGAAAATTGCAGATTAAAAATAACTTGCACCAGGCTGAACCTGTCATAAGTTCTATGAACGGACAGCAAGTATATGAATGGCATGCAAAGAATGTAGCCGGGATCGTGATGCAGGATCAGGTGCCATCCTGGTACGATCCCTATCCGAGTGTTATGATCAGTGAATATAATAGTTGGCAGGAATTAAATGAATGGGCTTTAAAATTATTCCCTGTTAAAAAAGCGCTTTCACCACTTGTTATCAGTAAAATAAATGAGATAGAAAAAAAGGCTACCCGCGATGGGCAAAAGGTTCAGGCGGTGCTCAGGTTTGTTCAGGATGATATTCGCTACATGGGTATAGAGATGGGAGAAAATTCCCATCAACCGGCAGATCCGTCAAAAGTATTGGCGCAACGTTTTGGCGATTGCAAGGAAAAAACTTACCTGGCATGCTGCATGTTGCGGGCAATGAACATTGACGCATGCCCTGTATTGATCAACACAGATAGTAAACAGCAGATTAAACAAATGCTTCCGGGGCATTTTGATTTCGATCATGTTACCCTGAGGGTAAAGCTGGATGATGAATATTTTTGGTACGACCCAACAATCGCCTATCAACGGGGCGATATAAAGAAAATCTTTTATCCCGATTACCAGGTGGGCCTTGTAGTGTCTGATTCTACAACGGCTTTAACGGAAATACCTTTTCGAAATGTGAGTTCCGTGAAAGTAAAAGAAAATTTTAAAGTAACGTCAATGGATGAAGGCGGAACGTTGAAGGTAGTTACGGAATTCAGGGGGCAGAATGCAGACTGGGTTCGCAGCGAGTTTAATAATTCCAGCATTTCAGAATTAATGACAAACTATCAGAAATTCTACAGCACTTATTTTGAAGATATAAAAGTCGACAGCCTGAATTTTACGGATGATGATGATTCGGGGCTTTTCATAACAAATGAGTATTATCATATACCCGGGTTCTGGAAAAAGGACAGTGACTATGTAAAAACTTTTTCTTTCTCTGCTTTCAACATTTATCCCATATTGCAAAGGGTAAAAGAAAAGGAACGAACGATGCCGATTGGACTTGCCTATCCCAGCAATCTTACTGAATCAATTACCGTAAACCTGCCCGAGGAGTGGCCTGTAACAGAAGATGAAATGCATGTAAAAAATGATTGCTTTAGTTACAATTACCGTTTTTATAATGTAGGAAATATTGTGCACATGGATGCAGATTACCAGAACTTAAAGAACCATGCAACGGTAGAGGAAGCTCCAGAATTTTTTAAAGACCTGAATGCATTTAATGATTTCGCGTCTTTTCAATTAACAGGCAGAAATAATTCTATGGCTGCTACCAGTTCCTCCAAAAAGAGCAATAACAACCTTCCTGCATTTATTGCCATTGCAATAATCGGCAGCGGCATTGCAGTTTGGAATTGGCGGAAGCGGATATCGTAAAAATGATTTGAAGTTATACCCTGGTCGTGCAGGTTATATTACCCACCGGCAGAAATTTTACTTAACCAGGTGGCCAGTAAGGCCATCGATCCCAGGAGTAATATGACAGTTTTATAGCCAAATCGACTTTTGTCGGCCCGAAGCTCTTTCGATAACGTATAACTAATGTCATATTTGAATAGGTCGTCTATACGGTCTCTGATGGCTACTTCTATCAGCAGGTTTTCATGTAACCATAAATAGCTATACAGGCACATCAGGCAAATGATGAAACTAATGATCAAAAGTTCTATATAGCCAAAAGTTATATTTTGATACTGTTTTAATCCAATCATTCCCGCAGTTATGCTTATAAGAATACTGCTACTCCAGCTGAATAATTTCCATAATTTTTCCAGCCGTTCTGTAAGTTGATTTTGCAGGTATTGAATTATCAGAGCAGTGTTTTTGTTATCCATGGAAGCAGTTATTATTAAGTTCTTTTGGATTAAGGTAGTTCAAAGTGCATAAAATCTTTTGATGACCTCCAGCTTCCACCCCAATTTAAGCCGGCGCTTTGAAGCCCACGGATAAGAGCAGCAGGCAGGGTAAGAAATCCTTTGTTTGCGTATTTATTTAAATTATTGCGATTAGCAGCCGCCGCGTTTTTTATTACCTGTGTTTGATTGCTTAGCCATGCGTCACTGAAAGTTAGTTGAAAATGGGTACTGGCGTTCCTTAATGTATCCGGATTGCGCTCAGAAAGTAAACCATTCGGAAGTATGGAATTACACACAGCATTAATAACGGTAATTTCATTCTTTGATACTATATGTGGATTTGTATCAGGATTGATATCCAGGGCTTTTCCCAAAGCATGGTTAGATAGTTTGTTAATATCTGCATTGAATGTTCTTGGTACAAACGACCAGGCACTGTTGAACGTAAAGCTATTACCTGCTGCAGTAAGATTTCGTTGCGCAATATCCAGGATACGTTTCAGGTCTACATGAGCAGGGGTGGTTTTATTGAAGAATGTAGCTGAAACTATATTAGTAGCAAAGTAATTGGCGGGGTTGGAAATTCCTTTCAGAAGGTAAAGCCTTTTCAGGTTTAAATAAGACCGGCGGCTGTCTGCATCAAAATTATGATCGAAATGCCTTTGAGCAACAGTGTTGGCATTCCATTCAGTAAGCGCTGTATCAATATAGGTAAAAGGATCTGGTACGCCCCAGCCCGCAACCTTATTTCTTATCGTTTCATAATTTTGCAACACCGGATAACGATTTTGGATGTTCGGAGAATTATTCCATTCAAATTGTATGTTTTGACTACCCGATGACACCGAAACTGACGGCGGCGTTGGAGTTGAAACTACCGTACCCGCTAAAAATGGTTGCATCGTGCGCCAGGTGGTTGGGCCAAGAATACCATCGGCATTTGCAGCTGAAAACCCTTGTTGCTGTTGCCAACCTGCGAGTGCATGAGCGAAAGCTTCTTCACCAAGACTTATATTCTGGAGACCAGAAAATGGAAGTAGCAGGTCATTGATTTGTAGTAAGTGCTGGTCCCATCCTAACGACAAGGCATACTGGCGATTTAACCTTAAAGCTTTTGAGAGATCCTGTACATATTCTTCTGATTCGTCCAGCGAAAAACCAGGACTGAACTGGTCAAATATTATTTCGTTTTCAAATTGTGTATGCATATTATTTTGTTTTAGATCATCTGTTAATAATTCTTGATGATTGGCTGACTCAAATCGTGTATCTCCATTTGTTTGCCCGGGAAAATACTTTTGTAAGTAATAGGCTGTTTTGTCTGTTGTTTCTGAAACACTATCAAGCGTTTCATTTAATCCCTGATGCCATTCGTTCAGTTTAATAGGGTCATTTTCTTTATAGCCGGAAGTGTCAACATCGGAATCAGTTTCGTTAGAGAATGTGTTATGGGTATTATTTAGATACTCCTGTACATAGGGAGCTTCACTATTAACAAAAGGCTCAGCCACAACTTCAAACTGTGCCAGATATTCATCTAAATATTGAGATTGTTCTTTCATATAGAAATCTTTCAGGTTCAAATTTTATTTATTCGCCTAAGGTTAATACAGGCCTTCCATTTATTAGTATTATCACTTTTCTAAGCCAGGCATTCCTGTTATTGTGATCGCCGAATAGCCGGTTTGCTTCTGATTCACCAAAGCCACTTATCTTCTTTTTCGTTGCTTTTAATTTTTTTCCAAGCTTGTCTTCAATTGCCATGTAAACATTGGCGGCCCTGGCTGCACTTAATGCAAAGTTGTAGGAGTCAGTTCCGGAAGCATCTGTATGCCCGTATATTTCCAGTTCGGAAGCACTATCGGAAAAAGAACTTAACTCTTCTGCACATAATTTTCCAATTGCATCAATTCCCGCTTTTGTTAAGAGCGCATCGTTGTGTTTAAAATAGGCAGTGATAGTTTCCTGGTAGCTAGCAGAAAAGCTGTGAGGTAATGCAATTGTTGATAGATTCAGCGAAGTACTTATGGAATTTATTTCTCCCTTGTACATAGTAAGGCTTGGCAGAAATTTGAGCATCCAGGGTTCGCTGGATGAAGGAATATCTGGTTTAATTTCAAAACCCTCTGGTAGTTCAAAAAAATCTGATTTCATTAACTCAAGTTTCCCTTTTCCCTTACCATGTATCAGGATCACTTTTCCGGAAATGCTTGTTTTAGCTGTTCCGGTTACACCGCTGTTGGATTTACTAAACGGTAGTTCAAAAGCATTACCTTCCGTAACCTGGATGGAGGCTCCTGAAAAATCGAATTCCTTGTAAAAAACATTGCTGTTAGTTTCCGCTTCCATGCCAGCGCCCACTCCTATTTTTGGAATTAAGCTTAGCGGGTTCAAAGAGAGTTGTGCACTCCATAGCACGATCGGAAATTCTTTAATTTTATTATCGTTTGGCCATTTTTCAGCGTTGGGATATTTCGTATAATCGGTTTGGTTTTCTACGGTAATGGTTCCCGAACTTCTTGAAACGAATGCTACGCCGAAGGAGTTTAGCTTTAGGTTTATTTTGTACTTGTACAATACGGCTGGCACCACTGTATCCACTTCAAGATATTTATAAAAACTTGCATCGGGATGAATCGGCGGATAGGCATCCCGGTAGTCTGTTAGCATCTGCTTAACCCAATCTAGTTTGGATCGGTAAGGTTGCCCAGATGCGGGCCGCCATTTTTGTGAGGCAGAAAGGAAAAAGCGGGTGTAATAATCAGTAAAGGGTTGTTGCATAATCGGCAGGATATTGTCTCTTAGTACCAGATCTACTTTACTTATATACGAATTTAATAGGCGTCTTCTTTGTGATGGTACGGTTTCTGATTCATTGTAAAAAGCTGTGATGGCTTTTGTAATTACTTCGTCTTTCTGTTTAAATGATTCAAAAAAGGCTTGTAGTTCAGCGGCCAGCGGCCTCATCCAGGCAAGTATAAGTGAAAGATCCCGGCTGATTCCGGAAAAAGAAAAAGCATTTACCGCCCTTGCAGAAATTACCGGTTTATCGGATACGAGTTGAAATGCTTCTCCATATATTGCTGTTGATGTTCCGCTCGAATTTTCTAATACAGAACAAATAATACCACCGACGCTATTCTTTCTGATAACAATTTTTCTCTGTGGAAAAGCATCACCCACAACAATGCCATCTTTATCCATCGTACCATAGAAGGGGAGGATGCAATCATCAAGGGTTTTAACAGGCTTGCCTAAAAAATAAGCACTGCTGGCTCCCAGGTTGGCCAGGTCAATTTTAAATATTTCACTGAGTTTTCCGGAAATGAAATTTCCGGATTGGTTAATAACCAGGTTTGCTGCGTATGAAGTCCCATTTGAACCGGTATAGGAAGATTGATAGCGGCCTGTTAGATCAGTCACCGGCATATCCGGATTGGAACGTGCCAGTACAATTTTAGTTTCGCCACCCCCTTGTGGTAATGAAGAATCCTGCTCTTCGTAAACATATCCGTTCAAAATGTACACATCTTTAATAAGCGCAGAGATCAAGGTTAAAAAATCTTTGTCTTTCTCATTGTGCATCCAGTCAAAAAAACTTCGGCGTACGAGAAAATAAGGAATGCCCTCATTATCTTTTCCCCTGCTGATCCTGAAATGAACGTTGCGTATAAATTCCGTTTTGTCTGTGTTGTTGTATAGCAAATTCAGGAAGCTGTTTCTTAAACTTTGGGAGCTTTCTGTTTTATCCAGTTCTGACGTCAGTTCGTCAATTACAGCACCTACTGTTTGAACTGAAAATTGAGAATTATCTTTTTGATAATGCCTGAACAAAAATCCAAAGGGGGAATAAGCAAGGCAGTATAAAATTACATTTGGATTTTTTGTTTTGGAAAGATCATATAATACTGAGATTGCAGACTTAAGTGGAGTTTGCCAATCAGAATAAGATGCTTCAATATTATTGGCATAAACCAGCTTGAAAAAACTGACTGCTAATGCAGCTGTTGCCTTGTGTATAAAGGTTTCGTACACAGTAAACTTATCATACAGCAGGTTTTTAAAGTCGATGCAAAAATTATAATTTAATACTTTGTATCGCTCATCCGGCAGATAGGAAGTAATTCGCTGGCTATCTGCAGGTACACCGGCAATCAAGGATTTTTTTACCGCAAGTGTAATACTGGATTTACCGATACTTACATGAATGTTGGTGCCACAGGCTTCCAAAGCTGCCATTGCAATTTGCTTCATGGCATTTTCGAATCCCTTTACATAGATCTTAACTTCTCTACCACTGATATTGGCATTCCGGGAAATCCTTAAAGGGTCGGTTACTTGCAATACATCTCTCAGGTAAGCCGGTGTATAATAAGCATCTAAAACTTCTATAGAAAGCCCCAGGAAATTTCTTAAACGTTGGAGCGCTGATACCAGGTCGGGATCAATCCTTGCATACTGCCATTTGTACTTACCTGATTGTGCCTGGGTTAGTTCCCCCACCGTGAAATTGGTTGAGATCTTTTTCTGGCGGTCTTTATCCGGTATCAACAGCAGCGCATTTCCTGATGGAACAGGTTCTTTAAATTCTGCTGAGTTATCAAGATCTGCATTTGCGATCGTGAAGCTAAGGTCTCCAATTTTTTGTTGCACCAGGCTTGCTGAAGCGGGATAAAAGTCCTGCATGAAATTATCCTCAGATGCCAATGGTTGAAAAGGGCTTCCTGCTGAAAGATCCTCGTTATGCCATTTAGCTGGCAAAGCACGATCGGTTTTAGGTATATAATCAGTAAATGGAGTATCCATGATAAACGCTTTGCATGTAGGTTGATAAATATGCTGCCGCAGAAACGATTCAAGTACGCAGCCTTTAATTCAGAACCGGCTGCGCTTTACCATTGGTTGGTTGAAGCCTTACCGTACCGCTGATGTTCGCCTCCGGATTTTTGATCTTATGACCTGTAGCCTTTTCCCAGTTATTGATCACCGTTAAAAAATTATTCATATTGTCGCTGTCAATACTAATGGGATTTCCCGGATTCAGGCTGGATAGCATGGTTTGCATCGCAGCGTTATTGTCCAGGTATCCACCTGCTTCCAGCAAGGTTAAGATGTTTGCGGCCGGGCCTGCCATTTCAAATAACGACTGGCATTTGGTGTGTGCAGGTACGCCTACTTTTGCTCCTATCTTGAGTAATCTCTCCCCAATGGTAGAAGACTGGCAGTTTAAAAACTGAACTACCGCCGTGTTACTTGATATTACATTGGTAAACCAGGTAAGCATGATAACAGAAGAATATTCTTCAAAAGAAAGATTTCTGCTGGAATACACAGCGGGTGCGCCACCAGGCCTGCCTCCACGACGTGCAGACAGCAGCTCACGGATCTGCGTAGCAAGTTCAACAAGGTTATTTACGTCTGATGTATTAGCGCCGGAAATATTTCTTGCATTAATATAGCCCTGCCATATTTCAGAAAGATATTTTTCAAACAGCGGAATAAATTGCTGGTTTACAGATCTTGCTTTGCGGTACGGAAGGTTTTCGCCTGCGGTAGAATTAATATCGCCAAAGGCAAGGTCCATTCCGAACATGCGATGGTAGGCATTCCTCCTGTTGGCATCATAGCTGGGCCGTATGAGGCTTCGGATATTGTGCGACCTGGAGCTTTCATCTTTAAAAAATAATTTCTCTGCATTTACCATCCATTGAAATACCCGTTGCTGAGGTGCTATACCCAATTCTTCATCAAATACATTTTTATCCAGCAGTCTTTCAAAGATCTGCAGTATCCTGGTATTCTCTAACAGGTAGGCATACATGAGGTGGTAGGTGCTCGATTGTGAAAAATCGCTTAACTGGATGGCTGCCGGCCAAACATAGGTCCCTGCTGCATCCACATCATGCCAATGACGGATCATCGCGTTTTCAATCACCGAGTAATCTCCAAACGAGGTGTACAATTCTTTGTCTGCAGTTAAAAAGCTGTATACAGGGTTCGATACGCCTGCGGGGGTTGCATTAACAGGAACTACTGCGCCGAAAGGCATAGCAATGTAATCACTGGAGATTGTTGCTCCATTTTGTAACGGGCTTTGCAGCGTGGCAAAGATCAAATTATCTATTGCATCCATGGTATATTTTTTATAGTTTAATTAATTAGGCAGACATTTTTTTTATCAATGATTTTAGTTTTTCCAGTTCGCGGTCCTCGGCATCCTTTAGTTGCTTTTTCCTGATCTCGTCGTAGGTTAATGCACCCGGGATTGGCCTCGTTCTGGTTACATCTGCCCTGATGTTTACAACACCGGCATTTCCCAGTAACACAGCAACCTGTTGGGGGGCGTCAGCACTTGACTGGTCGTTGTTATTGTAATCAGCAATCTTATCAAGATCGCACCGGTGGCCGTTTATACTTTTATTTAATTCATCCCTGTAATTTAAAATCGGAGTAAGGTCTGCAACTGGAGTATCCTTGTTGCGAATGACTTCTTTTATCCGTTGTTCAATGTTTTCCAGGTCATCTCGTTTCTCATTTAAGTCTGCGCTTATTTTAGTTTTCCATTCATTTTGTTCCTGTTCCGAAAGAGAACAGAATAATCTCATATCTATTGACATGTGTGTGAGTTTTATTGTTAATAATAGATTTCTGTTGTTAGTTTAATTCCACCGCAAATCCCAGCATCGTCATCCACTCTTCCTGTTGTTTATACAGAGCCGGCAGGTTTCCTTTGCCGGTACCAATTTTATATCCGTTCAATGCCAGCAGCCGAATGCATTCTTTGTTTATCCACGCATGAGAGGTAAATAACGATGGCCCTGCTACATACGCCAGTTTTTCCAGTTCCCGCGGACTAACCATTTCCGGGGAAATTAACTGTGAAAGAGACCTGTTGCCGAAAGCCGAATAGGATTTTTTTAAAATAATATCAACTGCCTCCGGAATTGCCTCTACGCACATCCGTATTAGTTTTACAGATGGGTAATTCACCAGGTTTATATCGTATTCATTCTTAAAAGAATCTTCCAGGTTGTTCCATTCGCCATCGCCATAGAAAGCCCGGCACATAGCTGTGTTCAATAGAAGCCGCACATAGGAGATAGGATGAGGATCGTTTCGGTGATAGCTAAAAACAGAGAAAGGTTCACCACTGATAACATCATTCAAAGAAGCGGTAGCAGCATAACCCGTATGAACAAACGCAAAAGCATCTGCCGCTATCTCACTGGCCCAACTGGAAAATACATGTGCTACTGCTTCCGGGTGCTTACTTAATCCTTTCGCAAGAGCTTCAGATAGTTCCGTGGTCCAGTTGAGTATATGCGCTACCTGGTGCCCGGTTTCGTGAATCAGGGCGGTAGGCCTGCTGATATTATGGTAGGTCACTTTAATGGTGGCGATGGTACTAGTATTTCCATCCCAAAGTGTTAACCCGGCTTTTAAAATGGAGGCGCCAATTCCTTTATCCATATACGTTAGTACCAGCGGGCTCTGTTTGCCAAGGGGCCGAAGTAAAGCTTCCATGCTTTTAAGGCACAGCACATCGCAGGCTCTTAATATGGCAGACAAACCGGGCGTTGTTCGAGAATTGATCGCTACCGTATAAAAATTAATTGTTTCTTCGGTTTTGAGGTACTTGCTCCTAAGTTGTAGCAAACCCCTTTTCAACATTCTGAGTTCCTGTTCACCGGCATTGTTATTCAATTGCCCCGTAAGACTGTTACCCAGTGCAATCACTTCATCAATACTTTGCTTAAAACTACTTTTCAACTGTGCACTTATACTGTGGTTTACGCCATACCATGCATTTGCCGAAGCAAGGTTATCAAAAGCAGACAACCTTATAGCAGCCTGTAACCAATGATTAACCTGGCGTGTTAATGAATTAAGCAAAGCAGTAGTTGCAGGCATTGTCTTTTTTTTAATCGAATTTTTTATCTGCTAAAATTTTAATTTCGGCCGTTGGAAATTTGGAGGGCAGTTTCAGATCGGATAGACTTCCAATCGAAAAATTTCCTTTAATTGCATTGATAATAGCTCTTATAGCCGGCATACCCTGTACCTTACTCCAGGTAATTTTTACCGTTACTCCATCCTGTGGCATCGCCTGCGCATTTTTAAATTCAATGGCCCTTGCTTTGAAAAATGCCAGGATCGATTTAAAGGCTTCAGAAGAAACAATATTTACCAGTTGCTCTATCACTTTTGAAATGATCTCATTTCCTGCAAGTTTTGCAATTGCATCAAAGGGGGCAAACTGGTCTTCCTTATCATCAAACTGTTCCAGGTACAGCTCCGGGATGGCTTCATGTATGATCTTTACTTTGCTGCCAATATGTTTGGAAAGTATTTTGTTTAGCAGGTTTTTTACTGATCGCTTGATATTTCCGGCAGCCCCGATGATATCATTTCGATTTAGCTTTTCTACCAGTTCTTTGGCATCTTCTTCACTAAAGAAATAATTGATGCGTATTTCCGAGCGAATAAAGTTGATCACTGCCTGTATATCAGCCGACCTGCTTTCAGTTGCGGTATTGGGAATGCGGCGGGTTCTGTGATCGTGTGTAGTAATGGTGCCGGCATTACGGATCAGTTGTTCCTGTTCTGTACCTGGCAAAAGACCATCCTGGGTTGAATTTTTATGAGCATGGACCGTTCTGTTAACAGCAGGTATTCTTAACCGTGCACCTTCTATTTCCAAGAAATAGAACCGCTGGCCGCCGGCGGTATTGAATCGCGTGGCAAGTTTATTTTTTGGTTCATCTCTGCCAAGTGAGGGTTCATTCAGTAGCAGGGAAGCAGCCTGTTGCGTAAGTGGAAGTAATTGTACCCATGAATTTTGTTGCCGTTGATGCAGGCCGGGTAATTTTTCGTACCGGCTGATGATGCTGAGGCGACTACCCTTTTTTAATTCATACAAATGAACTTTCGCTTTTATAGTATTGGATGTATCCAGCCCGTACTTATCTTTTAGAAAATTTGCAATGGGTAAACCGCGAAAGGCAGTTACTGTAGCAGCTACCCTGGGATCAATACTGATATCATACACATGCGTAAATTTCTTGTATTGCTGAACGGCTTCTCCCCGGGGCATTCCCACCCAAACGCCTTTTTGTTTGGATAGCCGCAGGGATGGTTTAATATACTGCGGCGGGAAGTTGCTGGCGGCAGCTTTTTCAAATGCTTCCATCAATTGAAGGGTCATGTCTTCTGCATCGTTCATGCTGGCTTCATCTAAACCTTCCAGGTGCTGAACTGTTTCTTCAATCGTGTTTGCAATGGCTTCATAGGCAAGGTCTGCCTGTTGAGTTTGTGGTATCTCAAAACCTATGGCACTCATGCCCACATCAATGATACTGGCGGCGAGAGGCTTTGCAACATTTTCGGGTACATATTTACCCACCA
The DNA here is from genome assembly GCA_031411955.1 of Ferruginibacter sp. GTDB lineage: Bacteria > Bacteroidota > Bacteroidia > Chitinophagales > Chitinophagaceae > Ferruginibacter. Next base: position 20,767 of record JANOCC010000028.1, read on the forward strand.
GTTTAGCAAGGAGGCCAGCAAGAAAATTTATAACCTTTTGTCTACCTATGATCCCTATTGCAATTTTGATCACTGGCTGAAGGGCGAGTATCGCTGCAGGTAAAAAGCGTTCAATAGCCGGCGCAGCACTTTCACCTTCCTGCAGATTTTTTAATTCGTTGATGAATTGCTGCCTGGCAATGTGGATAGGAGTGTTTTCACTGATACCTGTTGCCGAATAGTCTTCGTTCTCCAGTTGGTCCAGCGAGGATTCATATTCACTAAGAAGTTGATTAGATTCAATTTCACCAGGCGAAAACAGCAGTTGAGCAATGTGGTTATCCAGTTCTGTTTGAATGGCTTCCAATTGATTACTATCCTGTTCATTTGAAAATACATTCTCATAATCGCTTGCAGTTTCCAGGTTTAGAAATTTTTTCGCCAATGTTTTTGCGTGCGGCTGCAGGTTTTTGGGAAGTTTTCCAATAGCAAATTTTAATACCTTGTTCAGCAATGGTTTTATAAGCCCTTTTATTTTTTGAAGTACCGGGCCTATCGGAAGAATTTTACCTACTGCGCTGATACCTTTTTTTGCCAGGTCAACTCCTTTTTTAACAACTGATTTTACTTTGTTAAATATTTTGTCGAAAAACTGTTCCTGGGCCGGCGAGTAATGATCATGCTCATAAGATAAAGATTCGAAGTAGAGGTCGATCTCGTTAGTTGAAAAGTCTGCAAGGTTGTTTCCGGAGAAATGTTGTGTAACGCGGTCTATCAGTGCATCTGTACCATTTACAACAGGCAAAAAATATTGCTGAGCCTGTTGGGTTGCAAAAGGGATATAATTGCTACCCATAGCCATTTCGTTGTTCACTTTATTACGCCAGCTATCTTCTACTTCGTTGGCCAGGTTGTAGATGGTTTCAGCAAACTCCTGGCTGTTCAATTCTCCAAGGAAATCAACATATTCTTCTGAAGCCTGGCTTACCTGGTTATTAACTGAAGCAGGTTCATACGTTCTTGAGAACGGACTATCAATTTCACCGGTGAAGCCATTAAAAAATTGATTGGATAGTGAGGTATGTTCGTCCTGTTCTTTTAATACAGGAATGTCGGTGAAAGGAGTTTCAAATTGTTCGTAGCCTGCAGTGCTGCCATTTAAAGATCTGTTCATAATTTAAAAAATTAAAGCGTGAAACTGATCTGTAAATGTAATTACCGGAATTGTGCTGTTCCAATCACCCTAAAGGGGGATTTTGAGCTACTTTTCAAAAAAAGTATTGTGGTAATGATTGATGAGGGAAGCGGTATTTTTTGACCCGGTTTTTTCAAGGATTTTTTTTCGATGGCTTTTTACTGTTTCATAACTTATAAAAAGTTTTTCAGCAATTTCGTTGTTGGTAAGCCCGTTCATGATCAATCCCAGTACTTCAATTTCGCGGATGCTTAATTTTTGCGTGTGCACAATTGTTGTGGCGGTATTTTTTTTATTGAGGATAAAGGAAGCTTCGTTCATTTGATCTGTTTCAAAATTGATCATTACTTCAAAAGAGCTTCCTATTCTGCGCCCCAGCCTGAATACCTCCTGTATTTTTTCTAGAAATTTCTGTTCTGTTTCTTCACACCAGTCTACCGCATTAAAAAACAAAATATCTTCCCTGCAGGATTGCCGGGTTGAGAAGATCTGTATGTTTAATGTTGCCTGCATCAGAATGTAGGTTACCTTATTAGTTTACAATTAAAACATTGAGGTTATAACATAGACTATAACGGGGTGTTAACACAGGTGGCTGGTAGTAGTGTTTTACAATAGCAGGGCATCAAAAGTCAAAATAAAAAAATTCAAAAGCAAGGGTGAAATCACCCATTTATTTGTGGTTAAAACACCCCCCGGGTTTTCTCAATCCCGGAACCGGATAAATGGCAGATCATAAAGAGAATTATGGAGACATCAACAGGCAAGGATGTTTCAAAAAGATTTTGCTGGAGGCCGCCCTACCTGTTTTTCAACCTGCGAAAATTGAGCACTCTTTTTGAGTAGCCTTCTGTTGGATAAACTTATTAATATGGATACGGCAAAAACCAGCAGCTGGCGCTCGCGTTTACATGAAGTAATTTATGAATCGGGTACAACAGCCGGTAAAATATTCGATGTAAGCCTGTTGATGGTTATCGTATCCAGCATTGTGATCGTGGTGCTGGACAGTAGCCCATCCTGGCACCGCCAATATGGTGAATTATTTCTGCAACTGGAATGGGGCTTCACCATACTGTTTACCATCGAGTATATCCTGCGTCTCATTTGTATCAAAAAGCCGTGGCGGTATGTATTCAGTTTCCTGGGAATTATCGACCTGCTATCTATCATACCAGGGTATGCTACTTTGTTGGTAGCCCAATCGCAGTCTTTGCTTGTATTAAGGGCGTTGCGACTGCTGCGTATCTTCCGGATCTTTAAGTTGTCGCATTATTTATCAGAAATGCAATTCCTGGGCGAGGCATTGAAGGGCAGTTTAAAAAAGATCAGCATCTTTATGCTCACCGTTATAACACTGGTGATCATCATGGGTTCGGTAATGTACCTGGTAGAAGGAGGCCGTAATGGATTTACTACTATACCCGACAGTATTTACTGGGCCATCGTAACCATTACCACCGTAGGTTATGGCGATATTTCTCCGGTAACTTCACTGGGGAAATTTTTTGCCAGTTGCATTATGTTGATGGGTTATGCGATCATCGCTGTGCCCACCGGCATCATTACCACACAAATGGCGCTGAGTATGATGAAAAAAGAGCAAGGCCAGCAGGCGTGCCGCAGTTGCGGACGGGAAGGCCATGATGCCAATGCGGTGCATTGTAAGTTTTGTGGGGAGAAATTGTAAGCCTCAATAGTTAAATATGTCTTTATAAAAGATCCTCATATTTTTTTAAACAATTCGAATCTAATATTCCATTTCGTTGAATAGTTCTACAACGATTCCAACCATTGGACATTACTTTTCTTCGTAAAGGGCATCGTTTTAAGAATTATTATTTTTATCGCTAAGTTTTTATTAATTATAACAGTGAAAACACTATATAAAAAAAGGTGTTTTCACTGTTTCAATTTTATCTCTTTTGCCGCATTTTTACATAGGTATTAGTTACTGCTTTTATTGATATAAATAAATCTCAGTTATGAATAAGCCTACCTATAGAATGTTAAAGGGTTACACAATTGATCCCGGATTTTCCACACGCCTGGATACCATGCTGATAAATGAGTCGGTATATAAAATCAAGTGGGAGGATTTAAAACCTGGCCCCATTGGCGAGTATGTGGAAGTTATAGATTATGATCCGGTAAATTATTGCTTTTACGAGCCGGTTGACCTGGATTCGAAAGAAATACTTTCACAACAAGGCTTAAACCCAAGTGAGGGTGCTCCAAAATTTCATCAACAGTTTGTGTATGCTGTTATTATGCAAACTATAGAAAATTTTGAAAAAGCGCTTGGCAGAAAAATTATATGGCGTGCCTATAAGAAATGGCGTAACGGTAAAGTGGATGAAACACTTGAATTTGTACAAAAATTAAGAGTATATCCCCATGCAATGATAGACGCCAACGCATTTTACACTCCAGAAAAAGTTGCGTTATTATTTGGATACTTCCAGGCGGGAAATAGAATTCAGGGTTCTAATTTTCCCGGCGGTGCCGTGTTCACCTGTTTATCTCCTGATATTGTTGCGCACGAAACAACTCATGCTATTCTTGACAGTATTTTTCCCCGGTATCTCGAAAATACAAATCCTGATGTACCAGCGTTTCATGAAGCTTTCGCTGATATAGTGGCATTATTACAACGGTTCTCCAACACGCAATTGTTGGAACACCAGATTGAAAAAACACGCGGTCGCCTGGACGAATACAGTATCATGGGTGAACTTGCAACACAATTTGGGCAGGCGTTGGAGACAGGGAGAGGGGCATTGCGTAGTGCAATCGGTTCATATGATAAAAAAACGGGAAAGTGGAAAAAAATTGAGCCTGACCCTGCTGCATATCAAAAAACATATGAGGCACATGATCGGGGCGCTATCCTTGTGGCAACTATTTTTGAAGCTTTCATGCGCCTTTACAATTTTCGCGTTCAGGACCTTCTCAGAATTGCTACACAAGGTTCAGGTATTCTTCCTCAAGGATCCATTCATCCTGATTTGGTGAAGAGGCTTGCGGCGGAAGCGTCTGATATCGCATCACACCTTCTATGGGTTTGTATACGGGCACTCGATTATAGTCCGCCCTTTGATATCAGTTTCGGTTCTTATTTAAGAGCATTAATAACCGCTGATTCTGATCTCTGCCCTGATGAAAACAACAGCTATCGCGTAGCGCTGATTGAAGCATTCAGGGCCTGGGGTATTTTTCCGGACAAAGTGAATACGTTATCTGTATATAGTCTTCGCTGGGAAGCTCCGGTGCTGAACGAGAAAGAAACAATAGCCATGAATCTTATGGCTGCGCATATTAAAGAGGACGTAAGAAAAATAGGCAGGCTAACTGACCGTGAAATTATTGCTGGTGAATATAAAAGCGTTCAGGGAAAACTACAAAAGCTACTTGTCAATCCTGCAAAAAATGCTTCCAGAGCATGGACGGCATCTACCCTTACCACAAAGGACTGGGAGAATTTCCTTAAAAAAATTGGTGTTGTTACCGGCGTAAAATCATTTACCATAAAAAGTAATGAAGGCATTTTTGATTTTGCAGTAAATCCAAAACTCGAAGTTCATAGTGTAAGGCCGGCATTCAGGGTTGGGCAGGAAAATAAACTTATCGAGCAGGTAATTATTACACTCACACAGTCTCATCATATTAGAAGTGGCCAGTACAAGGGAACCAGTTTCAGGGGCGGCTGTACCATGGTGCTGAGTATTTTAAATGATATTCTTAAACTGGATTATATAGTACTGAAAAGATTTGACAGTGATCACAGGTTGTTGAAACAGGTAAACTACCAGCTTGGCTTCGAATCTGGCATGACCATGCCAGTATCCAGTTATGACAAAACCGATAACAGCCAGTCTATAAATTTCGAAAAATTGCATTTACATTAAAAAATATTTTATGCCAGTATCAGTAAATATCAAAATGTATCGTGTAGGTGAATTGGGAGATTGTTTTCTCCTGCGCTTTAAAGCTGGAAAAGAACAATCACATGTTCTGATCGACTGCGGATCTTTTCGAAATGGAGGAAAATCAATTGCCAGAATGCAGGCTATCGCTGCGGATATTCAACAACAACTGAACGGCGCTAAATTAGATGTAATCGCCGGCACACACCAGCACAATGATCACCTCTCGGGTTTTATTCATGCTCAGGACACTTTTGAAGCCATGCAGCCTGAGCAGGTTTGGCTTTCCTGGTTGGATGATCCCAACGATGATGCAGCAATACAAATAGGTAAGGAATATAATAATTACCTGACCAGTTTACGATTGATCGAAAAAGAATTACAAACGCCTGAGTTCAGGAGAAATGCAATGGTAGAAGAAATGGAAAGTATTCTGGGTTTTTATGGTTTTACTGGCAACGAAAAGTTCAATGCCAAAACCGATAAACTTCCTCCTGATCTACCTGCTTCCGCAAGAGCTGTTTTACAAAAGATCGGTAAACGAAAGCCTAAATACCTGGAGCCTGGGCAGGCATTTAATTTACCCGGAATATCCGAAGGTAATGTGAAAGTGTATGTATTAGGCCCACCGCGTAATGAAACCTTGCTATTTGATAAAGATCCTAAGAAAAGTGAGACTTTTGATCCTAAGTTATCTGTAAATAGTTTGAGCGCAGCAAGAATACTTTCTGCCATGAAAATATTATCTGGCTCTGCCAACGAAAAAGATGAGGATCCATTTCCATTTGATGAACCATATCGGAAATCAAAGAACTATGATGCTGTCTTGTCGAGCTACAATAACAAAAAAAATAGCTGGCGGAAGATCGACATGGACTGGCTAAACCAGGCTGAACAATTAGCTGTGTGGCTGGATAGTTTTACCAATAACAGCAGCCTGGTTTTAGCATTTGAAGTTGTAAAATCGAATAAAGTTTTGCTTTTTGCTGCAGATGCACAAACAGGAAATTGGAATTCCTGGAAAACGGTAAAGTGGAAAAATGCACCGGCCGGCTTTACATGGTTGAACCTTATTCAAAATACGGTATTGTACAAAACCGGGCACCACGGAAGTCACAATTCTACCCTTGTGGAAGCATTGGATAATATGACACATGAAGAACTTGTAGTGATGATACCCGTGGATAAAACAGATCCTAATATCAAAAAGAAAAATGGCTGGGATATGCCCGCCCCAAACCTGTTCAATGAATTGAAAAAAAGAAGTCAGGATAGGATATTGCTCATGGATGATGGCGTGTTAAAATCTAACGCATGGAAAAAACTCCCCTTTAAACCAGTAGCAACAAATTTATATGTTGAATATGAAGTAAGAGAATAAAAATCTACACATTAAATCAATGATACATGGAAAATATCGCATTGGCTTTTTCCGGTGGTGGATTTCGTGCCGCATCATATAGTTTGGGTTGCCTCTCACTTTTGCAAAAATTATCTTATAGCGGGAAGCCTTTACTTGAAAAAGTAAAATTCATTTCTTCTACTTCCGGGGGCAGTATTACGAATCTTTTTTACAGCTCTTATCTTTTTGAAGGAAAAGCTTTCCAGGAATGTTATGATACACTGAAAAAAAAGTTAACCGGGCAAGACTTACTAGACAGCGCACTTGCGAATTTACAGCATTCTGCTACGGCGTGGAAAAACAGGGAAGAAAAAAACATCAATGTGATCAATGCCTTTAGCCTGGAATATGATAAATTATTTGAGGGTAAAACCCTGGGATTATTTAGTGACAGGAGTAAAAATCCGCATCTTGAAGAAATATGCGTAAATAGTACTGAGTTTACAAACGGATATGCTTTCAGGTTTCAATCCCAAAATGATTTGACCGCTGCTCAAAACGGTTGGATTGGAAATGAATATATTCATTTCGAAAGCGAAAATATTAAAGTTGCAAAAAAAATCAGGCTGGCTGATATACTTGCAGCTTCATCCTGTTTCCCGTCTGGTTTTGAACCAATGATTTTTCCGCAGGATTTTACTTCTACGGATCTAAATAAACAGGAGCTTATCGGTGCCCTGCATTTTGAAGAGAACCACTATACATTGCCAGATGATGATTATAACAGTACCGATTTTTTCAAGGATAAAGATTTTAAAAAAGAAATACAGTTTGGAATTATGGATGGTGGTGTAGCTGACAACCAGGCAATAAAAGGTTTTATGCTGGCAGATGAAAGGCGGGTAAAGAATGGTCGTCCGGCATTTGATCTTTTTATATCCTGTGATGTTACCAGCTATTTTATGGACGGATATACATTACCGGTACAAAAGAAAAAATGGTTTGAGCAGATGTCATTAAATACCAGCCTGGGCAGTATCATTGTTATTTATCTCCTGATCGCAATATGGTTTCCTTTATTTGTCTTTTATTTTAATAAGAACTGGCAATGGTGGAATGTAATTCCCACAGCAGTTTCCGGACTGTTCTTTATTTCACTGGTCTGGATTTTATTTTCAAAATTTAAAGGCATATTCAAAAAGAAAACGCAACCGACAGGCTGGAGTGTGATGTTGAAAAAATACAGGCATGTTTTTACTTCCATGAGCATCGGCAGGCTAAAGCAATTGTTGTTGGTGCGAGCGAAATCAGTTTTTATTTTGGCCGATGATGTTTACCTTAAGCAGATCAGGCGTATGTATTACGAAATGATATTTGGCAACGAAAAGTATAAAAAACGTTCGCTGCAGAATAGTATTTACGACCTGAGCGAAGTAAAAAAACGCCAGGGTTTTCCTGATTATCCGCCACCACCTTCTGACGCAATGGTAGCAGTTGCTGAGAAATCCCGTGGCATGGGCACGACACTTTGGTTTGATATTAACCATGAAGCAGAAAATATGAGGAATAATATTATCGCGACAGGGCAATTTACCACCTGTTATAAACTACTGAAGCACCTGAATAAAATGGATCCGGAATTAAAGACGGCTGAAATACTCAACCTTGAAAAGCAGTTGCTTGGCTACTACAAGGAATTTATTAAGGATCCATTTTGGATGGTTTGATACCCGCGGCCAAAAAGAGATTCAGCAAGCAATATCTGATTTTAGGAAAGGCATGTTAAAAAGCATGCTGATAAAATAATATACATTGTTAGCATGAAAGATTGGGAGAATTTTATTTCAATTTATGGAAATGTTGAAGGTGCAAGGGCTGCCTTTGAAAAAGCGTGTGAAACAACATTAAGGGCATGTAACCCGGGAAAAGAAGTAAGGCAAATTGAAGTAGGGCAGGGAGATGGCGGGGTGGATATTGCCATATCGGATCCCGGGCAACTATCTATCGATGTGTTTCAGTGTAAATTCTTCCTGCCAAAATTAGGAGATTCCCAAAAGAGCCAGGTCAGGAATTCATTTAACAGAGCCATTAAGAATGATAAGTATCACATGACTTCATGGACTTTGTGCATACCATTGGTATTAACGTTGGATGAAGATAGCTGGTGGAAAAAGTGGGCATTTTCAATGATTGAAGAACACAATCTTCCTGCAAATTTTATCAGGCTCATCAATGGAAATGAATTGGCTGAAAGGATGCAGCAAACGGGTGTTTATAATATGATCTTTAAAAAGGAAGTTGAGCTGGAGTTAAAAGAATTACACAGGCTGGTAAAAGAAGACCGGTTTACAGAAGAACAATACCGGGACAGGTCCATTACCATACTGGAAGCATTGTATGTGGGTATTAATTCTGCAGGTTTGGAACAGAACAGAGCTGTTAATACGAATGTTGTTATGGTACAATTTTACCGCGATGTGGAGATAGATTACATTTCCATGAGGGAACAGGTGGAGACATTGCGGACGAAAAATGTGGCCTGCAGCGATATTTCATATTCAATTGTTGATGACGCCAACTATCTGTTGTTAAAAGATAATCTTAATAAAAATCTCGACCTTTTAAAGAACAATCATCATTATAGTTCCGAACTGCTGTATAGCCTTATTGACACTTCTTACATTATACAAAACACGGAGAAAGGATTGTTACAGGGTATTAAAGAGATCGTAAACAATACCCTCTGTGCAAGAAACGGGATGGATTATTTTTACCAGAACAGTATCTACTGGTTTGCCAAAACAATGCGCCTAAAATTAGTGGGTAGTATGCATTATTACCAACTAAAAACGGGTTATAGTTCACCCGTTGCAAAAGATTATAGCTGGTTTAACGGGCATGTACGGGAGAAAGCAGATTTCGAAAAATTTTACCAGGAAGAAAATCCCCGGCTTTACAGGGCTACTTTAAAAAATGATGTGTACGATCACGTGGATTTCCTGGCGGCACAACCTGGTTTTTTTAAACCACTGGCGGAAAAAGACTTTTATAAATATGGACTGCCTGTTTTAATGCATCGTTTTGTTGTGGAGAACCGTAAAAAATTGTTTCATGGTCTGGATGAATTAGACATTCATGATGAGGAAGATTGACCGACAGTTAATCTAAATTAATAACCAATAATTAAATAAATCATGGAATATACTGAAACACATTTAAAAGAACTTTTAGTTATTGCTGCCGCCGGATTTTTTTTATGGAAGGTATTGGCCGGCTGGCTTGTTGTAAATGTTCAGATTTCCATCGAGGCCGAAAGACAGGTTGGACCTAATAAACAAGACTGGCTCGCTTTTAAAATATTACTCAAAAAGGGGAATATTGATACGCTGCAGATTAAAGACATCCAGGCCAGGGTAAAATACGAAGAGAATAGTTTGCCCGTAACAAAAGAGTTTCAATTTGACGAAATACATAAACTCATTGCAAAAGAAGATAATGTAGTTTGGGGTGAATTACATACCAGCAAAAATATCTCCCTGTCTCCAGGTGAATCTTTTCACCTCGGTCGATATCTGGAAGTGCCCACAGGCGTACCTGTTATCATTGAAGCGGTATTGCATGGCGACAGGGCATTGTGGTGGAAAGGGTTTCAATGGCGGGTATCGACGGTGTAGTTACTCGCACTTTAAATATCAGGACCATTTTCAAAAATTGATAGAAAAATCTGCGAGAGTTAACAAAATTTAATATCTCTTTCATTAAATAAACAATTAATTCTTTTTTGACACTGCTAAGTATCAGGAAAACTGTAATTTTTTTGCCGGCATAATTTTCTCAACTTTTAATAAACTAATGGCCGGCGAATAGCCGGCCATTCTGCTTGTTGCTAAGATTTGCTTGAAAAAAATCAGGGCTCGTTGCTGTTATAAACCCGAATGCACTTATTTTCCTGGTATAGCCAATATTAAGTTTGCTTATTTTTTTATTTGTTTGAATAAATTAGTCACTACAAGCAAATCTAAATTTGCACCAATGGCAAAACCATAATCCCATTTTTTACTGCTTCTTAAGTCAAATTCAGCCTGGTTAATTACCGTTTCCTCGTATTTAAAATTATTATCTTCCCTAAAGTAATTGATTTCTCCATAATGCCAGCCTACAAAAACACAAGCGCCACGCGCCAGTTCCCAGTTTAGCCCAAGGAATAAGTTTTTGAAAGTTTGATCACTAATTGAAACACCTATTGCAGGAAATATCCGTTCGTAAATTTTATGATCATCTAAAAAATTTCTTCCGGTTAATTTATAATTCGGTATATCCTTTCGCAACAGATATTTTTCTATGAGGATAATGGGCGACGTGTAAAAAGTTGCCATTGCTGTAACTATGCCTCTATCTGGAGTTCTCGTACGTTTTACAACTGTCTGGTTCGGGTCAGAAACAGATGGCACTAATGTTAATGTGGGATTTTCCAGGTGAGTACTGATCAATCCAATATCAAATGAACCATGAAAAACTTTCGACATCTCTACAGTATGTTTTGCAACCACAGAAGTTTCCAGCGTTAATAGCCCTTGTGTATTAAGTATATTTCTTGAAACTTCAAATTCGATATTATCTGTAGATGTTCGGAGCAGGAACTCTTGATGGACCCATATATAAGTTATTGCGGGTGGGGAAACCTGGCCCGTTACTCCCTGAACTCCAAAGCTGCCGAGTTGGCCCGCATTGTTAAATACAATTGATGAACTGAATGACCCTTTAGTTTGTTTAACCGAATAGGAAATTTTAGCGGGCATACTGCTATCCGTTAGATAAATGATGTGGACTACATATTGCCTGTTGGAAATTCCTTGCGGAATGGCCCCAAGAAGACTGTTCCCAAATTGGTCCAAGAAAATATGTGAATATTGATCTCCCAAGTATGCATAATTTGTAAGGGTAGTTGATGTTACTGTTAAGCCAAAATCGGAAGGATTAATCCCGGTAAAGGCTCTAGCCAGTTCCTGTACAGCTGAAGTTGCAGGAAATCTGTTGGACGTAGCAACTGCAGGAGCTGCGAAGGGTCTGGCAGCGGGTGTAGCAACTCTACTGTAGGTGGCAGATTCTCCCGGAGCTGTAACTACAATATTGTATGTGGCATAGCTTCCTATTTCAGCAGCAGACAATTGGCCAATAGTGAATGTTGGAAATACTCCGGTAACTGTTCTGTTAACAGTATTAAATAAAGCAGCCACAGTAGTGCCAGCTGGGGCATTGATTAAATTAACTGTAATCGCCTGAGCAGGATCCAATGCCTGTGCCTGCGCATCAGTTGTCGTTTTTACAAACCTGGTTCCGACTGGATTAGCAGCTCTATAAGTTACTGTAATTGCATTTTGGCCTTTGATAACTGACGCAAAGCAAATGGAAGCTAAAAAGAGTAATTTTAATTTCATAATTAGATAGTTTTGTAAAGTTCAATATTTAGTTGATCTCGTAAATGTGAAAAAGGTATGGCAAGCGAGATTGCATTTCCATCTCCAGCAACAATCATCCCGATAGCAAATCCAAAATCATCCACTACTAAAGAGCCTGAATCGCCTTCTTTTGAAAATGGCTGGCCGTTGGTGGTTTTAATTACAATAAGGTCGGTTAACTGTTTGTAGGTGCCATCTGGATACATGATGTGTGCAGGCTTCCTCAACTCAGAAATATACCCTTCTGTATTGCCTGATGTAGTGCCCCGCATTTTTACAGTGAGATTTATATCACCATCATTAAGCGCCCTGTCTTGTACAACCTTACCGATGCCTTCAATTTCCGGGATCATGGATACATCATCTGGCCTTATCAGAACGGCGTCCACGAGGGTATTTTTTAAGGCAACGTATATTTCACCGATTGCTGTTCCCCGGATGGGATGAACAATCTTTTCTTTGCCTATTGCTCGGAACTGGTCCCAATCGTGGCCATTCCATACCACGTGATAACAAGTAAGTATAAACACATTTGCAGAGTTAAGAGCTTTAACAAAATATCCGACAGATCCTTTTAAAATATTATTAAAGGGTAACTGGTTGGCCATCTCTGCGGATGGAAAAAGTGTTGTACTCAAGGCTCTGATGCCAGCAGCATGTTTTTTAATGATCGTTATTTGCCAAACTTTCCCAAGCGATGTTTTATAAAAGAGCTTATCAGGAATTGTAACAGCGGGATCACTGATGTGTACAGTCACGGATTTACTTTCAAGATTACTTTCATAAAAAATCCCGGGCTTATTAAGCTGGCTATTTAAGAAATCATCATAGAGAAGCTTTTCCTGGCTGACTATATATTTATCAAATTCTGAAATATTATTAAACTCCCAGTCTGCTTTATCGTTCATTTTTCGCTTGAGATTTTTGACCTGTAAAAGGTTGTCAAGGAGATCATGAAAAAACTTAGCACCAAAAGAAAGAAAGAAAGCCGTTAATATAAATCCAATGATCTGGACAAAACTAATATCGAAAAAAGCTGGGTCAAGGGCAAAGAATTTTGACGGGGCTTTTGCAAAGGGAGAGCCTGGCTTTAAACCCGGGGTATTTTCAATATTAAAAAGATTAAACAAATTCGCATTAAACAAAAACGATACAATTAACCCGATCATGAAACTTAGTGCAGTAACCTCTCTTTCTTTTAAATCAGTTCTTGCGGGTATTTCATTTTTATTAACGTTGTTAAAAACAGAAAGTTTGCTTGACAGCATTTTTGTAAGTCTCGTTGTAGCCTTTTCAGGACGTACTGTATTTGCAAGTATAACAATGAATAAGAATGAGTTGAAAAGAAAAAGGAGGACAGCAGTGATAATTCCCAGGATAGGTTCATTAAAAGAACCATAGATGATCTGGAAATAAAAAAACATGCAAAAAATTATACCAATTAACCTGAACTGACCAGGGTACATCCTCACGAGTTCTGTAAACTTTTCAGTTATTGTGCTAAGAATAAATAATAGAATTGCTGCCACAATTAATGCGTCTAAAGCGTCTGGTGTACCAGAAGAATTATTTGATATTTGTAAAAAGATATAATCTATCATTTTGATGTCCCTTGGTATTATACAAACAGTAATTTGATAAAGTGATTTTAATTACTCAAGCTAATAAAGATGCTGATTTTAAAAAACAGTGTTTTCCTCCTTTTTTTTGGGGTGTTTTCCCCCTTCTTTTCTACCCGGTTGTTATTACCCAGGGCTCATGATGCTGGTGAGAGCCAAATTCGATATAAGACAATCAATATAACAAAAACTGCATAAGGCAGGCCGTGTTCTACAAAACCGAGCAAAAAGTTTCCTTTCAAAAATATGTGCGTCAAATTCGCAGTACAATATATAATATAGCACCGGTTAGCTATTTGAGATATTACATTTTATTTTCAATACCAGCCAAAGAGCCTTAATTTTTTCAAGGGTTTACTAACTCTACTTCTTCACACTAATCTCAACCTCCGCATAACCCTCGGCGCCGGTTACTGCTTTTTGAAGTTCGGCTTCGTTATTCCAGCTTCTTTAGCAAAGTATAACAAGAAAAAATGTAAACCCATCGCCTCCTATTCACTTAGATGCTTCGAAGGATGGGCCTCAGAAAAAATTGCGTTAAGAACTTGCTGTAATGCAGCGGTCCTCCGCAGGTGGGTTTACGGCGAAAGTGATTGGCATTGGGGAAATGTTGATGCTATGTCGGTTGAATGAAATTATACTGTTGGGCTCTGGCACTTTTCGCCGTAGCGGAATGAAGGCAAGTTTAGCTTTTTTTTCTGCAACCCTTGACTTTTGCTTCTTTTGGTTAAGCAAAAGAAGTTAATACAAATAGAAAGATGTTAATTTCAAATTTATAGTTGCAAAAAATATCTTTGTCTTTTTTTGTCCCGCCAAAAAAGACAAAGGCGGCCCCTGGCCGATGTACGGCCCGCCCAGGGGATACAGCTATGTGGAGCGGGAGTGCAAAGTAAACTGTAAAGTAGTAAGTTGATTGTTCAGCAGTTTAGGAGAGTTTCAACTTTTTTGAATAGGTGATTTAGTCTCTTTGCTATCACCTTTTTTTTACTCCGCCAGAATAGTATAGCAATAAACATAAAAAACCATCTACACCTATTCAGCAAATTGCTTCGAAGGACGGGCATCAGAAAAAAATGCGTTAAGAACTTGCTGTAATGTAGCGGTCCACCGCAGGTGGGTTTACGGCGAAAGCGAGCAGGAAATGTACAGAAGTTGAAAGTATCTCGGCTGAATTAATTATTGCTGTTGGGCTATAGCTCTTTCGGCGTAGCGGAATGAAAG
>JANOCC010000029.1:0-242354 GCA_031411955.1 Ferruginibacter sp.
TCCCAGCGATATACTCATCACCCAAAAAGAAGACCAGCTAAGTGGCATTGCCATTGCCGCCACCATTGAAGGTATCCGACCTTTACTTATTGAGACCCAGGCATTGGTTACACAAAGCGTTTACGGTACACCGCAACGAACTGTTAGCGGATTTGATCTGAGAAGATTACAACTGCTGTTGGCCGTGCTGGAAAAAAGAGGTGGCTTTCATTTTGGTGTAAAAGATGTATTTATAAATATTGCCGGAGGTATAAAAGTAGAAGACCCATCAATAGACCTTGCTATTGTTTGTGCATTGCTTAGCAGCTACGAAGATGTTCCTGTACCACAACAAATTTGTTTTGCCGGTGAAGTTGGATTAAGCGGTGAGATACGGGCAGTAAACAGGATAGAACAACGTATTGCTGAAGGAGAGAAACTTGGATTTGAAAAAATCATCGTTAGTAAATACAACGCAAAATCATTGGGGAAAGCTACATTCAATATTGAAGTAGTAGCATTGGGCAAAGTAGAAGAAGTTTACAAGTATTTATTTTAATGCCCGTAAAACTATTTTTCTGCAAACCAGGGATGAAAATATCCGGCGAAATAGAAGTTGTTGTAATAAACCAATAAAGTGTGTGCATCATTATTACTAATTAAATAGCACAAAACTCACTCTGTTCAACAACCATTACAGAATTTTGGAACAACAGTTTAATCCGAAAAAATCTACACTTTAATTTATCACATGCACATTGAAATTAAACAACTAAATAAACTTTAGTAGTTACGAGCACTTGTTTGCTGTTGACTGTATATATTCATATATATATCAACAGATCAACATGCACCTCATTAAAAACCTGTTGGCAGATGCACTGCACCTGTTTTACCCTCATTACTGCACAGGCTGTGGCAGTGATCTACTGTCAAAAGACAACCTGCTATGCCTGCACTGCCTGGCTTCGCTGCCGCATACACATTTTGCATTGTATGAAAATAATTATGTAGAAAATATATTCCGTGGAAGAATACCGGTAAGGGCAGCACACAGTGAATTCTATTTTGCAAAAGGGCAGTTGGTACAACAACTGATTCACTTGTTAAAATATAAAGCAAATAAAGAGATCGGGTATTTCCTGGGGGAGATAATGGGCCAAAGTCTTTTAACAGGAAGCCGGTTCTCTAATATTGATTATGTAGTTCCACTGCCATTATATCCTGATAAAGAATTTAAACGGGGTTACAACCAGGCAGCGCTCATTTGCCATGGCATTTCTGCTGTAACTAAGATCCCTACCATGGAAAATAACATCATCCGCCAACGCCCAACGGAAACGCAAACCCGCAAACACCGGAGCGACAGATGGTTAAATGTTGATGGTAGCTTTGCTGTGAAAACAATCTCGTCAATCATCGGAAAAAATATATTATTGGTAGATGATGTGATCACTACCGGCGCAAGTTTGGAAGCCTGTGGGCAGGCGATACTGAATATTGCAGGTACCAGCTTAAGTATTGCCGCCCTGGCTCATGCAACAAAGTAGCCTAAAACTTTATCACCTGCTTTATATTATCAGACTAACTTATTACTGCCGGTTTATAAAAGCGGGTTAAAAAAACTTTACTTTTGAAGAATGAAGAAATTTCTTTCTAAATATTTTTTGTTTTTCATAAGCGTTTTCATTTTTTTCAGTTCCTGTAAAAAAGATTCTTTTATTACAAGTAGCGATGCCAGCATTTTTATTACGAGCGATAGCATAAAATTTGATACCGTATTTACCAGCACAGGTTCTATCACACAGTCATTCAAGATCATTAACCAAAACGATCAACAACTAAAATTATCTTCCATAAAATTGATGGGTGGAACAAACTCATTTTTCAAAATCAATATCAATGGCAGCCAGGTTGTTGAAGAGAACAATATTGATATTGCCGCAAACGACAGCATCTATGTTTTTGTAACGGTATTTATCGATCAGTCATCTGCAAATATTCCTTTCATAATCAGCGACAGCATCTTAATTAATTACAACAACAATAACCGTTTTGTGCAATTACAGGCATACGGACAAAATGCTCATTTCCTGAACAACGTATTACTCACAGGAAACAATACCTGGCCCAATGATCTTCCTTACGTAATATTAAATGGATTGCGCATTGATACGACAGCCGCATTAATTATAGAAGCCGGATGCAAAATTTATTCGCATGCCGATGCTCCATTTATAGTAGATGGCAACCTGCAGGTAAATGGAATAAAAGATAATGAGGTACAGTTTCGTGGAGACAGGCTGGATAATAATTATAAAGACCTGCCAGCCAGTTGGCCTGGTATATATTTCCGGGGAAATAGTTTTAATAATACCATCCACTTTGCCAAAATACTGAATGCCAACCAGGCCGTGGCAGTTGAAGGTCCTTCTGTAAACAGCAATCCAAAACTGGTACTTAAGCAATGTATTATAGATAATGCTTTTGAAGCCGGTTTGATTGCATATAATAGTAGTGTACAGGCAGACAATACCCTTATCAGTAATTGCGGTAACAATCTTATTATTCAACTTGGGGGAAATTACAGCTTTACAAATTGTACTGTTGCCGGTTATTCAACAACTTATTTATTACATACCAATCCGGTGTTACAGGTATCGGATGCAGCGTTTCAAAATGGCTCTACCATAACAGCTAACCTGGATGCCAATTTCATAAATTGTATTTTTTGGGGAGATTTTGGCAGCGTAGATGATGAAGTTAGCATGCAAAAGGAAGGAACTAACACCTATAACATAACCTTACAAAATTGTTTGTACAAGGCGCTAAATGATCCGGCAAACACAATTTTATCTTCCGTAATTAAAAACATTGATCCTTCTTTTGATAGTATCGACATCAGCAACAAGTACTACGATTTCAGAGTTACCAAAAACGAATTTGCTGCAGGCATTAATACCGGAACAATTGTTGCACAACCATTGGACCTGGACGGGCTGCCCAGATCTGTTGGCCTGCCGGATTTAGGTTGTTATGAGAAGCAATAATACCTGATAACATTGTAAAAAAGGCTTCTTAATAAAACTTTTTACTTGTAAGATTGTTTAACGTATAAATCAATTAACATGATTAAATTATTTGCTATTTCTTTAATTGCTCTATCCTGCATGGCGCAACCAAATTCACCCAAAAATAATTCTGTGGAAAATAATATGACAGCTAACACCGACAGCACTAAAAATATCTATGGATTTAAAATAAGTTCCCTTGAGGGTAAAACAATAGATTTTTCCTCATTTAAAGGAAAGAAGATCCTTATTGTAAATACCGCTTCAGAATGTGGCTATACTCCCCAATACAAAGAATTACAGGAATTATATGAAAAATACCAGGCAAAACTGGTAATCGTTGGCTTTCCGGCAAATAATTTCGGTGGACAAGAGCCAGGCTCCAACACGGAGATCCAATCTTTTTGCCAGAAAAATTATGGTGTTACTTTTCCCATGGCTGCCAAGGTTTCTGTAAAAGGAGATGACATGGCTCCGATATACCAATGGCTTACCCATAAAGATAAAAACGGCGTACTTGATGCAGAGATCAAATGGAATTTCAATAAATTCCTATTAGACGAAAAGGGACAAATGGTCGCCTATTTTCCGAGTGGCACAACACCGATGAGCAATGATATCATAAGCAAGCTGTAACTTTTAAAAAGCACAATCTATTATTACTCATATTTGCCCGGCTAATAGATCTCCGGGCACTTTTATGCTTACAACTACCGGCTTTTGTAACAGGATCTCTATCAAATGCTTTCGTTAGTAGCTTCGCCAAAATAAATAAAAATCCTCAGCCTTTTTTTCCGGGTGTTTTCAAATCGCCCAACATCTGCAGAAAACAAGCTTCGCCCATCTTATCTTTGCCACTATGCAATTCTCCCAGGTAATTGGCCAAAAAAACCTAAAGTCGCAGCTGATGCACATGATTCAACATAACCGGTTGAGCCATGCGTTACTTTTTTTAGGTAAGGAAGGAAGCGGGGCACTTAGTTTAGCAAGGGCTTTTGCACAATTTACTGTGTGTGAACGGGTGAATGGAAAGCCTGCTTCCATGCCACGGCAACCTGCAGAACCATCGTTATTTGGCGAGCCGGATCCAGTTTCAGAAACCGAAGAACAAAGTAAAAGTGATGATCCCGCCGCCAGGATCAATCTAACAGACTCCTGCGGAGAGTGCCTTGCCTGCAAAAAAGCAGCCCAGCTTGTTCATCCGGATATTCATTTTTCATATCCTGTGATACCAAGAAAAAGTGGTGACAGACCAATCAGCACCGACTATATAAAAGAATGGAGAGAATTTTTGTTGGCCCATCCTTATGGGAATTTATACGATTGGCTGCAATTTATAGGTGCAGAAAATAAACAAGGCAATATTACTTCTCATGAGTGTGAAGATATTCTCAGGAAAATAAGCCTGAAGAGTTTTGAAGCAGAATACAAGATCCTTATTATGTGGATGCCCGAAATGCTTGGCAAAGAAGGAAATAAACTGTTGAAACTAATTGAAGAGCCTCCGGCTAACACCCTTTTTATACTCGTAGCAGAAAACGAATCACTTATTCTGCCAACTATTATCTCCCGCACACAATTGGTTAAGGTTCCTATGCTCAGCAACCAACAGGTAGAGGCCGCCCTGGAATTGAGGGAATCTGTTTCTGTACCAAAAGCCCAGCAGATAGCTGCCATGAGCAACGGCAATTACCATGAAGCCTTGCAACAATTACAACATGCAGATGATGATTGGGAAGTTTTACTACGCGATTGGCTTAACAGCATAATAAAAACAGGACCGGCAGCCCAGGTAAAATGGATAGAAGAAGTAAGTAAAACCGGCCGGGAAAAGCAAAAACAATTCCTCAAATACTTTACACATCTGCTGGAGCATGCCATCCGCCTGAGGGTAATGGGAGATGCCATTGGCAACGAAGCAGAAAATGAATCCATTACGGGTTTTGCCCTTAAATTCAATAAACTCTGCGATATTTCCCAGCAGGAGGCTATTATTAACGAACTGGACCAGGCAGCTTACTACATTGAGCGCAATGCCAATGCTAAAATCCTGTTTCACGCCCTTACTATTAAGTTGTATCATATTATTAGCAACAAATCAGTAATTTTGATGCAATGAGGAAACTGCCTTTGGCAGCGCTGATAGTGAAACAAGCATTTCTTTTGAACTAACTTATTCAACTATACTCAACATCGTGGCGTTATCCTGAGGTATCGAAAGATCATTCAGTTTTACTTTTTCAGCCAAATGCGGCTGGAAAAACGCACAGTAAGGTTTTACTGTACAAGAGTGCGACGCCAATGAAGTTCAGCACGGTTTGGCTGCCCGGTTCCCTCAAAATATTAACCAACATCCCGAGTTGATCGGGACTAAAATAATTTATTTATGGGATGTGGAAGTGGCGGTTGCGGAACTTCGAAAGATGGCGCACCGGGTGGTTGTAATAGCCATGGCAGTTGTGCCAGCGGTGGTTGTAACCGTATGAATGTACACGATTGGCTGGCCAATTTGCCTTTCAGCGATCCTGAAAGTAACTGCCGCATTGTAGAGATCAGCTTTAATAATGGCAGCCGGAAAGACTATTATAAAAATACCACCCTTCACTACTTTGAAAAAGGTGAAATGGTAGCAGTAGAAGGTACCAGTGGTTTTGATGTAGGAATGGTGAATCTTACCGGGGAACTCGTGCGTTTGCAACTGAAGAAAAATAATATTGACGAGAAAAGTGCGGATATAAAAAAGATTCTTCGCCGCGCCACAGAAACCGACCTGGCTAAAATGCAGGAAACCAAGGCACGGGAAGCAAATGTGCTCATTCGCAGCAGGGCAATGGCCCGCCAGCTAAAACTGGAACTTAAAATGGCGGAAGTAGAAATACAGGCAGATGGCAGAAAAGCAACCTTTTTTTACATTGCCGACGACCGGGTAGATTTTAGGGAACTTATAAAATTATATGCCGGCGAATTTAAAGTGAAGGTAGAAATGAGGCAGATCGGCGCCCGCCAGGAGGCTGGAAAAGTTGGGGGAATAGGCAGCTGCGGAAGAGAACTTTGTTGCAGCACCTGGTTAACAGATTTTAAAAGTGTTAATACCAATGCCGCACGGTATCAGAATCTCAGCATCAATCAAACGAAACTGAGTGGTCAATGTGGCCGTTTAAAATGTTGTCTTAATTACGAGTTGGATACCTATTTAGATGCATTACAGTTTTTTCCAACCGATTGCGATATGCTGGAAGTTGCCAAAGGCAGGGCATTCCTGGTAAAGAAAGATATTTTCAGGAACCTGATGTGGTATACCATGGCGGAAAGTAACAAACAATACCCGCTGAGCATAGAAACAGTTAAAAAGATAAAATCCCAAAACAGGGAAGGAATTAAGCCGGAAGAAATGGAAACGGTTGAAGTAACCAGCAACAAGCCAAAAGAAGTAGAACCGGAATATGCAGATATTGTTGGACAAATAAGCCTGAAAAGCCTGGAGAAAACAACCCGCAAGCGCAGGGATAAAGAAAAAGGCAAACAGCAAAATGAACAGCAAGGAGGAAGACCACAGCATCCTCAAAACAGGGGCAACCAGCCAGATCAGCGAAGAGAAGGCCCACCAAGACAAGGACAAGGCGGCCCGCAACGACCTCCCCAGCAAGGCCAGCAAACCGGAGGACAACAACGTCCGCCACAAAACCGCGGTCCGCAAAACCAGGGAGGCGGAAGACCCCAGCAACAGAGGCCACCGCAGCAGGGTCAGGGAGGTTCAAGGCCACAGCAGCAACGTCCGCCTAATCAGGGTCAGCAAGGTGGAGGCCAACAGCGGCCACCGCAAAACCGCGGTCAGCAAAGGCCTCCTGAAAATAAGGACGGGAATAAAGAAGGTAACAAAGAAAATTAATATCGATTTTTTTGAAGTATGTCAACAGCATACATCAAAAATCATACATCATTCATTCATCATCAGTGTCGATATCTGTAAAAAATCTCTCTAAGAATTATGGCAGCCAAAAAGCTGTTAACCAGATCTCGTTTACTATTAATAAGGGAGAGATCATCGGGTTTCTAGGACCTAACGGTGCCGGTAAGTCTACCACAATGAAAATGATAACAGGTTACCTGGAAAGCGATGCCGGCAGCATTGAAGTATGTGGTTTACCGGTAAAAGGCAATAGCATAGAAACTAAAAAAAAGATTGGTTATTTACCTGAAGCAAATCCCCTTTACCTGGAAATGTATGTGAGAGAATACCTTAGCTTTATTGCAGGTGTTCATAAAATTCAACACGCAGCACAGCGGATAGAGGAAGTGATAAAACTTGTTGGACTTGCGTTGGAATCAAACAAAAAAATAGGGCAGTTAAGTAAAGGATACAAGCAACGTGTTGGCCTTGCGGCTGCGTTGGTACACGATCCCGAAGTACTGATATTGGATGAACCAACTTCGGGCCTGGATCCAAACCAGATAATAGAGATCAGGGAAGTAATTAAAAGACTGGGGCAAAACAAAACCGTATTATTTTCTTCTCATATTATGCAGGAAGTAGAAGCTATCTGCGACCGTGTGATCATTATCAATAAAGGAAATATAGTGGCAGATGACCTGCTACAAAATCTGCAAAAAGCATCTACCGGAAAGCAAAGCGTTAAAGTAGCCTTTAAAGAAGCGGTGGATATAGAACTGATAAAAAAGCTAAAAGCTGTTACTGATGTACAAAAATTACATCACTCAATTTTTAATATTGAATGCTCGGATGCAGAACTTGTAAAAAAACAACTGTTGCAATTTAGTTTACAACAAAACCTGGATATCGTTTCTCTCCAAACAGAGAACAACAGCCTGGAAACTGTATTTAAAACACTTACAACCTGATTTTGATTTTGAAGCATTCTGCAAAGGTTGTTACTTTGTATCGGGTGTTGTGGAGGCAGGCATTCAGCTATGTGTTTGCATCAGATACATTAAACAATAACTCAAAATTCAAAACCTTAAATTTTCAATCAACCACTTATAAATCTTAACAATTAACTCTATACAACATGAGCTACATCGCCTCCATTCACGCACGGCAGATATTAGACAGCCGCGGCAACCCTACAATTGAAGTTGATATCCTAACAGAAAATGAAATGCTTGGTCGTGCCGCAGTTCCCAGCGGAGCAAGCACCGGTATTCATGAAGCAGTAGAACTACGAGACAATAATAAAAAGATATATGGTGGAAAAGGCGTTTTAAAAGCAGTAAAGAATGTAAACACTGTTTTGGCAGATAATTTATTGGGATGGGATGTGGCAGATCAAACAGGAATTGATGCATTGATGATAGCATTGGATGGTACAGAAAACAAAAGCAAACTTGGTGCAAATGCGATGCTGGCGATCAGCCTTGCTGTTGCAAAAGCAGCTGCAATGGAAGTAAATCTGCCATTGTACCGCTATATCGGCGGAACCAACGCCAGGGTATTACCCATACCAATGATGAACATTTTAAATGGCGGTGCGCATGCAGATAATAAAATAGATTTCCAGGAATTTATGGTAATGCCTGTAGGAGCCAAAACTTTCAGCGAAGGATTACAATGGGGCGTGGAAATTTTTCATGCACTAAAAACAGTGCTGAAGAAAAAAGGATTTAGTACCAATGTTGGAGATGAAGGAGGTTTTGCACCGAATATTCAAAGCAATGAAGAAGCTATCGAAACAGTATTAACAGCTATTCAGGTTGCCGGATTTAAAACCGGAAGCCAGATTGGTATTGCCATGGACGCGGCTAATAGCGAATTGTGGAATGCAAAAGAGAAAAAATATATCTTCCATAAAAGTGATGGCAAAAAAATGACCAGCGAACAACTGGTTGCTTATTGGGCAAGTTGGGTTAAACAATATCCGATCATTTCTATTGAAGATGGAATGGCTGAAGACGACTGGAAAGGTTGGAAAATGCTTACGGAAGCTGTTGGCGACAAATGCCAGTTGGTAGGTGATGACCTTTTTGTAACAAATGTAAAAAGACTGGAAAGAGGAATTAATGAAAATATTGCCAACGCTCTTTTAGTTAAGGTAAACCAGATAGGTACCCTTACCGAAACAATTAATGCCGTTACCATGGCACAGAACAATGGTTTTAATACGATCATGAGCCATCGGAGTGGCGAAACAGAAGACAGTACCATCGCAGATCTTGCTGTGGCACTTAACTGTGGCCAGATAAAAACAGGCTCCGCCTCCCGTAGCGACCGTATGGCTAAATACAATCAGCTGATAAGAATAGAAGAAATACTGGGAGAGGGTGGCATATACCCTTCCGGCAAGATAAAATTTGGAAAAAAGTAATTATAAATACGCTTAGTTGATAAAGTTGTTTAGGTAAACATGGTGCATTCAACAACAACTTTATCAACTTTCAATAAGAATTCCTGATTCTTATTACATAAAATCGTACATTGTAAATAATCACAAAGCATGAAAATTCTGCAGGTAGCCTTAAATTTTGCTAAAAACAAGTATTTGATAGCAATTTCCTGTTTTTTAGTTTGGATGATGTTCTTTGATCCAAAGGATTGGGCGTTAATATCTTCCAGGAGAGAGAAGCTGGAGGATCTACAGAAAAGCGAACAACGGTTAAGCAAACAAATAACGGCTACAAGAACAGAATTGAATTTGCTAAAAACAAATGCGGAAACAATTGAAAAATATGCCCGCGAGAAATATCTGATGAAGAAGGATAATGAGGACTTATTCATTGTAAATACGCCATGAATAGCCTAAAATCTGCCCTTGTGACACAATAATCCTGTAAAGCCACCGTTTAATAACCGGATAATGATATTTATTTAATTTCAAAAGCAAACTTGCTTATGCACAATTTTACACAGGAAGATCTTCTGCAGTTTATGTATAACGAAACTTCCACAGAAAAGACAGCCGCTATTAAAGAGGCGCTGGCCAATGATTGGAATCTGCGTGAAAAATTTAATTTTCTCTCAGCTGCTCAACAGAACCTGGAGGTTATTAAACTTTCTCCCCGTAAACAAACCATTGACAGTATTCTTAAATATGCAGAAAAAGGCATGGAAGAATTATCAGAACACGCCTGATTCAACATTATTTTAACGTAATTTCCCCGTTTCAACAATAGAACCGGGGTTTTTTATGACCAAAAAAGAAAGATACCAATTCGTTATTGATTATTTTCTACTGCATGCTCCGGATGCAGAAACTGAATTGATCTACGATAATCCATTTCAGCTTTTGGTGGCAGTAATCCTCTCTGCCCAGTGCACCGATAAAAGAGTAAACCTTACCACGCCTGCTATTTTTGAAAAATTTCCTGATGCTGCATCAATGAGCCAGGCATCCTTTGACGAATTATTTCCATTAATACGCAGTATATCCTATCCAAACAACAAAACCAAGCACCTCATTGGCATGGCGCAAATGATTAAGGAAAAATTTGACGGAAAAGTTCCTATGACGGTGGATGAATTGGTGCAATTACCGGGCGTTGGCAGAAAAACAGCGAATGTAATCACTTCGGTGATAGATGACCAGCCAAATATGGCAGTTGATACACATGTATTTAGAGTTAGTGCGAGAATCGGTTTAACAACAGCTGCAAAAACGCCTACAGCCGCTGAAAAACAACTAATTACACATATTCCAAAAATGCTCATTCATAAGGCCCACCATTGGTTAATCTTACATGGCAGGTACACTTGCGTGGCAAGATCACCTAAATGTAGTAACTGCGGGATAAAAATAGCATGTAAATATTACAAGAATATTAAGAAAGGATAAATAAAATTGAAGAAAATTCGTTTTATTTGTATATAATTTGAAATACCCCCTAACAACACTGCCTTTAATTTTTTAAACGGATTTTTTTAATGAAACGAATAACATTTGTATTGGGCCTTGTAATTATTCTTACAGGGTACTCGAAAAAAGCCGCTGCACAATATTATTTTTATAATGATTCCTATTATGACAGCCCTATCCTGTTTGAGATTGGCGGCTCTGTAGGTGCGATGAATTGCCTTACCGATCTCGGTGGCAAAAAAGGCATTGGCAAAAAATTTATAAAGGATCTTAACACCGGAAAAACAGAATTCGCAGGTGGCCTTTATTTTGCTGCCATGTACAAATATGCTATCGGTTTAAGGCTGGAAGGAACTTTTGGAAAGGTATCTGCCGATGACAATGTTTTAAAAAATGTTGATGCAAAAGATATCGCCCGTGCAAGGTATAACCGCAATGTAAATTTCAGAAGTAGCATTACTGAATTTTCTTTGGTTGCAGAATTACATCCTTTGTTTATTTTAATTGACTGGACAGAACGCGATGAAGATCCTCCAAGATATTCTCCATACCTGTTAGGTGGAGTTGGTTATTATTCTTTTAACCCGCAAGGCAAACTTGGCAACCGATGGATAGATCTTCAACCGCTGAGTACAGAAGGCCAGGGTATCATTGAAGATCGCCCTGTTTATAAATTAAAGCAGATCAATTTCCCTGTTGGGCTTGGCATAAAATACGATTTGAGTGATGTGCTAAGTGTTCGTGGAGAATTTGTGTACCGTATTTTAGGAACAGATTACCTCGATGATGTAAGTACTACTTATGCAGACAAAAGCATTTATACTGCTGCTAACGGTTTCTCTGCAGCAGAAGCAGCCAATGCAGTAGCTTTAAGTGATCGTCAGATCAACGTGGTAACAGGCGCAGGCGGTAAACGTGGAAGCCCGGCACAAAAAGATGCCTTTTTCACTTTTAACATAAAGCTTGGTCTTTCATTAGGAAGAGAAAGAATAAGATAATAAAAAATATATTTATAAAAGAGCCCGTTATTAATCGTAACGGGCTCTTTTTATATCTTGTGTTCCATTAAGCAAATATTACTTACAACATTTTCTTCAGCGTTTCTATCATCTCTCCTTTTGTAATTGGCACACCCATTATTTTATTGTATCCTTTTGCATCTACAAAATATTGGTCCCTGATGATCTTGATCAACTGACCATTATTAATTTCAGGAATTAATACCTGTTCATAATTTTTTATGATGTCACCCAGGTTCTCCGGGAAAGGCCTCACATAACGGATATGTGCATGCGCAATTTGATGACCTTGCGCCTGCAACTCGGCGCAGGCACTTTTTATTGCACCATAAGTACTACCCCAGCCTAACACGAGTATCTTGCCCTTTTCCGGGCCGCTATCTAGTTTTTGTTTAGGAATATAAGAGGCTATCTTGTCTATTTTTTCCTGCCTGATCTTCACCATCAGCTGGTGATTCTCTGCATCATAACTGATATTACCGGTGATATTTTGTTTCTCCAGACCGCCAATGCGATGTTCCAGTCCGGGTGTGCCCGGTATTACCCAGGGCCTTACCAGTTTTTCATCCCGCAGGTAAGGTTGAAATTTTTCTTCCCCATGCCCCAACTGGGTTTTAAACGATGTTGTTATATCGGGAAGATCGGCAGACTGAGGAAATTTCCAGGGCTCTGCACCATTGGCAATATAGCCGTCGCTTAATAAAATAACCGGCGTCATGTGTTGAATAGCGATCCTTACAGCCTCGTAAGCCACTTCAAAGCAATCGCTGGGTGTACTGGAAGCTATCACCGGCATTGGGCATTCGCCATTTCTGCCATAGTAAGCCTGCAACAAATCGCTTTGTTCCGTTTTAGTGGGCAAGCCGGTGCTGGGCCCTCCCCGTTGAATATTTACAATTAACAATGGTATCTCCAACATAACTGCAAGCCCCATTGCTTCGGTTTTTAAGGCCATCCCCGGACCGGATGTTGTGGTTAAGCCAATAGAACCTCCATAACTGGCACCAATAGCCGAAGTGATGGCTGCGATTTCATCCTCAGCCTGGAAAGTCTTTATACCGAAGGATTTATATTTACTCAGCTCATGTAAAATATCTGAAGCGGGCGTTATTGGATAACTTCCCAGGAACAAAGGAAGATTGCTTTTTTGAGAAGCTGCAATCAATCCGTAAGCAAGCGCCTGGTTGCCCATTATAGAACGATAAGTACCCGGTTCCATCTTTGCTTTTGCAACAGAATACCGGGTGGCAAATGTTTCTGTGGTATCACCAAAATTGTATCCGGCTTGCAACACTTTTATGTTACTTTCCAGGATATCCGGTTTTTTACCGAATTTCTCTTTTAAAAAACCCAGCGTATTGTCCATGTCACGGTTATACATCCAGTATAAAAAACCTAAGACAAACATATTTTTTGCCCGGTCTTTCTCTTTGGTACCCATCGTAATATCTTTCAATGCCTCACGCGTCATTTTAGTAACATCCATTTTAATCACTTCATAATTTTCAAGGCTGTTGTCATCTAATGGATTGATACCTTCAGGATAATTTGCAAGCCTAAGGTTCTTACTGTCGAAGCCATCAATATTTGCAATTATCTTTCCACCTTTCTTTAAAGCTCCCAGGTTTACTTTTAAAGCAGCGGCATTCATTGCAACTAAAACATCACATTCATCGCCGGGTGTGTAAATTCGGTCGCTGCTAAACCTAAGCTGGTATCCACTAACGCCGGGCAAGGTTCCTATCGGGGCCCTTATCTCAGCCGGAAAATCGGGAAATGTTGCCAGGTCTATACCCAACATAGCAGTATTATTTGTAAACTGGTTTCCGGTTAGCTGCATCCCATCACCGCTATCTCCGGCAAATTTGATCACTACATCCTGTAGCACTTCCTGTTTGTCCATCATGGTGTAAAGAAATTTTAGATAAAGTTAACTTGTCTTTTGTACGTTTAAGGTTGAAAGCTGTTACTTTAAGGTTGGGAAACCTTAACCCGTTCAATTTTAAACTTTAAACGTTTGGTAGCTAAGTTAAGATTTTACCAACATAGAAATTAAATTTATTAGGATAAAAAATGCTTCGGGAAATTCTGCTTTCCAATTAATCCAGTAGGTTTGCGCAAACTTTTTTGATGCAAGACCTCACAGATTTTCTTCAGCCGATAGTGGCAGATGAATTAAATAACGATAATGGCTTTACAGACGGCCAGTTTGCCAAGCATATTTCTATTTTTGAATCGGAATTCCCTGATCTCACAGATATTGATATTGTGATTGTTGGCATCAATGAAATGAGGGGTAGTGGCTTTTTTATGGGCGAAAGTTATGGGCCGGATGCCATCCGTAAACAACTTTACCAATTACATTACTGGCACACTGATGTTGCGATTGCTGATATTGGTAATATAAAAACCGGCGCCGACCTGCAGGATAGTTATGCTGCACTTAAGATCGTGTTGGCAGAAATGCTGCGGATCGGGAAAACGGTAATTATTCTGGGTGGGTCGCACGATATCACCCTGGCTCAATATGAAGCTTATAAGGAATTGGGACAGATCATTGAAGCTACCTGTATAGACGCATTGATCAATTTAAGAGGCGAAAGTTCTATACGTAGCGAGAATTTTTTGCTGGATATGCTAACGGCAGAGCCCAATGTGATAAAACATTACAATCATATCGGATTTCAAAGCTACCTGGTTCACCCACGAATGCTGGAAACAATGGACAAACTGCGTTTTGATTGCTATCGGGTAGGCGTTGTAAGAGACAATATGGAAGAGATGGAGCCGGTGATGCGAAACTCCCACTTATTAAGTTTTGATATCAGCGCAATTAAAAACAGCGATGCGCCGGCAAATAACCTCAGTCCGAATGGCTTTACCGGCGAAGAAGCCTGCATGCTTACACGTTATGCAGGCATGAGCAGTCATTTAAATACCTGCGGCATCTATGGTTACAATCCAGATGTTGATACTAATGAACTTACCGCCAAACAAATATCTCAGATGATATGGTATTTTATTGATGGAAAAAGTAGGAGTAAGCAGGAAAGCATGTTTGACGACAAGAATAATTTCAACGAATTCCATACCGTTTTCGCAGAAATAGATACAGTTTTTCTTCAAAGCAAAAAAACAAGTCGCTGGTGGATGCAACTACCTGATAAAAAATTCATTGCATGTAGTTATAATGATTATGTAAGGGCAAGCCACAATGAGATACCTGAACGTTGGCTGCGGGTGCAGGAAAGAGGGTAATGTTTGTTCATATATTTCATCGTGAGTTGACATCTCAGAAATTCTGAGATGTCAACTCAATTTTATCAGGTTGTCAACTCCCATTTCTTCCGTGAGTTAAACAAAATTTTCTGTGTTTTCCCCTGATTATTCCGAGATGTCAACTCCGTTTTATCAAGATGTCAACTCAATTTACTTGCAGCAATTCCTCACCGTTCCAAGTTCTTTTCACCAAGCCCACCGGATTCTGATCAATAAATAAGGAATGCTTTTGATATTCTCCGTAACCTTTAATACCTATATAACCGGAAATACCTTAGTTCGCCGAGCAATAGAGAATTGTCTTAAAGAAATAAATATTGGCCTCTACTTAGTACAATTTTATCTTCCAAACATTTTATCTAATTCCTCTTTTTTAAAGGTCATATAAGTTGGTTTACCATTGGGCGTGCTATTAGGCGTAGCCGTGGCAAATAAATCACTTACCAATAACTGCATTTCCTTTTTTGATAGCACAGTGCCGGCTTTAACCGATTGCTGCCAGGCCATAGAACGTAACAATTTTTCCCGTTTGCTAAATTTAAGCTCCGTGCTAAAATGTTTATATTGCTCCAGCATTTTTTCCAGTGCATTTTTTTCATTCTCATTTCCGGGGCCAGCTGGTGTTCCCTGGATCACAAAAGTATTATTGCCAAAAGGTTCCAGCAGGTATCCAAGTGCATTTAGATCGGGCAGTAACTCATTTAATATTACCGCATCTGTTGTGGTTAATTCCAGGGTAAAGGGAAAAAGACTTTTCTGAGTAGCAATTGCATTTGCCTCAAAAGCCGATGAGTATCTTTCATATAATACCCTTTCGTGTGCATTTTGTTGCTGAATCAATAAAAAACCTCCGGAATTTTGTACTACTATGTAAGAGTTGTGTAACTGCATTACTTCACTTTCATCACTATAGTCGTGCTGCAATAATGGCGGTATTGTATTAATGGAAATGGCACTTCCTGTTTGTTTTATACCTTCATGAGAAGGGCTTTCATAAAATTCTCTCCAGTGTTTCAGCTCGCTTTTCTTTTCAATAAAATGAGCCTGGTTTTTTTGTGTAAATGTTTGAAAAAGGGAAGAGGAAGTTGTATCCGATCGTCGCTCATCGGTTAAAGGTTTACTTACCGCATCCAGGTGCTGTATTGAAGCATCCAGTTCAAAATCTAATGTTGGTGTAATACTAAATTGAGCAAGGGCATGCTTCACCGCCGATTGTACAAATGCGTAAACTATCTTTTCATCCTCAAATTTAATTTCCTGTTTTGTAGGATGAACGTTGATATCTAATTGTGCAGGATCCAGATCAATAAACAGCGTATACATTGGAAAGCTATCCTTGCCTATCATCTCAGCAAAAGCATTCATTACTGCATGGTTTAGATAAGCACTTCTGATAAAACGGTTGTTTACAAAAAAATACTGATCCCCCCTGGTTTTTTTTGCAGTTTCAGGTTTGCCAACGAATCCATAGATATTAAGATAGTCTGTTTCTTCGTGCACACTTACCAGTTTGGCGCTATAACTATTGCCCAAAATCTGTACTATCCGGTGTTTGAGAGTGCCTTTTTCCAGGTGAAAAACTTCCTGCCCGTTGGAATTAAGAGAAAAGAATATTTCAGGAAAGGCCATGGCTACCCTCACAAACTCATCTATAATATGCCTTAATTCAGCTGCGTTGCTTTTTAAAAAATTTCTTCGTGCGGGTACATTAAAAAATAAATTCTTCATGGCAATACTGCTACCAACATTACTGGCAACAGGTTCCTGTAACTTAACCTGGCTATTTTCTACTTCGAGGTAAATGCCGGCTTCGTCTTCTGCCCGCCTGGTTTTCAGTTCTACCTGCGAAACTGCCGCAATGCTTGCAAGTGCTTCGCCTCTAAAACCCATTGTCTTGATCCTGAAAAGATCATCAATATTTTTTATCTTGGAAGTTGCATGACGTTCAAATGCCATACGGGCATCAGTTTCACTCATACCCTTTCCATTGTCTATCACTTGTATCAATGCCTTTCCTGCATCATTGATAATGAGTTTGATCTCATCTGCCCCTGCATCCACCGCATTTTCCAACAGTTCTTTAACGGCACTTGCCGGACGCTGAATTACTTCACCTGCGGCTATCTGGTTTGCTATGTTATCGGGTAATAATTGAATAATATCTGCCAAAATCCTGTAATTTGTAGTCAAAAATAACACATACTTTCCACTATAAACTTATCTGCACTTATGCGTTCTATTGTGCTTACCTTATGCCTTGCAATTTCCTCTGCCATTTTTGCCCAGCAATTGCCACAGCAAGCGGCAAAAAAATGGGCCGATAGCGTATTTAATACGCTCACCAACGATGAAAGAATTGCACAGTTAATGATCGTAAGGCTCTCCGGTATTGATGTTAAAACCAAGCAGATAACTTTTTATGATCAGCAGGTAGCTGAGCTGGTAAAAAAATACAATATTGGAGGAATTTGCCTCTTCCAGGGAGGGCCGGTTAAACAAGCTGGCATAATTAATTCTTTGCAATCGGCCGCCAAAACTCCCATCATGATAAGTATTGATGCAGAATGGGGACTTGGTATGCGCATGCTGGACAGTGTACTACCGCTACCTAAGCAAATGATGCTGGGAGCTATGAGAGACCCTGCTATTATTTACCGGTATGGGCAACTGGTTGCAGCACAATGTAACAGGATGGGAATTCAGGTGAATTATGCGCCAGTAGTGGACGTGAACAATAATCCAAACAACCCGGTGATAAACGACCGCAGCTTTGGAGAAGATAAATTTAAAGTAGCAGCTTTTGGCATCCAATATATGAAAGGTCTGCAAGATAATGGCGTGATGGCTTGCGCCAAACATTTTCCCGGCCATGGAGATGTTTCAGTAGATTCTCACCTGGACCTGCCGGTAATCCTGAAAAAAATGTCCCAGCTCGATTCGCTGGAATTGTATCCGTTCAGGCAGATATTTAATGCGGGCATATCTAGCACTATGGTGGCCCATCTTTATATTCCTGCCATTGATAGTATAGCTAATACCGCTACTTCCCTTTCTAAAAATAATGTAACAGGATTGCTAAGAGAGAAATTAAAATTCAACGGACTAACGTTTACGGATGCCCTGGAAATGCAGGGAGTAACGAAATTTTTTCCGGATGGAGCTGCTGCGGTACAAGCCTTGATTGCGGGAAATGACATGTTATGCTTGCCGGGTGATGTGCCACTTGCTATTCAAAAGATCAATGAAGCCATCAATGCAAAAAAAATATCACTTGCCGATATTGAATTGCATTGCAAAAAAGTATTGATGGCAAAATACGAATATGGATTATCGGCGCTCCCTATCATTGATACAAAAAACTTGCAGGTTGACCTAAATAATAAAGTACCAGAAATGCGAAAGCTTGTTGCCGAAAACGCAATAACGTTGCTTTCTCGGCAAGATAGCAGCTTTTTTCCATTGGATGCTGTAAAAAACAACGGCACCATTGCCTATGTTGGCATAGGATTAAAAACTGATAACAATTTCGCAAGCCGTATGCGTTCTGATTTTGATGCCGCTGTTTTTAATTTTGATTACACACAAAAAAATAACGATTCTGTAAAAGCGCTTATAGATTCAATAGTGATGGGGTTTAACAAAGTGGTGATCGGCATACACAATATCAACAGGTCACCTGCAAATAATTTTGGCATAAGCCATCAGGCTGTTGATCTTATTAACAGCTTACAACAACGATCGAGATGCATTACTTTTTTATTCGGCAATGCATATGCTGCTCAAAATTGGTGCTTTGCAAAAAACCTGGTGATTTGCTATGAGGATGACAGTATTGTTCAACAGACAGCCATCGAATTGTTACAGGGAAAACTATCTTATAAAGGAGTTTTACCTGTTACTGTATGCGATCAATTTCATTTTGGAGATGGATTAGCTACAACAAAAAGTGAATTAATTCATGCAAGCACGGCCATTGCAGGAATAGATGCGAACAAATTAAAAATTATTGATTCAATTGCCAACGATGCTATTACAAAAAAAGCAATGCCTGGCTGTGTGGTGTTAGTGGCAAGAAATGGAAATATAGCTTTTGAAAAAGCTTACGGATATTTAACCTACGACAAAACAGAGCCTGTTACAACGAATACCCTATATGATATGGCTTCGCTAACAAAAATTTGTGCTACTACTATCAGTATAATGAAGCTATATGAAGAAGGAAAAATTGATCTGAAAAAAAGTATTGCAGCTTACTTGCCGTGGCTGGCAGGGGGCAACAAGGCAGGCGTGATCATTAAAGATGTATTACTACACCAGGCCGGGCTTCCGACAGTTATCCCGTTTGTTAAACCAACGTTGAACGACAAAGGGTTTCCTTTAGAGCGATTATACTGCAATAAAAACCTGGATTGTTTTACGATTCCTGTGGCCAGCGGGCTTTTTTTAAGGGAAGACTGGCAGGATTCACTGCTAATGAAAATAGTAACGAGTCCGGTTACTAGCAGTAAATATGTTTACAGCGATATCGACTTTATTATTTTAGGAAAAATTGTGGAAAGCGTAAGCGGCTTAACCCTGGATGAGTATGTAATGGCTAATTTTTATGCCCCTATGGGATTGAGAAGTATAGGTTTTAAACCATTGGATCGCAAACCTGCTTGTGGCATTGCACCAACCGTAATTGAAAGTCAATTCCGTTCCCAGCTACTTAAAGGAAACGTGCATGATCCTGCAGCTGCCATGTTTGGACAAGTAGCCGGGCATGCAGGATTATTTAGCGATGCTTATGACATTGCCGCCCTCATGCAACTACTGTTAAACGGTGGAACATTTAATAGCGTACGTTACCTGAAACCATCAACGGTACGGCTTTTTACCGATTATCAAAGTTCTATCAGCCGAAGAGGTTTAGGATTTGACAAGCCGGAAAAAGACAATGAAACCAGGCCGGCGCCTTATCCAACCAGATCTGCCAGTACACTAACATTTGGGCATACTGGTTTTACAGGCACTTGTGCATGGGCCGACCCGGGCACCAATCTTATTTACATCTTTCTTAGTAACAGGGTGTATCCGAATAACAGTGATCTGTTTTTAAAAATGAATATTCGTCCTAAAATTCATGAAGTGATTTACAAATCGCTCGATTTTAAAAACAAGACCTGATACCAGCTATTTGATACACCAGAATAACATAAACTTATAATTATTTTTATTGCACAGTTTACAGCTATAAAATAAATATTGAACGGATGTTTGATCCAAGAAAAATTGCCATTGAAGATTATAATTATGATCTTCCGGAAGAAAAAATTGCCTTATATCCTTTACAGGAGAGAGATGCTTCAAAACTTCTAATATATAAAAATGACCAGCTTCAGGATGATATTTATAATAACATTGCAAACCATATTGCTTCCGGAAGTTTGCTGGTATTTAATAATACTAAAGTTATCAATGCAAGGATCCGGTTTAAAAAGAGTAGTGGCGCTGTAATTGAGATTTTTTGCCTGGAGCCTTATGAACAGAACAATGAGTACAGCAGTGTTATGAATAAGAAAGCTTCAGTAAAATGGAAGTGTTTTGTTGGTGGAGCGGCCAAATGGAAAGAAAGAGAGCTGGAAAAACATTTTCAGCTGCATACCGAAGCCGTAATAATAAAAGCAACTATACTGGAAAAATTAACGGATGCTTATGTGATTGGATTTTCCTGGAATCCCCCCTCCTACAGCTTTGCTGAAATTATTGAACAAGCCGGAGACGTGCCACTACCTCCTTATATAAAACGATCAACTGATCTAACTGATGCAGAAAGATACCAAACTATCTATGCAAAATCTGATGGATCGGTTGCTGCTCCAACAGCCGGACTTCATTTTACCGAAAATATATTTGAACAACTTCACAAAAAAAATATCAAACACGAGTACATAACCCTACATGTAGGTGCCGGAACTTTTAAACCCGTGAAAGCAGCTTTAATGGAACAGCATGAAATGCATGCAGAATGGATAGATGTAAGTATCAGTTCTATTAAAAACCTCCTAAATAACATTGAAGCAATTATTGCTGTGGGAACAACTTCTGCCAGAACCTTAGAAACATTATACTGGCTGGGAGTTAAGGCGTATCAACAGCCCGAGATCAACGAACTTTCTTTACAACAATGGGATGTGTATGAACCGGCACTGGCAAATTCAACGATCAATGTAACGGAATCGTTAACTGCTTTAATCACCTGGCTTGAATTTAAAAAAAAATCTGCCGTATTTACCAAGACTCAACTATTAATTACCCCGGGGTATACCTTCAGGGTAATTACGGCACTTGTTACTAATTTTCATCAGCCGCAATCAACTTTACTACTATTGGTTGCTGCTGCTACGAATGGTAAATGGAGAACTTTATACGACTACGCTTTAGCGCATGATTTCCGCTTTTTAAGTTATGGAGATGGTAATCTGATATATATTGAACAGGAACGGGAAATTACTTAAGGTTGAATTGTTACCGGCGTTCCTACGGGAATATAGCTGAAAAGGTCTTTCATTTCCGTGTACTTTACGGATACACAACCATCCGTCCAGTTATAAAAATTATCGATGGTCCACTCTTCTTCCGGCCTTGTAGCGTGAATAGCGATCCCATCACCTATACGGGCATTTTTTGGCACCAGGCCTTTCGCTTTCCTCTCGTTAAACCGCTTCATGCTTTCCGCATTTGGGTAATCGAGTAATAATTCCGGGCCCCACTTTGGATGAATCTTTTTAAGCACAACTTTAAAACTTCCATTGGGTGTGCGTTTATCTCCTTCCTTCATTTTATCACTCAAATCTTTGCTGCCAAATACGATTGGATAAGTAGCATACCATCCTTCAGTATCAAACACTTTTAACTCATAGTCGCTTTTATCAACAATTATGTAATAAGGATTCTCTGGTTTCACTTCAGCCCTTGTAGCAGCCTGAAGCCTTTTCATTTTCGAACTATTATCCACAGGAACAAATGCCATTAAAAGCACTAGTGAAGAAACAGTTAATGAGGAAAGCAAAAACCGGTATTTCATTTTTTTGAATATTTATTCGCTATGTTCAAACGATATGCCACAGTACAATATTTTATGACTACTGCGAACATTAACAATTAATACTGTAAAATAATTATTTTTTTGAACCTGCAAAAATTATAAAAGGTGCAATATAGATACCCAATATACGAACACAACCGTTCAATATCTTATTAATTAATTTCTTTAACCCTTTTTTATGTTCGTCATAATAGCCATTATAAATTTTAACCTGGAAGCCGCTGCTATGGTATATTGCCTGGTATTCGCTTATTTGTAATATTCGTTCCGTCCAGCTACCTGTATGTGGATTGCAGGTATTGGTATCATGGGCGGGCAATGGAGGTAAAGTGCCCTGTAACCTAAATTGGTCAATCACTTTTAGAATATCAGATTCAATCATGCCCCTTGTTCGTTGGGCAAGTATCTTTAAATCTGCTGCAGCAATATCATTTACATGTGCTACAATGATTTCTTTTCTCATACTAAAAAAAGATGCTAACGGTTTTTCGCCAAAAAGTTCATGGTCCTCCGGATGGCCACCCTCGAATTCATCTTTCAGTTGTAATTTCCTGAGATGCTTTCCCTTAAAATAATTTCCGGGATTACTTGCAGTGGTAAATATGGAAACCATTGAGGAGTTCATCAATTGGAGGGTATCAAAAAAGTTACCCAGGCTGTAAATATGTTCTATCACATCTGTACCAACTACCGCATCTGGAACTGCAGCTCCAAAATATAATTGTACATCCTTTATGTCGCCTTTAATAAATCCATCAATTTCTATTTCCAATTGTTTTGAAAGCTTTTGGGACGCCGCTACAAATAGTTCATTGATGTCGTTTAAATAAACCTTTTTAAACCCCACGAATTTTGCAAACAATCCCAATAAGCCGTTACCGGCACCAATATCTACCAGTGATATTTCGGTTATATCTTTTTTAGAGTGTTGAAGGAGCTTATCTAGTACGGTTGCATAAATAGTAAGGAAATAATTTTTATGCTGAAGTAAGTGACCTAAATATTTTCTGCAGTACAATTCTGGTGAAATATTATCTACCTGAACCAATTTCAGCTTGCGTTCAAACTCCGGGATCCTTTCACTGAAACTTACCACTGTATTCATGCCATCAAGTTGACCACTAATTTAATGAAATATCTCTTGCTGATATAAAATAAAAACCTTCGCTTGCTTTTAAACTGTTGTTTATAACAAACGAAGGATATTTGAGAGAGAGAAGATGATGTTTATTGAGAGCTTAACCTGAATCCAAAATTGTATGGTCTAACATCCATGCTATGTTCAAAAATAGATTTTGGTGAGTAGGATGCATACAATTTAACAGGTCCAAAACCAATTTCACCTATGTAAGACAATTTAAATTTCTCGAGGTCATAATCGCCTTTATTTTTTTCTTTTCCTCTGGCATCACTTCTTTGCTTGTTACGCTGACTGTAGAGGTAGCCGGCACTTACGCCGAAAGCTACATTGAACCCTCTTTTATTACCGTTCCATTTATTGGTTGCAAAATTCAACATAAATGGCACAGTGAGGTAATCTGCTGCCAGTTTGTTCTTACTAAAGGAAACAGAATCCCTGAAAATAAATGGCCGGTTGGTTATGTTACTTGAATAAGGAACCGGGCCATTTTCTTTATAACTTATATTGGATCTATAGCGGTAGTTATTAAGCTCCAGCCCAAGGCCGTACTTCAGGCTTACGTTTTCTTTTACTAGGTTCAGTTGCTGCATAAAGAACCAGATATTCACATTAATACTTTTACCGGAACGTAATTTAAAATCATCTTTTCCCAAAGCTGGATTACCTGGCCTGTTAATAAGATACCCATCTGCAGTGGCAGCTCCGTAATTTGTTTTATCGGAGTAATTCGCAAATCCCAAATCTACAATTCCCCAATTGGTAGTAATCCTTGACTTCTTTTTTGGAGTGCTGTTTACCTGAAGTGAACTACTGTCGGACATGGCTCCCTTTTTTCCTCCCTTTTTAATGATGATAATATTACCGATACGCATAGTATCATTTCGTTTAGCCTTTACTGTTGTGTCTGTTTGAGCACTTGCACCCAGGCAAAAGCCTACTGTTGCTAATAAAATCGTTAGCCTTTTCATTTTTTTTTAAATTTTAGTGTGAACTATCTTGCTGCAAATTCGAATCCTGCGATCTTTAAACTGCCGCCGGTTTTTACATTTGTATTTCTTGAAATCACCCTTTTTACCTTCCGGAAAAGCCCGCTGACCTTTGAATGGCTTACCTTTTCTTCATTCATAAAAAGAATATGGTTGTTATTACTTTCAGTATCTGCAAGATCGCTAACAGCATGCCTTGCATAGCTATTACTCATTTCAGTTATTTCTGTATCCTGCAGCGTAACAGAAGTTGAGGTTGAATTGTTTTTTGCCAAAATTAATTTTTCATCTAACCTCACATTATTATTATCCTGCACTCTTTTTGGTTTATCCTGTACGTCTGAAGCAATAGCTTCGTTACTTTTTTGATTGTTAATATTTTCAAAATAAGGTTTAGGTAAATTATTAGTCTCTTTTTCAGGCAACCCTTTACTCGTATTAGCATTAGCATTTGCAGTTTGTCCCCTATCATTTAAAGCAGGCCTGCTCTTAGCGGATACGGCATTTGATGCTGTTGTTGTTTTAATTGCTGTTGACTCTTTAATATCCAGATCAGCAGCATTAACCGGCTCATTGCTGGCAAGTGGAACATTTCTTTGCAAAGGTAATTGTGTGCCCTTATCTTCAACCGAATTGCCTAATGCCGGCTTATCGTTTATGCGTTGCAGTTGATTACCATTATTAACAGCCGCATTCTCTACAGCTTTATCATTGTAAAAAAATGAAATGCCCGCATACATCACTCCGGCTATTATTGCAGCTGCCACAGCAGCCCTGATAAATCGCATATAAACAACACTTCCCTTTTCTTTCCGGTATAAGGAACGCTTATCTTCAAATATAATCTCATCGGCCGGGTCTAATTTTGTTTGCTGTAAAATATTCCACTCACGTTTCACACTGGTATTCTTTTGCAATTCAACTTCCAGTTGGTTAATTTCAGTTACATCTAATTCATTGTCGAGGTGAAGCAGCATCATTTCCTGAAGCGAATCTCCTGTAGCTTCATTCTTTAAAAGGCTGTTGCCAAAAGGGAAACTAATATCATCAATCGGTAAAGTAGTTGCTAAAAGTATCTCCAGTTCATTTTTAAGATCGGTATTTTCTGCAATAAAGACATCAACTGCTTTCCGCTCTGCAGCACACAACTCATTATCTACATAAAGCAGAAAATACGTTTCATAATTATTGCGGTTGATATTCATTTCTTACTAATGGTTAAATAACATTCTCTGGTTTTACAATATATTCTCTCAACTGCAGCCTTGCCCTGTGCAGGTAAACTTTTACCTGGCTTTCATTTAATCCCGTGATCTGCCCGATCTCGGCATAATTATACCCTTCATAATCTTTTAGCATCACCAGGCTTTTCTGTGTTTCACTAAGCTGATTTAGTGCCTCCTCCAAAATCCTCCTGGCATTATACTGCTGCTTTTCTGATCCTCTGATATGTTCGTCAAAAGATTCCTTCAAAAAAACCCTCTTATTTTTTCTTATATGATCGATCATCTGGTTATAAGCAACCGTAAAAAGGTAACTTTTGCATTTCTCATTATCTACCTGCTCCCTGTTAAGCCACATTTTTTCAAATGCACCCTGCACCACGTCCTTTGCATCTTCCGAATGCCGAAGGTTTTTGAGGATAAAACGATAAACGTTATCCGCATAAAGGTTTACACAATTATTGTATTCTCTCTCAGTCATACAGTAGCCGTTGGCTTATAAAATTATGCTATTGGGATTAATTTAGGTTAAAACGAACCAGAACCTGCAAAAGTTACAGTTCTGGTAAATAATTATACAGATAAGTGTAAAATTCCTTCGGTAATAAAATTCCAGGGAGAAACAACTTTATTACCCGGCAATCTATCGCAACATGCTGTCCGCTCAGTTTTATTAAGTGTACAGGCGCTTTCGGCAGTGGTAAGATCAGTTGCCACCAATAAACTTATGCTAAGCAATACTAACATTATAAATAATAATAATTCTTTTTTTATTTGCATACAAGCAGTTTTAGGGTGTAACGGATGTAGTTTCTAAAAAGTTACAACTGCGAGGATATTCTATAAAAAAGGGTAAACATGAATTGTACTTCTGCCGGTTTACAGCTATCTTGATGGTTTTCAATTAGTTTAAAAGAAGTACCATTGAAATTACAGCTATCCGGCAAATTTAAAAGCTATTTAATAAAAGCTCCTGCCGGATGAATATGAGTTGTTAGATTTGTACTTTAATTGTTATAACTACATACATTCATATGAATACTACATTTTCAAACAGAATCGGGGCTGAAGTAAATGAAATTAAAAATGCAGGCCTCTTCAAAACGGAAAGGATCATCAGCAGTGAACAGGGTGCAGAAATTATAGTGAACGGAACTACCGTTCTAAACTTCTGCGCTAACAATTACCTGGGCCTTTCAGCTCATCCAAAAGTATTGGAAGCTGCAAAAAAATACATCGACTACCGGGGATTTGGCATGAGCAGCGTTAGGTTTATTTGTGGCACACAGGATATACATAAACAACTGGAAGAAAAGCTGTCTGCTTTTTTGGAAACAGAAGATACCATTTTGTATGCAGCAGCTTTTGACGCAAATGGAGGAGTTTTTGAACCCCTGTTTAATGAGCAGGACGCTATTATAAGTGATGCACTGAATCATGCCTCTATTATTGATGGCGTTCGTTTATGCAAAGCACAACGCTTTCGGTATGAACACAATGATATGGCAAGCCTGGAAGAAAAATTAAAAGAAAGCAGCCATTTAAGAAACCGTGTGATTGTAACCGATGGTTCTTTTAGCATGGATGGCACCATTGCACAATTAGACAAGATATGCGACCTGGCCGATAAGTACGATGCTATCGTAATGATAGACGAATGTCATTCCTCTGGCTTCCTTGGCAAATCGGGCCGCGGAACACACGAATACAGGAATGTAATGGGAAGGATAGATATAATTACAGGCACTTTGGGAAAGGCACTTGGTGGCGCTTCAGGTGGATTTACTTCAGGTAAAAAAGAAGTGATCGAAATGCTTCGCCAGCGCAGCCGTCCATATCTTTTCAGCAATACACTTGCTCCTTCCATTGTAGGCGCTTCCATTGCCGTGTTGGATATGCTAAGCAATACTACCGAACTTAGGGATCAACTTGAATTCAACACTAAATATTTTCGGAGTAAGATGACGGAAGCAGGATTTGATATAAAACCCGGTGATCATCCCATTGTTCCAATCATGTTATATGATGCAGTTTTGGCACAGGATTTTGCAGCTAAATTACTGAATGAAGGTATCTATGTGATAGGCTTTTTCTTCCCGGTTGTTGCTAAAGGCCAGGCACGTATAAGGGTTCAATTAAGTGCAGCGCATGAACAGCGTCATCTGGACAAAGCCATTGCTGCCTTTACGAAGATTGGTAAGCAACTGGGTGTATTAAAAACTGCCACAACAACTTTATGATCTCAAATTATTAATCAAGACATAACATTTTTATTAGTGAAAAAAATATTCCTGTTTACGCTGCTTTTATTTTCTATCAATGTTTTTGCACAACTTCAATCACCGGAGGCATTCCTGGGTTATAAGATCGGCAGCCGGTATACAGCACACCATAAAATTGTAAGTTATTTTCAACATGTTGCGCAAAATGCAGGAATCTCAGTAAAGTTGGAAAAGTATGGTGAAACCAATGAACACCGGCCGTTGTACCTGGCTTTTATTTCTTCGCAGGAAAATATCAGTAAACTTGAACAAATAAGGTTAAATAATTTAAAACTGGCCAGTGTGAACACGGATAAATCTTTAGCGGTAGCAGAAAATGCCCCAGCCGTTGTTTGGCTTAGCTACAATGTGCATGGCAATGAAACATCGTCCTCCGAAGCAGCAATGTTAACATTATTCGCTTTGGCAGATCCGTCTAATACACTGGCCCAAACATGGCTAAAAAATACTGTAGTGATCCTCGATCCTTGTCTAAATCCGGATGGCCGTGAACGTTATGTGAACTGGTTTACTTCAATAGCGGGTTCAAATTACAATCCCGAAATCACTTCGCGGGAACACAATGAACCGTGGCCTGGTGGAAGAACCAATCATTACAATTTTGACCTTAACCGCGACTGGTGCTGGCAACGCCAAATAGAAAGCCAGCAAAGGATGAAAGTTTACAACAGCTGGCTGCCACAGATCCACGTAGATTTTCATGAACAGGGAATAAATAATCCCTACTATTTTGCACCGGCAGCCCAACCCTATCATGAAGTAATAACAAAATGGCAGTGCAGCTTTCAATACGTGATCGGAAAGAACCATGCACGCTATTTTGACAAAAACAACTGGCTTTATTTTACAAAGGAAATTTTCGACCTCTTGTATCCATCTTACGGTGACACATACCCGCTTTACAATGGTGCAATTGGCATGACATATGAACAAGCAGGCGGACCAGATGGAGGCATTATGGTAAATACTTCAGAAGGTGATACATTAACCTTACAAGACAGGGTTCTGCATCATTATACAACCGGCATCAGCACAATAGAAGTAGCTTCGTTGAACGCAACAAACCTGCTAAAAGAATTTCAGCAATATTTCAATGTAAGTTCTTTGCCTGCGGCAGATAAATATAATTCTTACATCATTAAGAATATTCCTGCAGACCGTGAGCGTATAAAAGAACTGGCCTCTTTCCTTGATAAAAATAATATCAGCTACGGTACAGGAAAGGGAACCGGAAAAGGATATAATTATTTCAATAAAAAAGAGGAAGCATTTACCATTGAAAATAACGACCTGGTAATAAGCAGTTCGCAACCAAAATCAGCACTGGTAAAAG
Source organism: Ferruginibacter sp. (assembly GCA_031411955.1). Lineage (GTDB taxonomy): Bacteria > Bacteroidota > Bacteroidia > Chitinophagales > Chitinophagaceae > Ferruginibacter. The sequence goes on from JANOCC010000029.1 coordinate 29,206, forward strand.
TTCTATTTGAACCACAAACAAAACTGGTAGACTCTGCCACTTACGATATCACGGCCTGGGCTATCCCGTATGTTTTTGGTGTTAATTGTTATGCCAGTTACCAATCTATACCGATAAATGCAACAAAAATATTTTCTGATACCATAGAAAATAATGTGACAGATGCATATGGCTATTTGATACGCTGGCAGGGAGTAAGTTCTGTTAAAGCAATTGCACAATTGATGAGCAAAAATATTCGCCTTCGTTTTTCGGAAACAGCATTTGAAATTGGCGGACAAACATTTAACAGGGGAACCGTTATCATCCTGAAAAAAGGAAACGAAAGATTGGGAAACATGCTTTGGCAAATAGTGAAAGATGTTTGCAATAAATCTGATATTGCGATGTTTCCGGTGCAGGGAGGTATGGTAGATAAAGGATATGATTTTGGAAGCTCCTATGTTCATTTGCTAAAAGCACCACGGGTAGCGATGTTAACCGGCGATGGCGTTAACTCCAATGCAGCTGGTGAAGTTTGGCATTTTTTTGATAAAGAAATAAATTATAAGATCAGCCTGATCAATGCAGCAGATGCAGCTTATATTCCCTGGAATAGCATTGATGTACTTATACTTCCAGACGGAAGGTATAAATTTCTGAATGATAAAGAAGATGCCGCTGCATTTAAGCAATGGATACAGAGAGGAGGAAAAGTTATTGCCATGGAACGTGCAGTTGCACAGCTGTCTAAACAGGAATGGAGTGCAATACATTCAAAAAATACTTCAGATTCTAATGAGGCTAAAGATCCATATCAATTACTACAGCGGTTTGATCTCAGAGAAAGAGAATCAATATCTAACTTTACTCCCGGCTCTATTTATAAAGTAGATGTAGACAACACCCACCCGCTAATGTTTGGCTACCCCAACTTTTACTACAGCTTAAAAATGGACAATGCCGTTTATGAATTTATAAAAGAAGGAGGATGGAATACCGGCGTAATTAAAAAAGAAAACCAGGTGGCAGGTTATGTTGGCTATAAATTAAACCCAAAGTTAAAAGATGGCTTATTGTTTGGTGTGCAGGAACTGGGGAATGGCAGCATCACCTACTTAACCGATAATGTTTTGTTTCGTGATTTTTGGGAAAATGGAAAACTGATGTTTTGCAATGCTGTTTTTTTTGTAGGTCAGTGAGAGTACAGAGTTTGAACTATTTTGATAACCGGTTTGTAATAAGTATAACTGAGGACTTTAAAAACAGGATTAAGCAGTTATAATCGCAACAGGTTAAAATTATCATCTATTATGTCTGAAAGCTCAGAATTATTTATAGCAAAAAGCAGCATAAAAGCTGCCGATCTTGAACACCGTAGAAAGATCAATTTTAATATCGGGAGGTATAATGCCGCCGTGCCGCAAGGTAAATTACAATTCCAAAATGTACATCTTGCAAGGGAACGTGCCAAGAACACCAAATGGAGAGCGATAGAAACCCTTGATCAGCAACTGGAAGAGTTTGAATTGCATTTTACCAAAAGAGGGGGAAAGGTATTATGGGCAGAAAATTCACAACAAGCCATTGATGAAATACTGAAAATATGTGCTGCAAAAAAATGCAAAACGCTTGTTAAGAGCAAGAGCATGGTAACGGAAGAGATTCACCTGAATGATGCAATGAAAGCAAATGGTATTGATAGTATTGAAACTGATCTTGGCGAATATATTCAACAATTAGACGGAGAAGCACCTTATCATATCGTAACGCCTGCCATGCACAAAAGCAAGGAAGATGTTGCAAAACTATTTGCAGAAAAACTTGGCACCGATCCTTCTCTTACTCCCGAAGAATTAACCCTGGTTGCCCGGAATATTTTAAGAGAAAAATACGTGGAAGCAGAAGTTGGAGTAACCGGTGCTAATTTTATTATCAGCAATGTTGGCGCTATCGCAATTACAGAGAATGAAGGTAATGCCAGGTTAAGTTGCTCTTTTCCTAAAACACATATAGTTATAGTGGGGATTGAAAAAGTTATCCCTTCCATTGCTGATCTGGCTCTATTTTGGCCATTGCTTAGTACGTTTGGAACAGGGCAAAAGATCACGGTGTACAATACAATTGTTGCCGGGCCAAGGCAACCCGGGGAAACAGACGGGCCCGAAGAAATGTATGTAATACTGCTGGATAATGGCAGAACCAACATCCTCAAAAATCCTAAACAACGGGAAAGCCTTTATTGCATCAGGTGCGGAGCATGCCTTAATGCATGTCCTATTTATAAAAATATCGGCGGCCATGCATATGGTGCAACTTATAGCGGACCAATAGGAAGTGTGATAACGCCGCATTTGCAAGGCATGGAAGATTTTAAACACCTTAGCTATGCTTCTTCGCTTTGTGGAAACTGTACAGAAGTTTGTGCTGTAAAAATCAACCTGCATGAATTATTGCTGGAAAATCGTAAAGAGTCTGTTGAAGAAGGTCTCGCAAGTTTAACAGAGAGATTGGCCTGGAAGATCTGGAAACTGGCAAGTTTAAAAAGAAGTTTTATGAACATGGGTAATGGAAATATCAAAAATAAACTGGTTAATGGTTTGTTTAAAGATTGGAAGCACAACAGGGGTGATCTGGATTTTAGTAAAAAAACTTTTAATGAAATGTGGAAAGAGCGGTCGGGTAAATAAGAATTATTTTTTTACTATTTACATTAGAAATCAAAGATAGAAGCCATCTGCCAAACTATTATACAACATCAGGATGACTGTTAGTGAGACTTAATTTTAATTCTGAAATGAAATGATATTAATTTACGCAGATTCCTCTAATAAACGATTACAATACATCTGTAAATTAATATTTGCTGAGATATTGGGTATTGCCTACAGTATCACCATTGATAAAGAAAATTTTAACAGCCATAAAGGAGAAAAAATCACTTACAGTGACAAGGCTTTAGACAATTCATTTCATATTCAACCGCAACAGCTTTTATTTGCAAAAGATATCCGGGAACAGCCTATAAATTGCTTTGAGATCAATGGCTATAAAGCATTTTACAAAACAACAGCAGGCGATTATCCATTCGATATTTTTTCTGCCAGTTTTTACCTCATTAGCAGGTATGAAGAATATCTCCCGCATACAAAAGATATGTACAACCGGTACGATCATCAGAATTCCCTGGCGTATAAAGAAGGATTTCTACAAACACCGTTGGTTAATATCTGGTTACTGGATTTTTTAAAAAAACTCCAGGTTGCATTTCCTGCAATGCAATGCCAGTTGCCTGAGTTTAATTTTACACCAACCTACGACATCGATATTGCCTGGTCGTATAAAAATAAAGGCCTGTTAAGAAATCTTGGTGGGTTTATCAGGAATCCTACAATGGAAAGAATAAGTGTATTGGCTGGTTTAAAAAAAGATCCGTTTAACTGTTACGAATACCTGAACCAATTGCATCATGAAAACAAACTGGAGCCGATATATTTTTTCCTTGTAGCACCATCAAGAAGCAAATATGATAAGAATATATCTCCCTTTGCAAATTCAATGTGGCAGCTAATCAGGTTTCATGCAAAGAAATATGATATCGGCTTGCATCCTTCATTTAAAAGTAACGAGAGTTTGGCTATGCTGAAAAAAGAAAGAAAGATTATAGAAACAGCGGCACGTGTAGCCGTAACAAAATCGCGGCAGCATTATATCAAATTCAATTTGCCCGAAACTATGGAGAAACTTGTAGAAGCGGGAATAGAAAATGATTATAGCATGGGATATGGCAGCATCAATGGTTTCAGGGCTTCGGTTGCATCTTCCTTTTATTGGTATAATTTAAAAAAAGAGGTAATCAGCCGGTTGAGAATACATCCATTTTGTTTTATGGATGCCAATAGCTTTTATGAACAAAAGCAATCTGCTCAACAATCATTCAACGAGTTAGAGCAATACTTTACAATATGCAAAAAAGTAAACGGCACTTTAATTACCATCTTTCATAATAATTTACTGGGATCTGACAAGCAATTTGATGGATGGAAGGAAATGTACAGCCGGTTCATATCTCAGGTTCAGCAATGATCTTTTCATTCTCTCTTTTAATACTATAGTTAACGAGATATACACCAACAAGCGTTACAATAGCTCCCCATAGGATATTGATGGTAAGTTTTTCATTTAAAATAAAAGCAGCCAAAACCATTGCCACCAAAGGATTAATATAGGCATACAAGGATGCGATAGCAGCTGGAAGTTTCTTCATTGAATAAATAAAAGCTGCAAAAGATATCAGGGATCCAAAAATGACAAGGTAAAAAATAACCATCCATACTTTAAAAGATATAGCTGTAATTGACAGCGTTGGCTGTGTTGTTTCTGCCATGATCAATAATATGAATGAGCTGATGAGCATTTGCCAGCCGGTACCGTAATAGGGATTTATGGCAGCCTTGTTACGGGCTAAAAAAACTGTGCCAACACTCCACGACAACATAGCTATTACAGACAACGATAGGCCAATGAGAAAATAGCTGTCGAGTGATTTAAATGCATGCTCATAAAAAACTATGCCCACTCCCGTTAGTCCAAGAAACAATCCAAGAAAAGTTAAGATATTCAATTGCCTGCTTTTGAAAAACACTTTCTCTATTATTACTACGCTTAAGGGATAAAGTGCTCCTATCAATGCACTTAACCCGGTAGGAATATATTTCAAACTCCAGGTGCTAAGTCCGTTTGCAAAAACAAACATTAAAACACCCATCACTAATATCCAGCGAAATTGCTTAAATGTGGGAAGCGGCATTTTCTTAAAAACCATAAAATAACCAACGAAACAAATACCGGCGATAAACTGTCGTATATAGGCCATCTGTAACGCCGGAATCTCGTTTACACCCAGTTTACTTACTACCCAGGTTGTGCCCCATAAAGTACAGGTGATTGCCAGTGCTATGTAACCTTTGCCTTTTCCCTCCATGATATTCAGTTAATGTAGCGCATCAGGGCTTTTGTTGATCAATGTTTAAAATGGCGCATGCCTGTTATCACCATTGCCAGGTTATGTTGCCGGCAATACTCGATAGAATCTGCGTCGCGAATAGACCCCCCGGGTTGAATAAATGCTGTTATCCCTGCATGGTGTGCTATTTTAACGCAATCATCGAAAGGGAAAAAAGCATCACTTGCTAAAACAGCACCGGAAAGATCAATACTAAATTGCTCCGATTTTCCAATCGCATGTTTTAAGGCATCAATACGGCTGGTTTGCCCGCAACCTTTTCCAACCAATTGTTTATTTTTTATCAGTGCTATGGCATTGCTTTTAAGATGCTTGCAAATTATGTTTGCAAAAAGCAATTCTTTTTTCTCGTCTTCACTCGTTTCTCTTCCACCTGTTTCTTTCCATTCTAAAGTGTTTCCATTATCTACCTGTTGCACCAAAAGTCCATTTAACAAAGACCTTGATTGTTGTACAGGTAATACAACATTTCTTAAAGCCAGTAAGATCCTGTTCTTTTTAGTTTGCAGCAATTCTAATGCATCGGCATCAAAAGAAGGGGCAATCAACACTTCAAAAAACAAAGAGTTGATTGCTGTAGCGGTGGAAATATCTACCGCTGCATTGCAAACCAATACACCGCCAAAGGCGCTTTCGGGATCTCCAGCCAGGGCAGCTTCCCAGGCTAATCTGAGCGTAGCTCTCATTGCTACACCACACACATTGGTATGTTTAATAATCGCAAATACAAAATCCTTTTCAGCAGTTGCTGTATCAAACTCTTTAATTAGTTGTATAGCAGCTTCAACATCTACCAGGTTGTTATAGGATAATTCCTTTCCGTTTAACTGGGTAAAAATTTGTTTTAGTTCACCAAAAAAAGCTGCGGACTGGTGAGGGTTCTCTCCATACCGCAACACTTTTTGTTCTTTACCAAACGGAGTAGCATAGTTGGTTTGATGAAAATAATTTGAGATCGCATTATCATAAGAAGTACAAACATCAAATGCCTTTACAGCAAAGAAACGGCGTTGTTCTAATGTAGTTTCGCCTTTATGTTGCTGCAATATTTCTTCCAACAAAGCATAATCCTCTTTTGCTGCAACCACCAAAACATCACGATGGTTCTTTGCCGCCGCCCTGATCATGGATGGACCGCCTATATCAATTTTTTCAATAATTAAAGATTCATCTGAAGTTGCGCTAACCGTCTCTTCAAAAGGGTAAAGATCAACAATCACCAGGTCTATTTCAGGTATATGATATTCCTGCATTTCCTTTAGATGCACATCATCATCCCTTCTTCCTAATATACCACCAAACACAGCAGGATGTAAAGTTTTTACCCTGCCGCCGAGAATAGAAGGATAAGTGGTTAACGATTCCACCGGCACGCAGGCAATATCAAGCTTTTCTATGAACTGCTGCGTTCCACCAGTGCTATAAATGGTAACACCGAGCTGTTGTAATTGGGAAACAATATTTTCCAATCCATCCTTATAAAAAACTGAGATGAGTGCTGATTTAATTTTCTTCATAAATTTCCCCTGCCTCAATGGCGAAGTTTAAAGTTAAAAATAAATGGGGCAATCGTTAATCAATATCCAGTATATAAGCTCCCTTTTCGGGTATTGAAAAGCAAGGCAAAGCTAACGCTAAGCATTCTTTTTTCCACTCAGCAATTTTCCACAAACTATTAGACGCATCAAATATTATGATGGCTGGCTCAATAGCGCTTACGATGTTGGCAATTTTTACGGCAGCATTACCAGAGATCAACAAAATATCGGCGCTAACTTTGTTTTTAATGGGCAAAAATTGAACAGCAGTATCTATGATGAATAATTTTTTATCAAAGAATTGCCAGGCTTTTCCATCATGATAGAGATTTTTCACTGCCTGCTTTTTCTCATTTGCATGCAAGGAGATACGAGCAGGTTTGAGATGAAAATTGCTTAATATCGCTTCATTGAGCATATTGCTATCACCATGAAATGTAAACTGGTTTTGATTAATGAAATCTATTGCCTGTCGCCCCGGCACGTTATAAATGATGATCTTTTTCTGCTCTCTCAGCCTAAGGCCGGCATATGTGTGCAGTGCTGTAAAAACAACCATACTTAAGAAGGCATAGTAAAGCTGGCACTTTTTCCTGTTTTGTATCCAGTACAATAAAAATATCATGGTAGCGTACAATGCCCAGGTAGTATATAGAGTTGCATAAATATTATCTGTAAGCGAAAAAGGCAGTTTGTTGCAATAATCAATAATTGTGTTCATAAGCCAAATAAGCCACCCGGTTAGCTTTCCTGCAATACCGCACACCACGGGAAGAAGAGAGAATGATATCAAAAAAAGTTCTGCGAAAAGAATGATTGTTGACAATGGAACTGCCAGGAGGTTTGTAATAAAAAACAGGTTAGGAAACTGGTGAAAATAATATAGGCAAACCGGGAATGTAAATAGCTGCGCTGCAACAGTAACTGCCAGCATGCTCCATACCTGCGCCAGCCACTTGTTTTTAATATACAGCAGCTTAATAATTGGCTGTTGCAATGCAACAATACCTATTACTGCCAGGTAGCTTAGCTGAAATCCAACATCCCATAAAAAAAAGGGATCAAAGCAAAGCAGGATAAATGCAGATGCTGCCAGTGAATTATAGATAGACGATTGCTTGAAATAGTTTTTGCCAATCACGATACAGGTAAACATTACAGCACTTCGTAATACTGATGCCGATGCGCCTGTTAACAGGGAAAATAGCCATAGACTACCCAGCACCAATATCACTTTTAAAAATCGCTGGTTCTTTACATACGGGAGCCGATTAAAAATCCAAACCAGCAATACATAGATCAATCCCAGGTGTAATCCGGAAATTGCAATTATATGTACTACACCGGCATTGCTATATGCCTGCACCAGGTCTTTATCCAGATCTTCCTTGTAACCAATTAGCAATGCTTCGGCAATGCCTACGATGTCATTATTTCCTGAAATATATTTTTTCAGGATGTTTGTGATCTTTGTACGAAGTAAAAAAATAAATTCATAGCCTTTATTCACATCTGCATCTTTGAGCTGAGTCCATTCTCCGGGCTTTAAATAAACAGTATGAAAGGCCAGTTGAAAAGCTGCATAGCGCTTATAATTAAACGCTCCCGGGTTCCCGGAATTCCTGATTTCCTGCAAAGGTTTATGAATGATGATTTTGTCGCCGTAGTGCAGGTTTGCAGCATTGCTGTCTTTTGAGAGATATACAAATATTTTTCCCGTAACAGGAATGCTGATTGTACTTTTAATTACAGCTGTTGCAAAGGCTGTTACTTTAAAGGACTTTGATTTTTCTACTACGGGCTCATCAACCCTTAAAACGATATAACTGCTATCGCTATACGAATGCCCATACCAATCCCGCCGATGCCTGATATCTTTGTTCCATGTGATAAACATGGCAAATGATGTTATTAAAAACAATACAATTGATCCATGTAAAGATTGCAAGCGAAACCTTATGGCAACCGGAAGGAAATTGAATAAAAGAAATAAAGCCGTAAAAATGAAAAGTGAAACTGCGATAAATGAAATAGAAAACAAGAACTGCCATTGCAGTAATATACCGGTGATTATCGGGATGATCAGCCTGCTGAATGGCGCCGTTTTCCAAAGAGGTATAGTGTAAGGATGCATACACTAAACTAAAAAACAGAAGGGGAACTACAACTAAAGTTTATTTACTCAGATGCATGCTTCTCTCCTTATACAACTGCCTGAAATATGGATCTCTTAAATCTTTTATAAAACGAATTGCTTCGCCTGTACTTTTCATTTCCGGGCCAAGCTCCTTGTTTACGCCAGGAAATTTATTGAAAGAGAATACCGGCTCTTTGATTGCAAAACCTTTTAGTTTTTTCTCGAATTTAAAATCCTTGAGTTTAGCTTCCCCCAACATTACTTTGGTAGCTATATTTAAATATGGTATCTGGTATGCTTTCGCAATGAATGGTGTTGTTCTTGAAGCCCTCGGATTTGCTTCGATCACGAATACATTTCCATTTTTTATGGCGAACTGTATATTTATCAATCCTTTGATATTGAGCGCCCGGCCAATTTTTTCAGCATATTCTTCCATGGTATGTACAACTAACGGGGAGAGGTTGAATTGTGGCAGCACTGCATTGCTATCACCGCTATGGATACCCGCAGGTTCAATATGTTCCATCAATCCCATCACATGAAAATCTGTACCATCAAATATGGCATCAATCTCTGCTTCCTGACAACGATCCAGAAAATGATCTATCAGTATTTTATTTCCCGGTAAATGCTTTAACAAACTAAGCACACCATTCTCCAGTTCTTCATCGTTTAAAACGATCCTCATTCTTTGTCCGCCCAACACATAACTTGGTCTAACCAATACAGGATATCCTACTCGCTTGGCAACTTCAATAGCATCGTCGGTATTAAATGCCGTGCCGTAGTTTGGATAAGGTATCTCCAGTTCCTTCAACATATCGCTGAAGCGGCCACGATCCTCTGCTATATCCATATTATCGTAGGAAGTGCCGATTATTTTTATACCTTTTTCATGTAATCTTCCTGCGAGCTTTAAGGCCGTCTGTCCGCCAAGCTGCACGATAACACCATAAGGTTTTTCATGTTCTACGATTTCCCATAAATGTTCCCAAAAAACGGGTTCAAAGTATAATTTATCAGCGATATCAAAATCCGTAGAAACAGTTTCCGGGTTACAATTAACCATAATTGCCTCATAGCCACATTCTTTAATTGCCAGCAACCCGTGCACACAACAGTAGTCAAATTCTATACCCTGACCGATCCTGTTGGGACCACTTCCCAAAACGATCACTTTCTTTTTATCACTCACTTTAGATTCATTGTGATCCAGGCTGTTTCCTTCTGAACCCGCTTCAAAAGTTGAATAAAAATAAGGCGTTTTTGCTTCAAATTCGGCACTGCAGGTATCCACCATTTTATATACGCGGGTGAGCCCCATTTTTTTACGGCGCTCATATAATTCTTCGGTTCCTTCTTCCCTCATAATGCGCACTAGCTGCTCATCGCTGAAGCCAAGCACTTTGGCTTCCCGCAACAATTCATCCGGCAGGGTTTTAAGATCATACTTTGCAATCTCTTTTTCGCAATCGCAGATCTTTTGTATCTGGTAAATGAACCATCTGTCAATCATTGTACTCTCACAAATACGTTTCACACTTACACCTGCCATCAATGCATCTTTTATTCTGAAGATCCTGTCCCACTTAGGTATTTTAATGTACTCCAGTAATTCATCGGTATGCATCAGGCTTTTACCATAATAACCCAACCCAACGGCTTCATTCTCCAGGCTTTGGCAGGCTTTCTGTACCGCTTCTGCAAAGCTTCTGCCGATAGCCATCACTTCTCCAACACTTTTCATTTGAAATCCAAGCGTATCATTAGCGCCTTTGAATTTATCAAAATTCCAACGGGGTATTTTTACAATTACATAATCCAGTGCCGGTTCAAAATAAGCGGAAGTAGATTGGGTTATCTGGTTCTTTAACTCATCCAGGTTAAATCCCAGCGCCAGTTTAGCGGCAATTTTTGCAATTGGATAACCCGTAGCCTTACTCGCCAATGCAGATGAGCGGCTAACCCTTGGGTTTATCTCCACTACAATAATCTCTTCTGTTTGTGGATTCAAAGCAAACTGCACATTACATCCGCCGGCAAAATTGCCCAGGTTACGCATCATATCTATTGCGGTATTGCGCATGAGTTGGTAAGCCGTATCGCTCAACGTCATGGCAGGTGCAACGGTAATGCTGTCGCCGGTATGCACGCCCATCGGATCAAAATTTTCTACGGCACAAATAATAACAACATTGTCATTATTATCCCGGAGTAATTCCAGTTCAAATTCTTTCCATCCAAGTACAGCTTTCTCTACCAGTACTTCATGTATAGGCGAGGCAGTAAGGCCATTATTCAATGCTTCGTCTAATTCTTCTTTTTTAAACACGATACCACCGCCGGTTCCTCCCAGTGTAAATGACGGTCGGATAACCAGTGGGAAACCTATCTCCTGTGCAAACTCCTTTCCTTCTAAAAATGAATTGGCTGTTCTTGCCTGTGCCACCGGAATGTTCATTTCAATCATCCAATTCCTGAACTTCTCCCTGTCTTCGGCTTTATCAATAGCTTTAATATCTACACCGATCAACTTTACATTAAATTTTTCCCAGATACCAAGCTCATCCACCTCCTTACAAAGATTGAGCGCTGTTTGTCCACCCATGGTTGGCAACACAGCGTCTATCTTGTTTTCCTCCAATATTTGTTCTATACTTTCTACTGTAAGTGGTAAAAGATAAACTTTATCTGCCATCATTGGATCGGTCATAATGGTGGCAGGATTACTGTTGATCAGGATCACTTCTACTCCTTCTTCACGTATGCTGCGGGCGGCTTGTGTACCGCTATAGTCAAACTCGCAGGCCTGCCCAATGATGATAGGACCGCTACCTATTATTAATACAGATTTTAATGAATTATCTTTTGGCATATGATACGCCTGTTGAGTGGCGTGCAAAAGTACTTGTAAAAAAAATGTGTCGCAAATTTTAAGAAGAATTAATCATATTTTCCTGGCAGCCCGGTATTTAATGCCATTAAACTGTTACCCGGACCATTATTTTCTCATTTCTAAAAACCAACTACCTCTTTGATTTTCATGATGTAATAATATCATTCAGGCCTTCTATATTTAACCTATCGTAACAGTTTTGCATTTTTCATGTACCTATCTTTGTAGTAACAGCTAAAATTTTATTTCCTCGATGACTACAGTTTACAAGCCTTTCTTTACAATATTGTGCTGCTTTTTATTAAACAACCTTGCTTCCGCCCAGTTATTTCCTCCTAAAAATTACCCGCAACAATATTTCCAATGGCCGGTAGCGGCCAAAGTAGCGCTTGTAGCGAATTTTGGTGAATTAAGGGCCAATCACTATCATATGGGGCTTGATATGCGTACAGATCAAAAAGTAAATGTTCCGGTATATGCAGCGGCGGCGGGATATATTGCTAAAATAAAAATAGAACCGTTTGGATTTGGCAGGTGCATTTACATCAATCATCCAAATGGTTATACCAGCTTATATGCTCATCTTAATAACTTTAATCCGGCACTTGAAGAATACATTACAGAGCAGCAATATAAACTTCAAAAATGGCAGGTTTTTCTTGATATCCCTTCTGATCTGTTCCCGGTAAAAAAAGGCGACTTCATCGCATTTAGTGGTAGTACCGGCGGCTCGCAAGGCCCTCATGTTCACTTTGAGATACGTGATACCAAAACAGATAAAGTATTAAATCCTACCCTATTTGGTTTTGCTATACCAGATAATGTTTCGCCAGCAATTAGCCGCCTTGCCGTTTACGACAGAACCCGGAGTACCTATGAGCAAACACCGGTTTTATACCCGCTTAAAAAAGTGAATGGGATCTATAAACCAGTTGGTGGAAAAATAATGGTGCGTTCTGCCAAAGTAAGTTTTGCCATAACTGCATCAGATAGCTATTCAGGATCAAAAAATCCTAACGGAATTTTTTCTGCAGAACTGCTGGTGGACAACAATGTTGTTTGCGGTTTTGAAATGGATAATATCAGTTACGATGAAACGCGTTACCTGAATGCCCATATTGATTACAAAACCAGGAGTAGCGGCGGTCCTTACCTGCAGCACCTTTCCAGGCTTCCGGGTTACAACGATGGTATTTACAGATCTCCTGATGGCAGCGATGGGGTAGTAAGTTTAGCAGAAAACGATTCTCATGAAATTAAGATCGTAGTAAGCGATGCAGATCAAAACAAATCAGATATTGAGTTTACACTACAGGCAGCTCCGTTTGTTCAAACTAATAATGAACTAACGGCTGTAAATATGTTTTTGCCAGGCGCTGTAAATGTTTTTGAAGACCCTGAGATCAGTTTTTATTTACCAGAAGGATCTTTATATGATTCATTCAGGATTGTTTACAAAAAAACAGTGCCGGCAAATGGCCAGCCGATATATCAATTACACAACACTAGCGTTCCCTTGCAGAATTACTTTCCCGTAAAGATCAGGGCCGATTTTCCTATTGAAGACACAGGGCACATTGTTATGAAAAGGTATTTTGGCAGTAAAGAAGATTTCAAAAAAGCAGTATATGAAAATGGTTGGTACAAATCCAGTTTCCGGGAATTTGGCAACTATCAACTGGTGCTGGATAATACGCCACCTGCAATTACGCCTATTGGCTTTCGCGATGGCATAAATGCAGCAAAACTAGGCAGGATCGCATTCGCCATTTCCGACAATACAGAAGAAATTGTAAATTTTACTGCTACATTAGATGGAAAATGGCTGCGGTTTAGCAACGACAAGGGGAAAATCTTTGTTTATATTTTTGATCAGTATTGCAGCAAGGGCCAACATGAATTAAAAATAATTGCAGAAGACCTGGCAGGAAATAAAACAGAAAAACTGTATAATTTTACCAGGTAATCTTCAAAAATAAAAATAGAAGCTACCTTCATAAAACTTTCATCTATTAAGTTTTTTAACGCATGACAACACTTTCCGAAGGCAATAAAGCGCCTGCCTTTAAAGGTAAAGATCAAAATGGCAAAACACTTTCCCTGGCTGATTACAAAGGACAAAAGATCGTTTTATATTTTTATCCGGAAGATGGCACACCAACCTGTACAGTACAAGCCTGTAATCTCCGCGACAATTTCGGGCTACTAAAAAACAAAGGGTTTACAGTGTTGGGTGTTAGCCCGGATGAAGAAAAAAAACACAAGAAATTTGAAGATAAATATGAATTGCCTTTTACATTGATTGCAGACCCCGGCCATGTAATTATTGATAAATATGGGGTTTGGGGAGAAAAGCAATTGTATGGCAGAAAATATTCAGGCCTCCACCGCACTACTTTTTTAATAGACGAAAAGGGCGTGATCAGAAAAATCTTCTTAAAGCCCAAAAGTAAACTTCATGCGGAAGAAATTTTAAAAGCCTGGGAAGAAATTATTGACAGGAAATGAAAAGCTGGTAGTGAATACAACTTTTATATTAAAAAACCATTGTAACGTTTATCCGTATGTGTAGTAAATACTTACATGCAAAAGCTTCTAATATTTCTAACGGGTTCCTTATTTTTCTATAGTTGTAAAAAAAATACAGATCCGGTTACAAGCCAGCCTGGAAACTGTGATAGCGTGGCCTACAGCTTTACAGCCGATGTAAGGCCTTTGCTTGTTACCTACTGTTTAACCGGAAGCAATTGCCACAACACCGGAAGCTTAAACAATGGGGGCGAACTGACGGATCATGAAAAAGTTTTTAATAAAAAAATTGCTATAAGAAGAAATGTTGAATTGGGAATAATGCCTGTAAATGCAACACTTTCGGCAGCGGAAATAAAAGCTTTTATTTGCTGGATCGATAGCGGCGCCCTAAACAATTAAAAATTTGATTGAACAAAACGGATTACCATATTAAAGAAAATTCCCTGCTGGCCAGGATCGCTGCAAAAAAACTAGGCAAAGGCAATGTTGCTATGGTTATTGGAACTACCATTCATTTATGGAATGCCACCAGTGCCGAATTCTTAGAAAATGAGCGATGGGTAAAACATGAGTTGTGTCATGTAAGGCAGTTTAAGCAATATGGTACCATTCACTTCATTTTTCTCTATCTGCTGGAAAGCTTAAAAAAAGGTTATTTCAACAATAAATTTGAAGTAGAGGCCAGGGCAGCAGAAACAAGCTGATGCCTATGGTTTAATAATCTTTTCATCAAATATCCATTCCACCTCTCCAAATTCAAATACTCCGGGCATAGTATCCATTGTGAGTAACTGTCCATGCTCATTTACTCCTGTTATTTTGGTTTCAAAAACCCTGTTTTCTTTGCGCAGTTTCACGGTTTTATTTAACCGGTATAGCCTGCTGTTATAAAGCGAGATCATATCATGAATGGGTTTTTGTTCTACCTCGTTTAAGGCAACTATAATTTTATGTTGAAGGATCTTGCCCAGCTCAATCACATCGTACGCTTGCCCGGAACACTGCTTCATAGAAACAGCCCTGTTGGCACCCTCCGGAAACTCGTGCTGGTTTACATTGATCCCTACCCCTACTACTGCCCATTTCCAATGTTTTCCCTGGTAATTATTTTCAATCAATATTCCCCCTGCCTTTCTGTCACCTAAAAAAAGATCGTTGGGCCACTTTATTGTAACCTGCGATTGAAAATAATCATTTAAAAAATTAAAACAGGCATTAGAAATGGCCATATTAAACAGGAATGGCTGATAATGAAAAATAGGTGCCGGCTCAATAACAACGCTCATTGTGATGTTTTGCCCAGGCTGGCTAACCCAGGTTTTGCCCCTTTGCCCTTTACCCGAAAACTGGTGCCTGGCAAACCACGCCATTCCATGCTTCGCCATTCCAGCATGAACATATCCCATGGCATAGTTGTTGGTACTATCAACACTGTCTAAAATGTAAAAGTTTTCCGTTGGTCCCATAAATGAATCAAATGGCAAAGAAATAGTACTTTTGAGATAAGTTGCAAGCTAAATTTTATTGGCCGAATACTACATGGCAAATTCCATGTATACAAAAAACTAAAACAGTTACACATTTGAACAACCTGAACGTATTGAATAGCCGCAAAAAAAGTCTGACGCGATTAACCAAGAACAGCAAAATTTTCAAAACCATCATCCATGCTATCCAGGAGAAAAAAGGGGAGCATATTGTTAGCATGGATCTTCGTAAGATACCTGAAGCAGTGGCGGATTTTTTTATCATTTGCCAGGCCAATAACCCCAACCAGTTAAAAGCAATCGCAGATTCTATTGAAGAAGAAGTTAAAGACAATTGTTCAGAAACTCCCTATAAACATGAAGGCAGGCAGGCCCAGCAATGGATACTGATAGATTACGTGAATGTGGTGGTGCATGTTATGCTGCCCGAACCCAGAAAATTTTATCAACTTGAGGAATTGTGGAGCGACGCTCCATCTTCAGAGCACAACGGCTAACCTAATAAAGCAATACCCTGTATTACCTAAATAATGGCACAACAAAATATGAATCAACCTAACAGTAAAAGAAAAATCTCGCCGGACAACGTACCCGGCTCAGAAGATCCTCTTAAAAAGAAAAACAAGTTTAACATATACTGGATATACGGTATACTTTTCCTTTCCATAATTGCGTATAACATGTACCGTGGTGTTAACAGCACCGGGCTGGAAACTGATCAGCAAAAATTTTACGAAATGCTGAAACAGGGTGATATTGAAAAAATTAAAACCATCCGTAATAAAAAACTTGTTCGCATCTTTTTAAATAAAGACAGTCTCAAAAATAAAGCTTCCTTATACCGGCAGCTACTGAACGATAAGCAGGATGATAAGAAATATGATGCGGCTACAAAAACAAATGAACCGCAATTATTTTTCAGCATTGTAGATGATAAGACATTTGCTAACCAGTTAAGCGAATTTTATAAAAAAAATCCGGGACTTTCGGAAGTTGCCGATTCACCGGATGATGAAGGAGAGTTGTTTGGTCAGATCATCAGCACATTGTTACCCATCTTACTCATCGGATTTTTGTTTGTACTGATGATGCGTAAAGTTGGCGGACCGGGTGGTGGTGGCGGGCCAGGCGGTATTTTCAATATTGGCAAATCCAAGGCGACCCTTTTTGAAAAGGGAACTAAAGTAAATATCAATTTTGGAGATGTGGCAGGCCTTGATGAAGCAAAGGTAGAAGTAATGGAAATTGTGGATTTTCTTAAAAATCCCAAAAAATATACTGCTCTTGGTGGTAAAATTCCGAAAGGAGCATTATTGGTTGGCCCTCCCGGTACCGGTAAAACGCTTTTGGCGAAAGCAGTTGCAGGAGAAGCACAGGTTCCTTTTTTTAGCCTTAGCGGAAGTGATTTTGTGGAGATGTTTGTAGGTGTAGGTGCCAGCCGTGTACGAGACCTATTTAAACAAGCCAGGGAAAAAGCACCTTGTATCATTTTTATAGATGAGATAGATGCCATTGGCCGTGCCAGAGGAAAAAATGTGATGATGAGCAATGATGAAAGGGAAAATACCCTAAATCAGCTGCTGGTAGAAATGGACGGATTTGGAACCGACCTGGGCATCATCATACTTGCCGCTACCAACAGGCCTGATGTGCTGGACAATGCACTGTTAAGGCCAGGCCGTTTCGACAGGCAGATAACTATTGATCGCCCCGACCTCGTAGGCCGTGAAGCCATCTTTAAAGTTCACCTTGTGCCTATTAAGATCTCTCAAAAACTGGATATTCATAAACTGGCAGAACAAACCCCGGGCTTTGCAGGAGCTGATATTGCGAACGTATGTAATGAAGCTGCACTGATTGCAGCCAGGAAAAATAAAGAGGCTGTAGACATGAGCGATTTCCAGGATGCAATAGACAGGGTGATTGGCGGATTGGAGAAGAAAAATAAAATTATATCTCCGGAAGAAAAAGAGATCATAGCCTATCATGAAGCTGGCCACGCAATTTGCGGCTGGTATTTAGAGCATGCGTACCCGCTATTAAAAGTAACGATAGTACCAAGAGGAACGGCAGCTTTGGGATATGCGCAGTATACTCCTAAGGAACAATATCTTTATAATACGGACCAACTGATTGACCAGATCTGTATGACCCTTGGTGGGCGAGCAAGTGAAGATATATTTTTCGGAAAGATCAGCACAGGTGCCAGCAACGACTTGCAGCAGATCACCAAGATCGCTTATAGCATGGTTACGATGTATGGTATGAATGATAAGATCGGCAATATCAGTTTTTACGACCCTGCACAGGAAAATTATTTTACAAAACCTTATAGTGAAGAAACCGGTAAAATGATTGATCAGGAAGTTCGTAAGCTGATTGATGAAGCTTATATCAAAACTAAAAAATTGCTGGAAGAAAAAAGAGGCGATGTGGAACTACTAGCCAAAGAACTACTGGTAAAAGAAGTACTCTTTAAAAGCGATGTAGAAGCTTTGATCGGTAAACGCCCTTTTGAAGAAAAGAAATTACTGGACATTGAACCGGAAGATCTGGTAAGCCAGGAACCGCCTACCAGTATTCCGGAGGAATTAAAAAACCCACCTCAAATTTAAAAGGCAGCTATGGCGGTATCAGCAGCTAAAGAAAATATACTTAAAAGAATACGGCAGGCACTGAGTAATCCGGTGCCTTTGCCTTTTCCGCATAGTGAAGGACCTTCCTCTGTTTTCAACATTACAGAAGAAGATGCAGCAATCGTTTTTGCAGAGGAATTTACCAAACTTCAGGGGA
Source organism: Ferruginibacter sp. (assembly GCA_031411955.1). Classification (GTDB taxonomy): domain Bacteria; phylum Bacteroidota; class Bacteroidia; order Chitinophagales; family Chitinophagaceae; genus Ferruginibacter. Next base: position 47,597 of record JANOCC010000029.1, read on the forward strand.
AATTTGCTTTTTGCGCCAGCGAAAATGACCTGAAAAACCAACTGGAAGAATTAATTGCCCGGCGTAACTGGACCAAAATTTTTTATAAGGAAGAGAAGCTTACAGCTTTATTAAACGGGCAACCATCTTTCGATGATCTTGCAGGATGTGATGTTTCTATTACAGGCTGCGAATGCCTGGTAGCCAGAACCGGAACCATTGTAATGAGTTCCGCACAGCAAAGCGGCAGAACTACCAGCGTATACGCCCCGGTTCATATTTGTATTGCCTATGGTAACCAAATGATGTACGATCTTAGTGACGCGTTTTCTTTTTTACAGCAAACTTACAATAATCAAATTCCCTCACAAATAACATTCGCAAGTGGTCCAAGCCGAACGGCAGATATTGAAAAAACACTGGTAACAGGAGTTCATGGTCCAAAAGAAGTATATTGTTTTCTTGTAGAGGGTACTGTTTAGTTTAATAAAAATCATTGTATGAAATCAACTGTTTACCGGCTTTTTGTATATGGCTCACTGCGCAGCGGCTTTCGCAATCCTGCTTATGAATACCTTACAAGGTATTTTCATCTGATGGGTGAAGCTGTGGTACAAGGTAAATTTTATGATAAAGGAGAATACCCTGTTGCCATTACAGCTACAGAAGATTCTTTTATCCACGGAGAACTGTATGAATCCAATAGCCCGGATGAATTTGGCTGGGCCATCGAACAACTGGATGATTACGAAGGACTAAATGTAGAGGCTGGTGAAACCCCCATGTATAAAAGAGAATTGATCTCCGCGTTTCAAAACGGCAAGGCATACGATGCCTGGATATACTGGTACAATGGAAGTGTGGAAAATTTGCAGGAAATTGCCATTGGTGATGTTTTAAAATATATTCAGCAGAAAAATAAACCTTAAGGATATAAAAGGGATGCAGCCATCAAAAAAAGTATATTTTCTTTCAGACTTCCATTTGGGTGCCCCTGATGCAGCTTCCAGCCTGCTACGCGAAAAAAAGATCATCAAATTTTTGGATGAAATCAAAAGCAGTGCTGAGGCAATTTTTATTGTAGGAGATCTGTTTGATTTCTGGTATGAATATAAAAAAGTAGTACCGAAAGGTTATGTGCGGATATTAGGTAAGATGGCCGAACTAACGGATAGCGGTATACCCGTTTATTTTTTTGTAGGCAATCACGATATGTGGATGACAGACTATTTTGAAAAAGAGCTAAATATCCCTGTATATTACGAGCCCGTTCCCTTTGAATTTAACGGAAAGAAATTTTTAATAGGGCATGGAGATGGATTGGGCCCGGGCGACCATGGTTATAAATTCATAAAGAAAATATTCAGGAATAAGGCCTGCAGATGGTTATTTGGAATAATGCCACCTTATATCGGCATGGGGCTTGCAGATTATTTCAGCAGAAAAAGCAGAGCACAAACAGGTGCGAAAGATGAAGTTTTTATGGGAGAAAACAAGGAATGGCTTGCCATATACTGCAAAGAACAATTACAACTGCAACATTATGACTATTTCATCTTTGGGCATAGGCACCTTCCTTTAGATATTAAATTGAATGATAACAGCAGGTATGTTAATCTGGGGGATTGGATTAAATACGATAGCTATGCAGAATTCGACGGAAATGAATTAAGTCTGAAATATCATAATAAAAATTCAACCAGTAAATAAAATATGCTCATTTGAATTTGAAAATAAAGATACTATACATGTTTTCCCTGATGCTGATTTGTTACAATTATGCTATCGCACAAGCAGACTCCATTACTCAAACAAATGTTTCGCCTTCCTCCCGTTCCAATGCTGATTTTCAATTTTTAAAATTTATACCAGGTAAATACCTTTCACTTAATGTAGATATTTTAGGTAATATTTACCTGATAACTGTTGGGAATCAATTAAAGAAAATAAAATACAACGGAGATTCTATCGGAGTTTTTAATGATGTAAAAAAATACGGCAACCCATCTTACATTGATGTTAGTAACCCACTAAAAGTATTGGTATACTATAAAAATTTTTCTACAGTACTGATATTAGACAGGTGGCTAAGTATCCGCAATACTATCAACTTCAGAAAACAGAATATATTCAGTGTAACAGCTATAGCCACTTCTTACGATAATAATATCTGGTTGTATGATGAACAGGATAATAAATTAAAAAAAATAGATGATGATGGCAATCTATTACAGGAAAGTACCGACCTAAGGCTATTGGTAGATTCTATACCGTCTCCCTCAAACATAACAGACAGTGACAACCTTGTTTATATGTACGATAGAAAAAAAGGCTTCTATATTTTCGATTATTATGGCGCACTTAAAAATAACCTTCCGTTTTTAAACTGGGAAAATACTGCTGTTTCGGATAATAAGATGTATGGATTTCTGGGAAATACACTCCTTAGCTATGAGACTAATTCGCTGAACCTGAAAAAATATGAATTACCTGATTTTTTTAAAAGCTATCTTGCCATCAAAGCTATTAACGGTAAAGTATACCTGCTAAAAGATGATGGTGTAGAGATATACAGTGTTCAATAATTTATTGCCATGGAAATTTTAGAAAGGATCATTTTAAATAATTCACTCAGGAGTTACCTGGCCGTTTTTGGAACGATCGCTGTTGTACTGTTATTCAAGAGGCTATTATCACATTACATAGCTTCCCTGCTTTTCCTTTTTGTAAAACATAAATGGAAAAATATTGAGAAAAAAGCCTTTGTTGCGCTACTCATTAAACCACTGGGCTGGTTCATCACAGTTGCCGTTGCAGTTTTTGCTATTGACAAATTGAACTTCCCGGATGCGTTGATTTTTAAAATTTATGGAATTCCTTCTGATGAAATCTTTCAGAAGATCGGAGTGTGCCTCATAATTATCTATTTCTTCTGGTTCCTGGTAAGCCTGATTGATTTTATTGCACTGATATTTGAACAAAAAGCAAAGCTTACCAAAGATAAAAGAGACGATCAGCTCATCGTATTCTTCAGGGATTTCCTGAAGGCTATTTTCAGCATATTTGGCATCTTGTTAATTATCAAAGCGGGTTTTAATCAAAACGTGGGCAGCGTAATTACCGGACTTAGCATCGTTGGAGCTGCCATGGCGTTGGCTGCCAAAGAAAGCCTGGAAAACCTAATCGCTTCCTTTGTGATTTTTTTCGATAAACCTTTCTATACCGGTGATTTTGTTAAAGTAAACAACGTAATTGGCACCGTAGAGCATATCGGCCTGCGCAGCACCCGCATCAGAACACAAGATAAAACACTTGTTACAATGCCCAACAAGCAGATGGTAGATAGTGTTGTAGATAACCTTAGCATGAGAAATCAGCGCAGGGCCGAGATCAAACTTGAATTTGCTGCAAAAACAACCACAGGAAATATTGAAAAACTAATTTCCGAATTAAAAAAAATACTACAATCAAATGCCGACCAGGTAGTGAATTATTCAGTTTTTTTTTCAGACTTTAATAAGAATGGAATTACAGTTACGATAGAATTTTTTACCGTGCATTTCTCCATGACTGAATTTAATGAATTAAAACAAGGCTTTAATATTGCTGTGAAAAAACTGGTAGATGACCTTAATTTAGAACTAGCTTCCGGAGGAAATGATATTAATATATTCAGTGGAGATTCCACAACCGGCCAGGCAAAAAGCCAGCCCATTATTTGATGAGGCTGTTGTATGAACAACTGAGTTAGATATTGCACTACAGTTTTTGGCAACTCCTTTTACCGGGAATTACTTCAGCATCGCTGCCAGTTCTTCATCCCATTTGCCTGTTTTGCCATACTCAACTATTCGGCCTATCTCTTTACCATCTTTCATTAAAATAATGGTTGGCACATTTGTTATTTTAAAAGCATCTGCAAAATTACTAAGTGTTTTCTTCTTTCTATCTACACCAAAAAAACTAATACTGTTATCTGGTATACCACTCTGTTCCTGCAGTTTAAAAAATTTGGGAAGTATAAACTGCGTATCCTCACACCAGGTGCCACCAAATATAATGAATTGAACATTTGCTTTTGCTGCTTCCAGTGCATTTACTATCCTTATATCCGGCGTGTAACTGCTGCTACTGGAATTATACCAGTTAAAAGAAGCATCATTCTGCAAAATATATTTACTTATGATGCCATTAAGAATAGTAACTTTTTTATCATCTACTGTAGAGGTATATGGAGTTTGTGCATTTAATAAAGAAAAACACGAGAAAATAAACACTAATACCAAAATTGAATACTTCATTGATTACTTTAGTTTACAGGTTAGCTTTTAATTCATATAAAAAAGACTGCAATTTCTTTAACGATTCTATCATTTCAAATTTCTTATCAGCATTCTTACTCTTCTTTAAAAATTCTTTTGCACCTTCAATGGTGTATTTCCTTTCCCTTAATAAATGATAGATCAGCTTTAAATTCTTAACGTCTTCCGGCCTGAAAAAACGGTCTCCTTTTGCATTCTTTTTGGGTTTAAGGATGCTAAATTCATTTTCCCAAAAACGGATAAGCGATTGATTTACTTTAAACATGGCAGAAACTGCCCCAATACTGTAATAACGCTTCTCAAACAAAATTTCATCAGATGGCACTTCTATCAATTCGGCACCGGCACTCATCTCGCTTAACTTCATCCTGCCCCGTGGAGATTTTTTTATCGTGCCAGTAGTTCCTACAATTTCATCTGCTTCCGCCACTGGTTTATAAACAACAATATCTTCCAGTTCCACAATGGTTTCCTGTGGCATTTCATTTACAGGTACAATCGACGTAGATTGTTCCTGTTGCACAGGATTTTCACCCGGTTTTTTTTCTTCCGGCTCAAAATCAAAATTGAAAGCTGATTGTTTTAATGCCATGGTATAAAATTAATCAAAACTTTTTGCACTGCCAGTTGCAGCTATTTTCAATAAACGGTCGTATTGCTCGGCATTTAGGTCGTTGTAAAAGAAATAAACCGGGTCCACGGCGTTTCCATTAATATGCACTTCATAATGACAATGAGGACCAGTGCTTTTACCGGTACTGCCTACCCAGCCAATTACTTCCCCTCTTTTAACTTTCTGGCCTCTTCTAACTTTTATCCTAACCATATGCCCGTAAACGGTTTCGTAACCATAACCATGGTTGATCTGAACATTATTGCCATAGCCACCTTCAGAAAAGCCGGATTCCGTAACTGTTCCGTTACCTGCTGCGTAAATTGGGGTTCCCTGTGGCGCTGTAAAATCGAGCCCTTTATGCATCTTAGGTGTACCATACACAGGATCGATGCGCATACCAAAACCACTCGCAATACGGTCAAGCTGTTTATTACTTACCGGTTGTATGGCCGGAATGCTGGCCAACTTTACATCCTGCTTGCTGATAAGCCGGGCAATGGAATCATAACTTTGAAACTGGTAAGCGATCCTTGCTGTGATATTATTCAACTGGTCGGCAATGTCTTTCCCAATAATATTATCGTTTATCACCGTTACTTTATCAAGTTCCTTTTGCTTTTCTATTACTTTAGCTCGGGCACTATCGGGCAAAGGGTTCGATTCAAAAATTGAGCGGTAAACCTGGTTATCTCTTTTTTCAAGCTCTGCCATCTGGTCCTGAAGCGTTTTAACCTTAGTTGTTATCGTTTTATAATTGTCATTCAGCAACTCAAATCTACGGTTGGATTCAATTTCACCCGGTTTCGGAAAAAAACGATTATATAAATAAATAATAATAGCACAACTTACTACGAGGGCAGACATGAACCCGAAAAAACGTAGCAATTTTACACGCAGCGGCGTAACAAGTTTTTCATACCGAAGCGTATGCGTATTATAGTAATATTTAATTTTTTTCATAAAGACTAAAACCCATCAGGTCTTAAAACTCGGGCTTAATTGCTAAATTGCAGTTTTTACAACTATTACCAAGGCATACAAATATAACCCGATATATTACAATAATCAACCGTTATAAACATTTGAACTATGATGAAGGCTTCTGAGATCAGGCAACAATATTTGGATTTTTTTAGATCTAAACAACATGTTATCGTACCATCTGCACCAATCGTTGTAAAGAATGATCCTACGCTTCTTTTTACAAACGCCGGTATGAACCAATTCAAAGACTATTTTTTAGGTAACAAAACCGCACCATTTTCGCGTATTGCCGATACCCAAAAATGCCTTCGTGTTAGCGGCAAACACAACGACCTGGAAGAAGTTGGCGTAGATACTTACCATCATACCATGTTTGAAATGCTCGGAAACTGGAGCTTTGGAGATTATTTTAAACATGAAGCCATTATATGGAGCTGGGAATTACTCACAGAAGTGTATAAAATGGATAAATCCCGGCTTTATGTTAGTGTTTTTGAGGGCGACGAAAAGGAGAACTTACCCCCATCTACCATTGCGATGGAAGAATGGAAGAAACTGGTAGCACATGATCATATTATATTTGGAAATAAAAAGGATAATTTCTGGGAAATGGGCGAAACTGGTCCTTGTGGGCCGTGTAGTGAAATTCACGTAGATATGCGCAGCGAAGAAGAGCGTGCAGCCATTCCTGGAAGAGAATTGGTAAATAAAGACCATCCGCAGGTAATTGAAATTTGGAACAATGTTTTTATTCAATATAACCGCAAAAAAGACGGCAGCCTGGAGCCGTTGCCTGCAAAACATGTAGATACAGGAATGGGACTTGAACGGCTTGTTCGTGTTTTACAAAACAAACAAAGCAATTACGATACAGATATATTTAGTGGGACCATTGAAGCAACTGAAAAGATAACCGAAAAAAAATATACCGCCTCCGATGATAAGCAGAGCATAGCGTTCAGAGTATTGGCTGATCATATCCGTGCTATCGCTTTTACCATTGCCGATGGACAGTTGCCTTCAAATACGGGCGCCGGCTATGTTATCCGCCGCATTTTAAGAAGAGCTGTTCGCTACTATTATTCTTATCTGGATTATAAGGCACCTTTATTGTACCAGCTTTTGCCGGTAATAGCGAAACAATTTGAAACTGTTTTTCCGGAATTAATAAAGCAACAGGATTTTGTAAGCAAAGTAATTAAAGAAGAAGAGGAAGCTTTTTTAAGAACGCTTGATAAAGGCTTGAAGAAAATTGATGGCCTCATAACTGCTGCTGCCAGCACTACAAAAAAGTTGAGCGGTGCAGATGCATTTGAATTGCTGGACACCTTTGGATTTCCTATCGATCTTACGCGTTTGATTGCACAGGAAAATAACTTAACAGTAGATGAAATTGGTTTTGAAAAAGAAATGCTGGAACAAAAAAACCGCAGCAGGGCAGCTACTGCTATGGATACCGAAGATTGGGAAATTGTGAAAGACAGTAACAGCAGTTCATTTGTAGGTTACGATACCTTAGAAAATAAAACCAATGTACTTAAATACAGGAAAGTATCCGGAAAAGGCAAAGAACAATTTCAGGTTGTATTGGAAGCTACCCCGTTTTATGCAGAAAGTGGTGGGCAGGTAGGCGATACTGGTATTATGATCATCAACGGGGAAGAATTGATCATTACAGATACAAAAAAAGAGAACGATCTTATCATTCATTTTACAGAAAAAATTCCTGATGATATGAGTGGTGAAGTTATCGCAAGGATAGACCGCCACAGAAGAAAACATATTTCGGTACACCATAGCGTTACACATCTCATGCATGCTGCGCTGCGCCATGTACTGGGTAAGCATGTTGCACAAAAAGGAAGCCTGGTAAATGACGAACATACCCGTTTCGATTTTTCTCATTTTGCAAAAGTTTCCGACCAGGAAATTGATTCTATAGAAAAAACAGTAAATAAAAAGATAAGGGAGAATATTCCGGTAGTAATAAAATCTATGAGTAAAGATGAAGCAATAGCGCTGGGTGCTATGGCATTGTTTGGAGAAAAATATGGTGATACGGTGCGTGTGGTGGTTATAGACCCTGACTATTCTATTGAATTATGCGGAGGCACACATGTTGGCAGCACCGGAGAATTAGGATTATTTAAAATAAAAGCAGAAAGCGCCGTGGCTGCCGGTGTAAGGCGTATTGAAGCCGTTTGCGGACAGGCTGCTGAAGACATGGTAGCAGATCAATTTAGCCAAATACAGGCAGTAAGGGATATTCTAAAAAACCCCAAAGACCTTTCCAAATCGGTTGAGAACCTGCTGGCAGAAAACAGTGCTTTAAACAAAAGAATTGAATCACTGGAAGCAAGGCAATTGGTTGGAATAAGAAATGAGCTGATGCAAAAAGATGAGATCATTAATAATGTAAGTTTTATAGGAGATATTGTTGAAGTACCCAATGCCGATTCACTTAAAAAGCTTTGCTATGATTTTAAGAATCACCTGCACGATCATGTAGTAGTTTTGTGCTGTAATATTGGAGGTAAAGCTCATGTAGCCATTAGCATTAGTGACACCGTGGTTGCAGCAAAAAAAATTGATGCTGGAAAGATCATTAAAGAACAGGTGAGTAAACTCATCAATGGTGGTGGTGGTGGTCAGCCAACACTGGCCACTGCGGGCGGACAAGACAGCAGTAAACTCAGGGAAGTTATAGAGACCGTGAAAAATTTGTTGTAACGATACGTTAAGCAATCCTAAAAAAAGTTAATAACCGGAGCTGCTGATTAATGTCATAGCCACCGGTTCAGTTTTATTTTGGTAAACAAATTAAATGAATATTATACTGCAAACACCCAGGCTTGTACTTCGCCGGTTTACGCTGGATGATACCGGCCTGATACTGCAACTGAACAGCGACCCGGAAGTATTGAAATACCTGCACGAACCTCCGGTAAAAGATAAAGTTCATGCTAAGGAAATCCTTGAAAATATCATTCTTCCTCAGTATGAGAAAAACCTGGGGAGATGGGCCATTTACACAAAACATGATGATCAATTCATAGGTTGGTGCGGTTTAAAATACAGGCCCGAAATTAATGAAACTGATTTAGGTTATCGTTTAATGAAAAGCGCCTGGGCACAAGGTTATGCTACTGAAGCTGCAAAACATTCCCTTCAATTCGGGCTAGATCAATTGCACATTCAGGTGATAACCGGCAGGGCGCATATTGAAAATACTGCTTCACTAAAAATTCTTGAAAAGATAGGAATGCGGTTTTTAAAACAAGAGATAGTTGATAATTGCCCGGTTAAAACTTATGTTGCAAATGCCAGATAATATATATAAATCTGCGATATTTTGTTGATACCAAAATTTTAGTACTGTAAGCCTTTATTCAAATATGTTTGTTCAAACAATTATAAATATCTATCGTGATAAATTATAATCCAAAAGAATGGTTCGGCATCATTTTCCGGCTGCACAAGGCCGATACATTTCGCCAGTTGTTTCCTTTACTGATCTTTATTTCCGTTTATTCGTGGCTGATAGCCTACCTTGAAATAGAATATTTTCACATCAATGATAAAAGCATTGTAAAAAACATTCCAATCCTGCACAACCTGCTGGGGTTTGCCATTTCCATGCTGCTGGTTTTTAGAACCAATACAGCGTACGACCGATGGTGGGAAGGTAGAAAACTATGGGGCAGCCTGGTAAACAATAGCCGAAATCTTGCAATTAAATTATCAGTGATATTGCCTGTAGAAGACAAAGAACAAAGATCATTTTTCAGGAAAATAATTCCAGCTTATGCATACGCACTTCACAATCTTTTAAAAGCAGAAAAAACGCGGATCGCTCTTTTTGAAACCAAAGAACATCTTCACATAATGAAAGATATAGATCACGATAAACATATTCCCAACCAGGTAGCGCTACTTATGTTCAAACATGTACAGCAACTTTACAAGGAAGGTAAAATTGATGGCAATCAACTTATCGTTCTCAATGGCGAACTGCAATCATTTACTGACGTTTGTGGCGCCTGCGAACGAATCAAGAATACTCCCATCCCCTATTCGTATAGTGTGTTCATAAAGAAATTCATCTTCTTTTACATCATCACTTTGCCTGTTGGTTATGTTTTCAGCCTTGGCTATTATGTAATACCGGTAGTGGCCTTTGTATTTTATGTATTGGCCAGCCTGGAATTAATTGCAGAAGAAATTGAAGATCCTTTTGGTGGTGATGATAACGATGTTCCAACCGATAAGATATCGGAGAATATTCATAAACATGTAGCAGAACTGATCTAACAAGATTACTACCGCTTTATATAAACAATTCTGCCGCGACTAAATCCGCTTTTTGTTAAAGAAAAATAAATATTTCCGAAAAGTTTCGTATTTCAGATTTAACCTGTAGTTTTGATGTACTAAAAGTTTCGTACATAAAAAATTAAGACATGAAAAAAACATTGATTGCATTTCTGCCCTGGCTTTTTATGGGTTTTGGATTTAAAGCCCTGGCCCAGGAAGAAGTTACTTCCAAAGAAGATAAAAAGGAAACTGAAGAGATCGTGATTCGGAAAAAAGGTTCAAAGGACGTAAATATCACCGTACAGATAACAGGCGATAAAGTTTTGATCAATGGTAAACCGATGGTTGAATTTAAAGACAATGAAATTACCGTAAACAAAAGAAAGATCATTGTAAGAGACCGCAACAAACTCATGATAACAGGTGGTGAAAATGATTTTGGTGAAGGCGCGTTCAACTGGCAAGACGATGATGATGAAAACAATATACTAAAACCTGGAAGTTCCTTTCTTGGCGTAAGTACAGAAAAAACTGACGAGGGTGCAAAAATAATTGAAGATATCTCGAAGGAATCTGCTGCCGGAAAAGCCGGATTAGAAAAAGGAGATATCATCACTAAACTGGATGATGCTAAGATCGATGGTCCGAAAACTTTATACGAAGCAGTGAACAGTAAAAAACCAAACGATGAAGTGAAGATAAGCTACAAAAGAAACGGAAAAAATAAAACGACGAAGGCTGTTTTGCAGGAAAGGAAACGATCTTTTAGTAAAACCTATTCTTTTTCGGGGCCCGACGGCTCGTATAAAACATTTACTATGCCTGCAGTTCCTAAAGCACCTCCTCCTCCACCCGCCTGGAATAACAATGATTATTCTCCCTACTTAGCGCCCGATATCCAGGATGAATTAGGCAATCTGCAAATGGAACTTAATGGTTTCCCTTTTCGCCAGAAACTGGGTTTAAAGATCCAGGATACAGAAGAAGAAAATGGTGTAAAGGTTTTGGAAGTGGAAGACAGTTCTGCTGCCGCAACCTCCGGCATTAAAAAAGACGATATCATTGTTTCAATAGGAACTGAAAAAGTATCAAATACTGACCAGGCCAGGAAGTTATTTCAGGAAAACCGTGAAAAAGGAAGCTACCAGTTAAAAGCCCTCCGTAATGGTGCTGAATTGAGTTTTACTATCAAGATCCCCAAAAAATTGAAAACGGCAAACTTGTAATAGAAATAATTAGCGCTATGAAAAACGAGGCCGTTTCAATTTGAAGCAGCCTCTTTTTCTTTTTAAACAACAGCACTTAAAAAGGGCCACACACATACTTCCTTTCTCTTCCCTGTTTTTGATTATTTTTGCCCCGTGATAAATTCTGATAAATACCAGGTAGTAATAGGACTTGAAGTACATGCGCAATTGCTTACAAAAACAAAATTATTCTGCAGCGACAGCACTGCTTACGGCGCTTTGCCCAATACACAGGTTAGCCCTGTTTCCCTGGCACATCCGGGTACCTTGCCAAAAATGAATAAGAAAGCTGTAGAACTTGCAGTAAAACTTGGTTTGGCGTTGAACTGCGAAATTGAACAGCATAACTATTTTGCACGCAAAAATTATTTTTACCCCGATCTTCCTAAAGGCTATCAAGTAAGCCAACATACAGCGCCTATATGTAAAGCCGGATTTCTTTCAATAAGATCCGGCGACGTTACTAAACAGGTAAAGTTAAACAGGATTCACCTGGAAGAAGATGCCGGAAAAAGTATTCATGACGCAGATGAACAATATACCTGCATAGACCTTAACCGGGCGGGAGTACCGCTGGTAGAAATTGTTACCGAACCTGATCTGCACAGTGCAGAGGAAGCCTTTTCATTCTTAACAGAATTAAGAAAAATAGTACGTTGGCTGGATGTATGTGATGGTAATATGGAAGAAGGGAGTATGCGCTGTGATGCTAATATTTCTATCCGGTTAATGGGAGAAACAGCCCTGGGAAAAAGAGTAGAAGTAAAAAACCTGAACAGTATTCGCAATGTAAAAAAAGCTATTGAAATAGAAACCGAAAGACTGATCAATATTGTGGAAGGCAATGGCACCATCATCCAGGAAACCAGGAGTTTTGATGCAGATAACAACAGTACTTTTTCGTTGCGAAGCAAAGAAGAGGCAGATGATTACCGTTACTTTCCCGAACCTGATCTTCCGGCTTTTGTAATTACCGGGGATTATATTAAGGAAATAAAAGACAGCCTGCCTGCACTGCCCGAACAGCTAAAAGCAAGCTACATTGCCAATTATGCATTAACTGCTTATGATGCTGCAGTAATTTGCAACGACAAAGATGATGCACAATATTTTGAATCACTGATTACACACACAAAACATTATAAAGCTGTTGCTAACTGGATGTTAGGCCCATTAAAGTCGTTTTGTAATGAGCATAATATCAGCGTGTCACTTTTTCCTTTACCTGCCAGCAGACTCGCATCATTGATTGAACTAACGGAAACGGGTAAAGTAAATTTTAATAATGCTTCAAATAAGATTTTGCAGGCAATGATACAGGATCCAGGCAAAACAGCTGAAGAAATGGCTGCTTCATTAAATCTTCTACAGGAAAGTAACAGCAATGCCATTGAGGATTGGGTAAACCAGGTAATTGAAAATATGCCGGAAAAGGTAAAAGAATATAAGCAGGGAAAGAAAGGTTTACTGGGAATGTTTGCAGGCGAAGTAAAAAAAATGAGTAAGGGCAAAGCAGATATGCAGGTAGTAAATAAATTACTCGCAGAAAAACTTCAATAATAAATTAATTACTTCAACAAATAACAGATGAAAAAAATTGCAACTGTATTCCTGCTTAGCATAGCAGCACTTTCTTGTAAGGACAAAAACCCCAAAGGGAAGTTTGAATTGAATGGCGAGATCCGGAATATTCCCGATCAGAAAATATTTTTAGAACAACTTTATTTCAGCCAGAAGAGTCCAGAAGTACTTGATACGGCGGAAATTAAAAACGGTAAATTCCAGGTATCAGCCACTGGTGGGGAAGAAGGATTATATCGCCTTAGGTTAGAAAAAAATGAATCTGGTTTCATTTTTATAAATGATAAGCCTTCAATTAATTTTAATGCAGATATTAAAGATGTAAGCCTTCAAGGGCCATCTTTTAACAGTCCGGCAAACCAATTATTGAAAAACCTCCTTGTTCAATTGGATGAGAAAGGGAAAACATTAAATGCTGCATCAGCGAGAATTGATAGTTTAAAAAATGACAGTATCATTGTATTAGAGACGAAGAAGATTGATGATTTAAAAGAACAATATAAAAATTTTATTATCAGATATATAGATACTGTTTCAAATCCTGTGGTGGCAATGTTTGCAATTGGATATACTCAATCGATAGATTCCAAATCCCTGGATAAAGCTATACCCGGTTTAACAAAAAGATTTCCAAAACACAAGGGCGTTGCCGAGATCGTTTCTCAATACAATGTGTACATGGCAAAACAAAACGAACCCGCATCGCCAAATATAACCGCAGGCGCTAAGCCTGGCGTGGGAAGCATGGCTCCGGATATCACTATGAATGATACAGAAGGAAAACCTTTTTCGCTTAGCCAGTTAAAAGGCCAGTACGTTTTGGTAGATTTCTGGGCAAGTTGGTGTGGCCCTTGCCGCGGAGAAAACCCGAATGTAGTTGCCGCTTTTAATACATATAAATCGAAAAACTTTACAATTCTGGGTGTATCACTTGATGAAGACAAACAGAAATGGTTAGACGCAATAAAATCTGACGAACTAAACTGGAAACAAATCAGTGATTTAAAAGGATGGGGAACTGCGGCTGTTGGATTATATGGTTTTGATGGCATTCCATATAATGTGTTGATAGACCCAACCGGAAAGATCATTGCAACTGAATTAAGAGCAGAAGCACTTCAACAGAAATTGGCCGAAGTGCTTAAATAGCAAACAGTTCAGCTATTAATATCTTAATTCAGGTTGTTGCTTTGTATAATTTTCGCATTAATATTAACCGTAGAGGGAAAGGCTCTTTTTCACAGATCAACCAAACGTTTTCAAAAACTCTGTGAAACTCTAGCCTTAACTCTTTTTAACTCTGTGGTAAAAAACAAGTGTAGGATTTGAAAGGACGTTATAATACAGCATAGTAATCTATCTAAACGCTTTTGTATAATTTTTCAGCATTTAAAAAAAAAGGCGTTCTTTCACGAAGTTTCAGAGGGTAATCAAAAATGATTCAACCTCTATGGAACTCAAGCCTTATCTCTTTTTAACTCTGTGGTAAAAATCAAGTGTGGGATTTGAAAATCATTCTCCTAAAAAAAATATCAAAAAAATGGCTGCTCAAAATGAACAGCCATTTTTATTTATTGAAATGTTATCTTAATTTCTAAGCATGGTAACCGTATACAGTGCGTTAAAATAACCTACACCGGTTACGCCTAACTGCATTTTTAATACAAGTGTTTGCGGAACACAGGAAGCATATGAACCCGGTGTTGCAGACAATGCAGCTGAAGGTACTCTTACAGCCACTGTTTGCCCGGCATAAGTTGCATTCAGATCGCCTGCATCACTGCCTGGGATTGCATCCTGTTGAACTACAACTGCTGTAGGGTTAGCAGGATCAGACCAGTCAAGGTCGAAACTTATTGGACCCCATCCGTTATCCCAGATATTTTCTACAACAATTGTGGCAGAATTTGGCCCTGTAGAAGTAGCTGATGAAATTGAAGTTGTGTATGGGCCGTAAGCATTGGTGCCCAACAACTCGTTTGTATTTGGATAACTTCCTATCAATGATGGAAGATCAGGGTTTCCTTCGCTGCAACCACTAGGACCTGCAAGAACCACTGTAATGGTATCTAAAAAGGAAGTAGGCTCCAATGATGGTGTCGCGATGGTTAATATTAGAGTATCCCTTCGCCCGCTTGAATAAGCCGCGTAATCTGCCTGTATGGTTATGTCTGCCAATGCACCGTTTTTAGGAATAATTACAGATCCTGCAGGGCTAATGGTATACTGGTTACCCGCTACGGCGCCCGATGGAGAAGAAATATTGTAAGTAACAACCCTATCCGCAGAAGATACATCCGTAGTTCCGATCTGGAAAGTGAAGGATGGAGCCGGGTTATCAACAACATTGTAAAGTTTAGTTACGCTACCAATAAAATGTGCTCTTGGAGGAGCTACATCAATATCGTAAGGTTTTGTTTTATCACAGCCGCCCAGTAAAAATGACATCACAACGATTGCAATGAGAGATACCTGGTTAAAAAATAATTTCATAAAATTTTATTTAATGATTATGTACTTAATCCTTGTTATTATTATTAAAATTAGTAGCCGTCGTTTTGTACCATGTTTGGATTAGCTTGTAACTCATAACGTGGTATCGGCAATACAAAAAAGTTACTAGATGATGGAAGTGTTTGCCAGGCTGCATTTGCATCAGATATCAAACGTTCCACGGGTAGATTATTCCTCTTTAAATCAAAAAATCTAAATCCCTCAAAAGCCAATTCTTTAAATCGTTCTTCTAAAACAGCATCAATAAGTGCGGCACTTGTAGCAAACGTTTCGTTTGTGTAGCCAAATATACGATTACTCCTCAATAGGTTCAGGTCTGCTGCACCTGCTGCTAAATCTGGTGCTCCTCTTTTTGCATAAGCTTCTGCACGAATAAGATACATTTCGGATATTCTGCTCGCTTTTAAATCTACTACCCGTCCGCCCCTGTTTGAAAAAAAGAATTTATTCACAAACTTATTGCCTGAAGCATTAGTGCCAATGTACGTATTAGCTCTAATATCAGCTACATCATAACTGGCAATTAGTTTATCCGAAGGCGCTATAGAAACTGTTCCCCCTGTTGTTGTCCATAAGGTGCCAATAGAAGAACTTGTTTCATATCTCACCCTGAACAAAACTTCATTATCATTATCGTCTGTCCAGATTTCTTGAAAAGCTGTTCCTGAAACCAATGGTTTTACACCAGAGTTAATCACCTCTGTACTATAAGTGATAGCAGCATCATAATCCCTCTTATATAGAGCAATCCTGGCCTGGTAAGCTGCGATATTTATTTTGTTCATAACAGTATCTGAAAAAGAGCCAACAGTAACAGCGGGCAGGGCTGCTTTGGCTTCAGCCAAATCTGTTTCTATCCTGTCCATTACTTCACTCATGGTGTTTCTTGCAGGCCTGGCAGTTGCATTAGAGATTAACATGATAGGTACACCGCGACTATCTGCCGGATCGTAGTTTTTACTGTATGCCTGTAAAAGTCCAAAATGTGCTATCCCACGAAGTGCCAGTAATTGAGCCCTAACAATATTGCGTCTAGGTTCCTGGTCAGGCGTTGCAGTAACCGTAGCGATAAACGGTAAAACTCTGTTCACCTGGTCAATAAGAGCATAGTAACTACCCCAAGCCTGTATTACATCTCCACCGGTAGTATTATCAGCACTGAACTGGTAACGGTAGGTTAATGCCCCAAATCCGGTATTATCAGCACCTAATTTAGCTTCATCAGAAAGTAAAGCACTCACATACATATCATTTGCATATGCACCATATCGGCCAAATGCTCCGTTAACCCCCTTTTGTATATCATCAAAGGTGACAAATGCATTAGCATCACTGAATGTGTCGCTTGGTTGAAGATCTAGCTCTTTTTTGCAACTGGTGAAGATCAGTATTGCTAAAAGTAGTGTCCAAATATTTATAACTTGTTTCATATTTTTCTATTGTAATAAATTATTAAAATGTTATTTCAAGTCCAGCAGTTACACCTCTTGGATTTGGATACTCACTAAGATTAATATTTGCTGCACCACCTTCCGGATCTCTGCCTCTCCATTTTGTCCACATAAACAAGTTATTTCCTTGAACGTATAATCTTGCATTAGAAAGATATTTTACGTTTTGAAGCATACTTTTCGGAATTGTATAAGAGAGTGAAACTTCTCTTAAGCGCATAAATGAAGCATCATGAATAATTTTTGATGAAAAGTTTGTTCCGTAAAGTGGACTTGGAGTATTAACGATATCACCAGGTTTTTGCCAAAAAACTAAATCAGATGATTGATTATAGCCGTTACCCAGAAATCCTACAGGATTTTCCATAAAGTATTCAAGATTATCAACTTTAGTTGCTCCACGCTGCCAGCTAAATAATACAGATAAATCGAAACCTTTAAAACGAACACTGGTTCCGAAACCACCTCTCCATGGGGCTTCCGAAGTACCCCAGGTTTGTACAGCGTCATCTGAACTGTACACATTGGTAATTAAACCTTCTTTTGTATAATACAATGGTTGACCCGTAGCAGCGTCAACACCTGCCCATCCCACTTCAATATGCGAACCCAAAGGCAAACCTTCTGTTACTTTTTCTGTACCTAATTCGAATGAATTTACTCCACCTAAACTAATTACTTTATTCTTATTATAACCTCCGTTTGCAAATAAAGTCCATACAAAATCCTGTTTTCTGATTACTTCTGCATTGATATTCCATTCAAAACCCTTATTACTCAGCTCACCGGCATTTACGTCAATTGGAAAATCGCCAAATCCACCAACCCCGGATAGTGCATTTTGCACAAAAAGGTCTTTTGTAGTTTTATTGTAAAGATTTATATCTCCATACAACCTGCGATTTAACAATTCAAAATCTATCCCTAAATTAGTTACAAAGGTTGACTCCCACTTCATATCATTATTTCCTGGATAAGTAGCAATAATTGTTTCGAGACCTGAATAAGTACCACCTGAATATTGAGGCTGGTATGGGTAAGCTCCCGTAAAGAATGTACCATCACTTGCAGGGAAATTATTTGCATTACCCGAACCACCATAACTTAATTTAATACGCAGCACATTAATAGCAGAAATATTCTTGATGAAATCTTCCTTCGAAGCTTCCCATACCGCTCCTACAGAATAGAAAGTTTGCCACCTGTTATTTTCAGGAAGCTTGGAAGATCCATCATCCCGGAATGATCCAGATAAAGTATATTTTCCTTTATAAGTATATTTTGCTGTAATTAAACCAGATAGGAGACTTGTTTCAGCTTTTCTTCCTCCCACATTTGCAAATAACTGGTTTGCGGCGTTTCCTTGAATAATAGTAGCAGGTGTATTCGGGCGCTTTGGATCTGACCCATAACCAGTGAAATTAAAATCTTTAGCAGCTTCCTTTACATATTCTCCATAAACCGCTATATCTATATCATGTTTATCCGAAACCGATTTTCTAAAATAAATTGAAGGGCGAACGTCTGCGGTTAAAAAACGTGAAAAAGTCTCGCGTTGAAATCCAGCCCTTGTTGTCGGATTTGTCACGTTTGGATTTGACCTCGAAAAAGCAAGTCTGTTGCCGTAATTTGTTCCCTGCGTTTCACGAAAATCTACGCCTGTAACCAATCCTAAACCAAAATACTTATTAATTTTATAGTTGAAATTCAATCCAAGAGTAGCTTTAACCTGAGTATTATAATTTTCATCTAGCTCAGTTAATTCAAGCTGATTTGCCGCACTGTTACTTGGAGCAACTCCTGTCGCAAATGTACCATCGTCTTTTCTTAATCTTGCGTATGGAACATTAACAGCCGATGTCAAAAATGGATTTGCCAAACTGTTTGTTACGGTAGATTGTTGAAAATTTCTTTTAGTGTATCCTATATTAGAATTTACACTATACGAAAACTTATCATCCACATAGTCAATGTTATTACGAAAAGAAATACGTTTCATATCGGTACGAAGCGTAGTTCCTTCTTCATTATATAATCCTAAACTGCTGTAAAGGCGGGTTTTCCCACTTCCACCGGAAAGTGAAATCTGATGGTTACTGAAATTAGCCTGGCGGAAGATTTCATCGCCCCAGTTTGTATTTATTTTAGAAAGTGAATCAAGGGCCTGTTGAGCGGAAGCCTGGTCAGCTGGTGATAATGTAGCGTACCTTGGATTCTGAGTTGAGTAATACCAGCCCGGTATATTAGCATTATTATCATTGGATCCCGAAACCCGGCCGTAATCGAATTGTGCTTTCAAAAGTTCTGTAGTATTCATTGGCCTAAACGAAAATTCGGGGCGGGATTTAACACCCATTTGTGCGCTATACCCAAATTTCATCTTACCGGCTGTTCCCTTTTTAGTAGTGATAACAATTACACCAGCCGACCCCCTTGATCCATATAAAGCTGCGCCGGCGGCATCTCTGATTACATCAATGGAGGCGAAATCATTTGGATTTAAACCTTGAAACACGCCAGCCTCAACTGGTATTCCATCCACTACATATAATGGGTCATTACTACCTTGAATTGAACCGGTGCCTCTAATTATGATAGTGGCAGAAGTACCCGGAGCGCCGCTACTACTTAGTACACTAATTCCAGGTACCTTTCCCTGTAAAATTTGGTCGAAAGATCCGACAGGAACATTTTTAATCTGCCCTTCACCAATTTTAGTAGTAGCCCCGGTATATTCAGATTTTTTCACCCTGCTTATACCCGTAACCACAACTTCTCCCAATTCCTTGGTTCCGGCAGCAGCCATTGAAACTGAAATACTGGTTTTGTTACCAATAGTAACGGTTACAGGATCATAGCTTAAAGAAGTGAATTGGAGTTCTTTAGCATTCGCAGGAAGTGTAATTGAATAGGAACCATCCGTTGCGGTAGTTGTACCATTGGTTGTTCCTCTTACCAAAACCGATACATTGGGAATTGGGGCACCCTTTTCGTCAGTAACCTTACCGGTAACGGTTCGGGTTTGGGCCATTGTGTTCAACAGCAATAAAAATATTGCTGAAAGCATCAAGCATAGTTTTCTCATTTGCGATAGTAGTTTAATGATCAAAGATATTATACAATATTTAACATACTGTTCCTGTAGTGACAGATTTCTATCAACATTTGCTGCTGCAATGTGACTAAATATTTTTTTATTACTTAATTATGACATTATCAGATGGGTGTTGCTGTTCCTTTTTTGCTTTGGGAGCAAGGGCTATCAGTAATACCGGCAGCAGGATAAGGTTGGTAAGGGTGGCAGATAAAAGCGTTACAGAAGTTAGCCAGCCCAGGGCGAAAGTACCGCCGAAACTACTTCCGCAGAAGATGATAAAACCTGCCGTTAATACGAGTGAGGTATAAATAATACTCAATCCTGTTTGGTGCACTGTACTTTTTACGGTGGCTTCCACATTATTATTAAATACCGGAAGATCCTGCCGGTAATTTACCAGGAAGCGGATCGTAATATCTACTGCAATTCCTAAAGCAACACTAAATATCAACACGGTAGATGGCTTCAGTGGAATACCTGCCCAACCCATTATTCCCGCAGTAATTAATAGCGGGATCAAATTCGGCACCAGGGAGCAAATGAGTATCTTGAATGATTTAAACAGGTAAAGCATGCACAAGGCAATCAACAAAAAGGCCCAGAAAATACTTTCTTTCAACCCATTGATAATAAATTTGCTGCCCTCCAGAAAAGTGATGCTGCTACCGGTTAATACTACTTTATATTTTGAACTGTCGAAAAGCTCGTCGCTTCTTTTTTGAATGCCGGATAAAATAACAGGCAATTCCAGTGTTCCCACATCAGCCATGGAAGCACTTACCCTTGCCCTTTGTTTGCTGGTATCCATAAATGACCGCAACATCCTGGTAAAATTATTAGCCGAGCCGGTATCAGATTTTTTACCGGGCCTCAAATACTCGCCTACAAATGCTCCATCAAAAGAGTTAGGCATCAGGTATTGCATTGAGTCATTCTCATAAAAACCCTGCTTGGCAAATTTTAATCCTTCTGCAATTGACAAAGGCCTGCTCAACGATCGTTGTTGAGAAATATACAAAGCCAGAGAATCCACTTTCTCAAACACTTCCAATGCTTTCATGCCAGACAGGCCATTTCTTTTTTTGGTATCTATCACTATTTCCAGCGGCATTACCCCTTTAAAATTGTTCTCAAAAAATTTCAGGTCGGTATAGATCTTATCCTTTTTGGGCAGGTCATCAACAATAAATGCAACCGATTTAAGCCTCATCATCCCTGCAATTGAAACCGCTACCACCAGCACCGTTATGCCAAGCACCCATTTTTTATGATCAAAAACCCAATCTTCTACTTTACCCAAAAATCCCGTTATCCATTTATTATTTAAGTATTTCAACTGGCCTTTTCCCGGAGCAGGAAGGTAACTTAATACAGCAGGAAGCAAAATAAACGAGATCACAAATATGATCATGATACTAATACCTGCTACTGCACCAAATTCTTTTAAAATAGCACTTCTTGTAAGTGCAAATACTGCAAAACCTATAGCGGCAGTAATATTGCAAAACAGTGTAACTACGCCCATTTTGCTTACCATGTTTACCAGCGATTGAACTTTATCGCCGCTTTTACTATAGGATGTGTGGTATTTATTTATAAAATAGATACAGTTTGGTATCCCGATCACTACCACCAGCGATGGCAGCAGGGCAGTAAGTAACGTTATATTGTAGCCGCAGAGATAAATAGTAGCCACCGTCCAGATTACACCTGTTATTACAACCGCCAGGGAAAGCAACGTTGTACTTAATGACCTGAAAAAAAGCAGTAATATTAACACACTTAGCGCCAGTGAACCGAAAAGAAAAAACTTCATTTCCTTTTGAATGCGGTCGGCTATCACCGTTCTTATCAGCGGTAATCCGCTCAGGTGCGCTTCATTGCCGGTAAGCTTTTCAAACTCCTTTACCTCGGCAGTAATTGCTGCCACGATGCTGGTTCTTGCAGGTGAATTTAATTTGTCTTTATTTATCTTGATTCCCATCAGGTAAGCGTGGCTACTATAATTATATAAAAGGGAATTGTAAAAGGGAAGATTGAAAAATACAGCAGCTGCGTTGTTTAACTCCTGTTGTGTACCAATTGTTTCCGGAAATATTTTTAATGCATTCAATTTTTCGGTTGCACTATCCTTTTGCAAACTTACAGCACCGGGTATTCCCAGGATATCTTCTACGGCTTCAATTTTTTTGATCCGTTGCTGCAACTGCTGATAGGCTATAAAATTTTTCAGCAAAAAAAGGCTGTCCCGAACACCTGTTACACTATCCTGTTGCCCTGCTATAGAACCAGCCTTTATACCAACCACCAGCATATTGCCATCATCACCAAAGGTTTTTTTAAAGGAAAGATAATCCTGGTATTTAGAATTATCTGTGGGGATAGCCCTTGAAAATTCGTAACTAAGTTTCACTTTCGCCGCAAAGTAGCCCATTACGATGGTGGCCGCTATCAGTATGATCAATAGTACCAGCCTGTTATTTATAACAAATTTCCCTAAGCGTTGCCACATAATTATTAATATTGATTGCTTGTTTATAAAATTGATCTTATAAAGGTTAGCTTGTAAGTAACTTGCGATGAGCAAAAACAATTTCGCCGCCATCTGCTACTACCCTAATGGATCATTTGCTGCAAATAACGATGAAAAAATGACACACAAAACAAAAGGCATCGTATTAAGGGCTATAAAATACGGAGAAACCAGTCTGGTTGTCACCATTTTTACCGAATTGTTTGGCGTACAAACTTACCTGGTGAATGGCATAAGAACACCGAAAAGAGCAGGCAATAAAGCTGCCATGTTTCAACCTGCCGCTATCCTGGAAATGGAAGTGTACCACAACGAACTTAAAACACTTCAACGTTTAAAGGAATTTAACTGGGCCTTTCTTTATGAAAATGTTTTAAGCAATGTAGTTAGCAACAGTATTTCATTATACCTGGTAGAATTACTTCATAAAACACTGAGGCAACCCGAAGAACATGCCGATCTGTATAATTTTTGTGAGGATGCGCTTCTGCAACTGGACAAGGCAAATAATGCCGTATCTGCTAATTTTGCTCTTTATTTTACACTCCATCTTAGTTACTTTTTCGGATTCCGTATTAATAATAACTTTTCTGCGAAATACAAATTCCTGGACCTGGTAGATGGGAATTTTATGGAGGAACAACCGCTTCATGCAGCATTTTTATCCGGGCAAATGGCCTCCATCAGCTCCGAAATTTTAAATATCATGCAGCCGGCAGAACTGGTACAGTTAAAACTTAACCATGAAATGAGAAGAGCCTTATTATTAAAGTACCAGGAATATTATAGACTGCATATCCCCGATTTCGGACAAATGAGATCGCTCGAAATTTTACAGGAAGTATTAAGCTAACAATATCATTTTTTATTACCCGTGTTTAATAACACGGTTTAACTTTATTTTTAAAGTAATCTTTTCACTGTCATTCCGGATAATTCATCCGCTTCAGTAGGTGCAATCAATACAATTCCGGGTTTTTTTCCTTTTTCAAAACTTCCAAAAATATCGTCGCAACCGAGAGCCTTTGCACCATTGATGGTGGCCCAGGTTAACATTTCGGTAAGCTCAATTTCAGGATATGCAACACGGATAGCCGTAATTTCCTCCCATATACTAAGCTGATCATTAGAGGCAAGGCTATCGGTTCCCAACACCAAGTTACAGCCGGATTTCATGAAACCAGGAACATCGGGCAGGCAATTACTGATGTATAAATTAGCGTTTGCACACAAACAAAAATACAAACGGTTTTGCATCTCCTTACTCCATGAATTGGCGAATTGAATATCTTCCGCTGAAGTGAAGACATTGTGTACCAATATCAATGAATGGGCTTTTTGCAATTGAGGTAAATACGTTCGCAGACTGGTTTTATGAGTAGGCTCAAAAAAACCGATATCAATTCCCATCGCATCAAACATCCTTAAAAAATCTCCCGACTTGTACCTGAATAATTCATTTTCGGCATCAATTTCCTGGTTGTGTATCGATAGATAATTGTTTCCCTGAAAATCGTTGATCAATTTAAATAACGACGGAGAAACTGAATATGGAGCGTGCGGAACTATATTATTTTGGGGCAAAGAAGAAACAAACGAATTAAATAGCGCTACAGCCTTTTCAAATCTTGGCAATGCGGCTTCCGGAGGAAAGCCAGCCGTTTCTATAAAGTTTCGGTACCATAACCGGCCCTCCTTCTTTTGGGCAATAGTAAATTCAGTGTTACAAATATCCCCAACGGCCACAATACCATTTTTAAATAGTTCATTTTCCGCATTTTTTATAGCGGCAGTGATCTCCACCTCTGGAAAATGCCTTTCGTTTACAATTTTCAAAACAAAATCTACCAGGCCACTTTTCTTGGGAATCAGCCCTTTTAAGTGTGATAACTCCAAATGGCAGTGGCAATTGATGAAACCAGGCGTTAAAATACCATCATAATGCTCAACACCTTCCCCTGCTTCTGCTACACTAACTATATCCAGTACCTCTCCCTGCGTATCAGTTATTAAAACCGAAGCAGCCGGCAAAAAACCGCTACCGAAAAAAATCTGCGAAGCATTGAATTTTCTGTACAAAATGATTGATTGATATAATGTAAATTTGCGGCCCTATCGTAAATGTTAGGCGAAAGGTTTAAAAGTGTAGTGAATATGAGTTAAACACTGCATTTGCCGGTTACGATAAATAAAATTACATTATGTTAGATAAACTGGATGCTATAAAAGCAAAATTTGATGATATTGGCGTAGCGCTCACCAACCCGGAGATAGTGAGTGACAATAAAAGATACAGTGCCCTGAGTAAAGAATACCGCAGCCTGGGGAAAATTGTGAACGTGCGAAATGCTTATGTAAAATTGCTGGACGATATTGATTTTAGCAAAGAGGTACTTAATGCTGATGATGAAGAAATGAGAGAAATGGCAAAAGCAGAATTGCCTGAAATGGAGACAAAGAAAGACGCCTATGAAAAGGAACTGCGCAATATGCTGATTCCAAAAGATCCTTATGATGAAAAAAATGCGATACTGGAGATCAGGGCAGGCACTGGAGGAGACGAGGCATCCTTATTTGCAGGCAACCTGCTAAGAATGTATCTGAAATATTGCGAAAAGAAAGGATGGAAAACTGCTTTATTAAGTGAAAGCGAAGGAACCGTTGGAGGATACAAAGAAGTTCAGGTAGAAGTTGTAGGAGATGATGTTTACGGTACTTTAAAATTTGAAAGCGGCGTTCACCGGGTACAAAGGGTACCTGATACCGAGAGTAGCGGCCGGGTGCATACCAGTGCTGCCACAGTTGCCGTAATGCCCGAAGCAGAAGAGGTAGACTTTGAATTGAAAGAAAGCGATGTAAAAATGGAAACGGCCCGAAGTGGTGGTGCCGGTGGACAAAACGTAAACAAAGTAGAAACAAAAGTATTTCTTACACACAAGCCTACAGGCCTGGTGGTGGTTTGTCAAACGGAAAGAAGCCAATTAGGTAACCGTGAAAAAGCTATGGATATGTTGCGTACGAAGCTTTATGATGAAGAAGTGAGAAAAGCTGAGGAAGCAATTTCCCACAAAAGAAAAAGCCTGGTGAGTACCGGCGACAGAAGTGCCAAAATACGCACCTATAATTATCCGCAAGGCCGGGTAACTGATCACCGAATCGGATTAACGGTATATAATTTAGATACAGTGCTTAATGGAGAGATACAAGAATTTATCGACGCCTTACAATTTGCCGAAAATGCAGAAAAACTGACATCTCAGCAGTAGTCATATTATAACCGATTCCCATTATTAAACTAAATATCCAGGTGTAACATGGGCTTTGTTATTTCCACGATTATTATTTCCAACAAATAAACTTTGTTTGCATTTTCTTAACAACGTAACTATTTTTCTGGCATCGTGTTTGCAAATATTATGTCAGAACACACAACAACTACATTTCAATTTTCTCATAAGCAGTTAGTTTTGGTAAACGGCCCCTGTTTCTACAGGGGCCACTTTTTTTTTATAAGGTTTGTCAATTAAATTTTTGCTCCAATTTAAAACTCTTAACCATAAAGTACTTTTGAAAACGCATTTCAGGTAAAACTAGTTCCAACTTCATAACGTAACTTGCGTGATAAATAAAAAAATACGCTAAACAGCCCCAATCTTGGCAAATACAACAACAGGTAAAACATCTTTTTTAAAGCGGCTCCGCCAGGGCGAAAATGCAGCAGGTGAGCAGCAGGAAATGAGTTTCATCGACCATCTGGAAGCATTGCGTTGGCATATTGTAAGAGCATTGATTGTTTGGTTGATCGGGGTTATTGCCATTTTCTTTTACATAGACTGGATTTTCGACAATGTAATTTATGCACCAGCCCGTTCAAACTTTATAACTTACCGTGCCTTGTGCAATTTTAGTCACTGGGCCCACCTGGGCGAGGCATTGTGTATGCCCCCGGTAGAAATACCACTTCAGGGAAACACTATCAGCGGCCCGTTTATGTCGGCCATTTCCATTGCAATGATCGGGGGGCTTATACTTGCCTTCCCGTATCTGTTTTGGGAACTGTGGAAATTTATCAAACCCGCGCTTTCCGAAAAAGAAATAAAATATTCACGCGGAAGCATTTTCTGGGTATCACTTTGCTTTTTTACCGGCGGTGCATTTGGCTATTTTCTATTGGCACCCTTCACCTTTAATTTTTTAGCCAATTTTACATTGGGTACAACAGGCGCTTATAAATATATGCCCACGCTGGATGACTACATTGATACGATCAATAATATTATTCTTGGTTGCGGCATCGCTTTTGAATTACCTGTGCTCGCTTATATTTTAGCTAAAATCGGGCTCATATCTGCTCCCTTTCTTAGAAAATACCGCAAATATGCCTTTGTAGTAATTTTGATATTAGCGGCGGTAATCACTCCATCGCCAGACTGGACCAGCCAGGCAATTGTTTCTATTCCATTACTTCTCCTGTTTGAACTAAGTGTGATCATCGCCGCAAGGGTAGATAAACAATCAGAAAAGAAGGAAAAGGAATGGAGTTGATAGAATATAAAGAGTTATAAAAAATGATTGCTGGTCGCCGGGGGTTTTTCATATTTTTCATCTACCGTTAAAATATTACCTGCTATCTCGATAATGGCCATTTAATGCGTTAATTTTATACTGTAAATTTAATTGACTGAACATTAAAGCAAACAATATGTACACATTCGATATTTCCAAACCAATAGCAATCGGATGCGACCATGCAGGCTTCGATTGTAAAGAAGACCTGATCTCGTTTCTTGAAGGTGAAAACATGGTTTATAAAGATTTCGGTACTTACAGCAAAGACTCTGTAGATTACCCTGATTTCGCTCATCCTGTGGCGTTAGCGGTTGAAAAAGGGGAAGCTGCATTTGGCATACTACTTTGCGGCAGTGCCAATGGTGTAGCCATTACCGCCAATAAGCATGCAGGCATAAGGGCTGCCATCTGCTGGGGCGAAGAACTGGCCGAACTGGCCCGCAAACACAACAATGCAAACATAATTTGTATTCCTGCCAGGTTTGTACGTGATGGTGATGCAGAAAAAATGCTGGATGTTTTTATGAATACAGCATTTGAGGCTGGCAGGCACACTGGAAGAGTTGCTAAAATTGCGGCACTTTAACAGTGTTGCAGATAAAATATTTATAGCTAATCTGTCTTTTTACGATGAAGGCATCCATTTACCTTTCATAAGATCATTCTTCGGTGATATAACAGGTTTAAAATACTACACACTTAACAAATAAAGTTTTGATGAAGAAAACTGTGCTTGCTACACTGCTGCTGTTTACTATCAGTAATGCCTATACGCAAAAAAATGATCCGGCGGTAGGTTTTGCAAACGAAATATCTGTAACTGAATTACAAAAACACCTTACTATCATTGCCGGTGATGAAATGGAAGGCAGGGAAACCGGCACAGAAGGCCAGCGAAAAGCAGCAGCATATATAGAAGCTCAATTTAAAAGTATTGGTTTAAAAGCCCCGGATACATTAAAAGGGTACCAGCAATTTTATCCACTTCTACAAGATAGCCTGGTTAAAGGATCATTACAGGTTGGTACATTCAGCGGCACGTATGGAACCGATTTTATCATCCCAAAAACTAATGTAAATGGCAGTTTTAATTCAACAGCAATAGTTTTTGCCGGCTATGGTATTGAAGATAAAAAGTATAGCGATTATAACAGTTTAGAGGTGAAAGGAAAACTGGTTATCATCGTGTTAGGAGAACCAAAATCGGATGGTAAATTTTTGATAACGGGCACCACCGGTAGCAGCGAATGGACTTTTCCAGGACTATCTAAAAAAATAGCATTGGCTGCAGAAAAAGGAGCTTCGGGTGTATTGGTGCTTAACCCTGCGCAGGACAACTTCAGCAAAAGAATGACAGATGATAGCAAAAAATCCGCTCTTTATTATCCAAGAGAAAGCAAAGAAAAAAAACTCCCATTTGCACTGATCTCAAATGCTTTCGCAAGAAATATATTACCTGATAACATCGATTCTATCATAAAAAAAGCAAAAGCCGGAATGCCGTTTACTACTGTTGATAAATGGCAACAAAAAATCTCTTCCCGCTATGAGTATGAAAAAAATACCAGTACCGTAAATGCCAGTAACATACTCGGTATCATAGAAGGCAGCGACAAAAAAAATGAATACGTTTTTCTAACTGCACACTACGATCATTTAGGAAAAAGAGATGGTAAAATTTATTATGGTGCCGATGACGACGGAAGTGGAACGGTAGCTGTAATACAAATGGCAGCAGCTTTTGCAAAAGCGAAAGCTGCCGGAAAAGGGCCAAGAAGAACAATAGTATTCATGACCGTTAGTGGAGAAGAAAAAGGTTTGTGGGGCAGTGAATATTACAGTGAACATCCTGTTTATCCTTTAGATAAAACTTCAGTTGACCTTAATACTGATATGGTTGGAAGAATAGATACCGAAAGAAAAACAGCCGATACCAGTAACTACCTTTATGTAGTAGGCCACGATAAATTAAGCACCGAACTTCCCTTGATAAATGAAGCTATGAATACCAAATATACCGGCCTTATTTTAGACTATAAATTTGATGACCCTAAAGATCCGGAAAGGATATATTTCAGAAGTGATCATTACAATTTTGCCCGTAAAGCTGTGCCGGTGCTGTTTTTTTATGATGGAATGCTAAAGGCCGATTACCACAAACCAACGGATACTGTCGACAAAATAAACTGGCTTCTTTATGAAAAAAGAGTTCGTATGATATTTCATACAGCCTGGGAAATTGCCAACAGGGAAGAGATGTTGAAAAGAGATCTTCCTATACCAACTTCAACACGATGAAGTATCAGCATATTATCAATTGCAAATTAATCAGCTTATAAGCCGCTGATTAATTTGGAAGCATTTACCATCCAAGCACCCAGGCAAAAATTAAAGGGCAAACAATGGTAGCATCACTTTCAACAATAAATTTGGGCGTATTAATATCTAATTTCCCCCAGGTAATTTTTTCATTAGGAACAGCACCCGAATAAGAACCATACGATGTTGTAGAATCACTTACCTGGCAAAAATAGCTCCAGAAGGGAACGTCATGCCATTCAAGATCCTGGTACATCATAGGAACCACGCAAATTGGAAAATCGCCGGCAATACCGCCACCGATCTGAAAAAATCCCACTCCTTTGCCTGCTGAATTGTTCCTGTACCAATCGGCCAGCCAAACCATATATTCGATTCCACTTTTCATTGTGGAAGCTTTCATTTCATTTTTAATTATATAAGAAGCAAATATATTTCCCATAGTACTATCTTCCCAACCTGGCACAACGATCGGAATATTTTTCTGCGCAGCTGCCAGCATCCAGCTATTCTTTGGATCAATTTCATAATACTGCTCTAACACGCCACTCAATAACATTTTATACATGTACTCGTGTGGAAAATAACGTTCTCCTTTATCATCTGCATCTTTCCATATTTTGTGAATATGTTGCTGTAATCTCCTGAAAGCTTCTTCTTCCGGAATGCAGGTATCGGTAACCCTGTTAAAATGATTTTCTAAAAGATCCCATTCATCCTGCGGGCTAAGGTCACGGTAATTTGGCACTCGTTTATAATGGCTATGTGCCACCAGATTCATAATATCTTCTTCGAGGTTGGCACCGGTACAACTAATAATAGCTACTTTATCCTGGCGGATCATTTCTGCGAAACTCAAACCCAATTCAGCGGTACTCATGGCACCAGCAAGCGTTACCATCATCTTTCCACCTTCCAATAAATGTGTTTCGTACCCCTTGGCGGCATCCATTAATGCAGCTGCATTAAAGTGACGGTAATGATGCTGGATGTATGCTGATACTGGTCCTTTTTCCATTTTATTATTTTTTTAGTGCACAAAAATAGGCCTTTTTAGCAACTAAGGTTGCCCGGCTGAAAAGTAAATTATGCAGGCATCTTCTACAGCAGGTAGTTAAAAAAATTCCAACTGTATTTGGCTATCACTGCAATAAAAAAAGTTGATAAAGTTAACGCTCTGCTTATTATCGCACGAACGGTTAACCTCATCAACTTTCTAATAATAACTTTTGTGCCTGTTACCTCACTAACTTCAGCTCGTTAATGATATTCTTAGCACCTCCAAGTTTATCTACACACCATAGTACATAGCGCACGTCCACACAAATTGTGCGGTTAAGGTCTTTATCAAATGCGATCTTGTGGCTCAATGCCTCATAGTTGCCATCAAACGCCAAACCAATCAGGTTGCCACTGCCATCAATTACAGGGCTTCCGCTGTTACCACCTGTGATATCGTTAGTTGTAATAAAACCTACAACAAGATCGTTACGGCTTTTATCAATGTACTGGCCAAAATCTTTTTTCTTTAATAATTCAACCTGGTTTGCAGGAAGATCAAATTCATAATCACCTGCAACATACTTTTCTAAAATACCTTTGCCGGTAGTTACATAATCATAATGTACTGCATCACGCGGATTATAACTTTTCACATTTCCAAAACTAACCCTCATGCTGAAGTTAGCGTCCGGGTACATTTTTTTAACCGCTTCAGGATTCATTTCCATTATACCTTTTAAATAACTGCGGCCAAGTTCATTGTTCTTGTTATTAAACACCGTGAACAATGGAGCATATTTGGTATTATAATTTTTTACAAAACTGGAAGCAAAATCAAACGCAGGGTCTTCCTGTAGTACCGGAGCATCCGGAGAAGAAATGAATGTATTCCATTTTGCGTCATCAAAGATCATGGTTTTGGCAAATACATCGGCTGCCCATTTCTTATACGTTGCTTCATCAGACAGGTCGCCATAGGTTCCTTTTAATTTTTCATAATACCCGATCGGGTGCTGACTTTTATCAATATCGTTATAAAAAGACATAGCAACGGCAGCTAATATTTTAAGATCGCTCGGCTTGTCTTCTGATTCAAGGAAATTTTTCCTTGCTGCGTCTGCAGCCTTGGCAGCCTTTTTAATATCCTCGCCGGTGCTTTCTTTTTTTACAATTGCAGCTTCAAGCCCCATTAATGAAGAAGCAAACGCCGATAACGGTGACCCTAAGATGCCTTCACGCAGGTATTGACGATGTTTGCTATAGGGTGTCCAGACTGCATAATTTTTTTCATACTCCGCAAAAATATTTTCATACTCCGCTTTTCCTTTTGCCCAGGTAGTGAACTTTGCTTCGTATGCTTTCTTTTGATCGTAGGTTTTAAATTTAATAAGTTGCTTTGTTTCTCCATCAAAAAATTTCCAGTAGTTAGCAATGCCTGCATAATCAGACGCCAGTTTTAATTTAACTGCCGGATCTTTTATCATTTGCTCGTGCATATTTTTTAAGCGCATATCCCTTAACGCTACCAATGCAGGATTTTCCACTTCATTCTTTAGTTTGATGCCTTCGCTGGTTTCGTACCTATTGGTTCCACCAGGGTATCCATAGATCATAGCATAATCGCCATCTTTGATCCCTTTAATACTAACCGGTAAAAAGTGCTTTGGTTTTAAAGGCACATTTTCTTTACTGAATTCTGCCGGTTTACCATCCTTTGTAGCATATACACGAAAAATTGAAAAATCTCCTGTGTGCCTTGGCCATTCCCAATTATCGGTATCTCCGCCAAATTTCCCTATGCTTTCTGGTGGTGCACCAACCAGGCGGATATCGCGGTAAGTTTTATACACATACATGATATACTGGTTGTCCTTAAACATGCTATAGATCCTTCCATTAAGGCCATTCTCCTTGTCTGCAACTTTATCTGTTATACCCTTATAAACTTCCTGCAATTTTTTTACCCTATCTGCCCAGGCTAACCCTTTCAATCCTTCTTCCACTTCTTTGGTAACATCAACGATCCTTTCAAGGAACTGTACTGTTAACTGGCTTTGTATCTCCTGGTCTT
Organism: Ferruginibacter sp.; assembly: GCA_031411955.1. Lineage (GTDB taxonomy): Bacteria > Bacteroidota > Bacteroidia > Chitinophagales > Chitinophagaceae > Ferruginibacter. The sequence continues at coordinate 80,196 of JANOCC010000029.1, forward strand.
TGTTAAATGCATAAAAACCATCTTTCAGGTAGTTATGTTCTACACTGCTGGCATTTGCAATGGCACCATAACCACAATGATGATTGGTAAAGATCAATCCCTGGTTACTCACGATCTCTCCCGTACATCCACCGCCAAAAATGATGATAGCATCTTTTAACGAGGCTTTATTAATTGAATACAATTGTTCTTTGGTGAGTTTTAATCCTTTTTTCACCATATCATTATACACCTGCTGGCCCAACAGCATTGGCAGCCACATCCCTTCATCGGCACTGGCTTTAAATAGGCTTGCGATAAGCACAAGCGACAGAAATAATTTTTTCATATGTATTATTCTTTTTTGTAGCGGCAAACGTAGCAAATAAATTTGAAGATTGTACGATTTGAATAAGGGAACATGACCGCTTATCAAATTCATTAAACCAATTGTACAATTGACTCCGCTTCAAGTTACGAAATAGGCTAATCTTCAAATCATTAATTTATATTTGTCATTCTCAAATAACCCTTCAATGGCAATCTTCGACATAAAGCTTCCTAAATCACTGGCAAAAGCACTGAATTTACCGGTAAGTGATGCCCGAAGTCAGCAATTGAAGGCACTTAAAAAGTTATTGCGCAAAGCCAGGTTTACGCAGTTTGGACAGAAATACAAATTTGACGAGATACTTCTAAGCAAACATCCCGGGAAAAAATTTCAGCAGCTGGTGCCCACCTATAATTATAACAAAATTTATGACGATTGGTGGTATAAAACCCTGGAAGGAACGCCAGACGTTTGCTGGCCGGGTGTAATAAAATATTTTGCCCTCAGCAGCGGCACAAGCGATGCGGCCAGCAAATATATTCCAATTACAAAGGATCTTATCAGGAGTAATATTGTTACAAGCTTTAGGCAGTTATTAAGTCTTACCCGGTATGATAATGTTCCCAAAAGTGCTATAGGAAAAGGCTGGCTGATGCTTGGTGGCAGTACACAATTACAAAAAGGCGCTACTTATTTTGCCGGCGACCTTAGTGGCATACAGCAAAAAAATATTCCGTTTTGGTTTCTCGGTTTGGGATTATACAAGCCCGGGAAAAAAATAGCCCGCGAAAAAGACTGGGAAAAGAAACTGGAGGAAGTAGTAGAAAATGCACCTAATTGGGACATCGGTTTTATTGTAGGAGTACCTGCCTGGCTGCAATTATGCCTGGAAAAGATAATTGAAAGATATAAGCTGAACAATATCCATGAGATTTGGCCCAACCTGGCTTTTTATGTTCATGGTGGCGTGGCGCTTGAACCTTATAAAAAAGGCTTTGACAAGTTATTGGGCAAACCCATTACTTACATAGAAACTTACCTGGCCAGCGAAGGATTTCTTGCTTACCAGAACCGGCAGGATACTAAAAACATGCAATTGGCACTTAACAACAATATTTTTTTTGAATTTGTGCCTTTTGATGAAAGCAATTTTGACAGTGATGGAAATATGGCCGACGATCCCGAAGTTTTCATGATTCATGAAATTGAAGAAGATAAGGATTATGCAATCCTGATCAGCACGAATGCAGGTGCCTGGAGATATGCCATAGGAGATACGATACGGCTGGTAGACAAAGAAAAAAGCGAGATCATCATTACCGGCAGAACCAAGCATTTTTTAAGTTTGGTAGGAGAACATTTAAGTGTAGATAATATGACCAAAGCCATTGAAATGGCCGCCGAGGAACTTAATGTTTTTATACCTGAGTTTACGGTGGCCGGCGTGCCACACGGAAATTTCTTCGCACATAAATGGTTTATTGGTTCTGATGATGCTATCGATGCTGATAAAATTGCTGAAGTAATTGATACAAAAATAAAACTGCTGAATGACGATTACGAAGTAGAACGAAGGCATGCATTAAAAGCCGTGGAAGCAGTTGTATTACCTGAACAGGTATTTATGGACTTCATGAATTTGAAAGGAAAGCTGGGTGGGCAACATAAATTTCCGCGGGTACTTAAAGGAAAATTGCTTGAAGAATGGGAGAAGTTTATTCAATTAACGGTTGCAAATGGAAAAGGGGCAATTGTTTAATTTCGCAACATCTTTAAAAAAATTAAAAAGAGCAATTGGGCCAGATTAAATTTGATATCGATCTTCAAATGCCGATTGCCAATTAATAAATATGACCGACGCCATATTATCAGGATTTCTTTTAGGGCTTGCCCTTGTTTTTTCTGTTGGCCCGGTAATATTCACCATCATTAAACTACGTATCAATTACGGGCTTATAAGTGCCTTTTATTTTATTGGGGGAGTTTGGTTAAGCGATCTACTTTGGGTAGTTACCGCCAATTTTTTTGGAAGCTCTCTCACAACATTAATAGATTATAAAAAGCCCATTGGCATTACCGGCGGATTATTTTTAATGGGCCTTGGAATTTATTACCTGTTCTTCAAAAAATATCATACCAAGGAGGAACTGGACAGCGGTGTAAGAATAGCCGGCACAACTCACCTGAGGTTATTTATAACCGGCTTTCTGATCAATACACTAAATCCCGGAGTTATTGCACTTTGGTTTGCAGCTACAACAAAAACAATTGCCAATGCCTATACCAATAATGAAAGAATCATAACTTTTTCTATTTGCCTCCTTTTAAATATGCTGGCAGACATATTAAAGATAAACCTCGCTGGTAAATTAAGGAAAAAACTAACCGACAGGAATATTGCTATTATCAATAAGATCTCCGGATCGTTGTTTTTAGTTTTTGGATTGGCATTAATGATTGGTGTACTTTTGGCAAAGGATTGAGGTCTCAACTTAGGCTCCCGGCCCGGGTTTTAAATACTTCTATCCTTTATAATAACAGCTATGATTCGCTACCTCATCATTATACTATTATTCTCTTCTAATACGGCACTGTCGCAGCCATCAGATTACATTGCTGTAAAGAAAAATGGCAAAACAATTCGCTCTTATTATGCCGGAACCCAAATAGAAATGGTTACCAAAGCTGGGGCTTACAGGAATGCGCTGATTACTAAGATAATTAATGACAGTATCTATCTTCGTGAATATTTAATAAGGCAGGTTGTAACACAATTTGGATTTTATGTGGTAGACACGGCAGGAAGTTTTAGCTATGTATATCATTACCAGGATATAAAAAGCATTGGTAAAAAGGAAAAAGGATTTAATGTAAGAGGAAGTGGAGCCGCTTTGTTAGGTGGTGGAATATTATTAACCGTAGCCAGTGCTGTAGTGTACCTGGTTGATAGAGATAAATTTAGTCCTGTGCTAATGGGCACTTCGGCCGGCCTTGCCGGTATTGGATACCTGATGTCGAAGGCCGGAAACAAAGGTATCGTTATCGGAAAAAACAAATATCGCCTTGAGTATATAAAACTTTCGCCTTAAAATATCTATATAATAATTATTTTAGCATTCATACATGGCAGAATTTTTTAAAAAAGGGTGGAGAATATTTAAACGCGTTTTTTTATGGATGCTTATCCTCCAATTGTTTTACATCCTCATCTGCAAATGGTTAAACCCACCAATTACAATTACACAACTGGTAAGCGTAGCCGAAGGAAATGGCCTGAAGCGTGATTATATTTCATTTGATGAAATGGGGTCTAATATAAAACTGGCTGTTATGGCAGGAGAAGACCAGCTTTTTCCGGATCATGACGGGTTTGATATCAAAGCCATTAAAAAGGCAATGAAGTACAATGAAAAACATCCTGCCAAAACAAGAGGAGCCAGTACCATCAGCCAGCAAACAGCAAAGAATGTTTTTCTTTGGCAACATGGCGGTTATTTCAGAAAAGGGCTGGAAGTATATTTTACTTTTATGACTGAAAAAATCTGGGGTAAAAAAAGAATCCTTGAAACTTACCTGAACGTAGCCGAAATGGGACCCGGTATTTTTGGTGTGCAGGCTGCAGCAAAAAGCTATTTCAACAAAGATGCTAAAAACCTTACTCGCATGGAAGCAGCGATGATTGCAGCTTGCCTTCCTAACCCTGTTAGGTTTACTGTAAAACCTCTAAGCAGGTATGTATCTTTACGATCAGGAAATTTACTAAGGCAAATGAACAACCTGGATGATGATGAAGATATTCAACAAATTATAAAATGAATACCAGATGTTTTACATTGAATAGAGCACAGCTATTGCGGATGTTGCAATTTTTCTTTTAGAAAGGATTTATTTAAAAGAGAGTAAAATTGAAATCCTATTCACGCCGTCATTAAATTATTTAAATGCTATTTTTCCTTTGCGCTACTATTTGATAGAATGATATTCTGCACATTAATATCAAGCCAGGGAATATTTTGATATTTACTTTCAAAAAGAGATAGCTTTCCATTGATATCTATACGTGGATCAAACCCCGGATCAATTAAAAATGAAAGCACATTACTTATTTTAAACTCTGCCAATATCTTTGATAAAATAGAAATACCCGGCTCTGCAGTTCCCTCTTCATAAGTTTGATACGTTTCATTACTTACACAGATAAGGTTCGACATCTGGCTAAAACTATAGCCATTATACAACCGTAACTTTTTAAGATTTAACGCAAATTGCATGGTAATTAAATATGGTAAAAAACTGCTACTGCTTAATTTACTTTTCAGCAGAATAACTCATTAAACAAATCAGAAAAACTATCTAAAAAAAACCTGTTGTTGTTTTAAATAGTTTTTCTGTGTGTAAAATAGTCGCATTGCTTATATCCCGCTGTTGAATTAAATCTACATTTTTACATATCCCTTCTTAAGTTACAATCATTCCTTCTACAGAATCATCCAATGTTTTACCGATGGCTGCACCAACGGCCATTTTTAAGAAGGCCACTGCATTACCGTGTTTATTATCCCAATAATATGCTTCTGTAGGAGTTACTTTAATTACAGTAATACGGGGATCTTCTTTACCTTCTGTAAACCACGTTTTAATAAGCGGTTCCCACAATTCATCAATCATGTCCTTGTCCCGCGATATGCTGGCAGTTCCGTATAAATTTAAAAAACCAGAATGAGTAGTAGCCCTGAATAACAGCTGTACATGCTGATCTTCCGCAATCTCCATGTTGGTATGGCTGTCTGAAGCACTTAGAAACCAAAGATTACCAGCATCATCCACCTTCTGCACAGCCATCGGCCTGGTTTTAAAAGGCTGCCCCGCCTTTAATGCTGTACAAAAAAAACAATTGCTGCTTTTTTCAGCCAGTTCTTTGATTTTCTTAATTCCATCCTTTCCTGCAAGGTCTTCGTGATTATCTTCCGTTTGTTGTTGATTGATGCTGTTCATATATAATATTTTCAAGTAAGTAGTGAACAGGTTTGTTACAAAGACCATTCCATCAAATAATATCATCCCCTGAATTCACATTATAATCTAAATATTATCCTTGTGCTTTTAATAACTAAACATTTTCTTCAATTACACAAAATCCCGAATTCTGTTAACAGAATGTTTTCTTTTTTACAAATAATTCTTATCTAAGTATTTACTTCTTTTTGGCATAAATTTCAATAAGAGAAGATACTAAACCACGTACCTCATGTTATTAAAAAAACTACTGTTTTCCATTGCAACTATTGTTTGCTTCTTTACAAGCTGCACTGAACCGGATAGAAAAATAATTTCGAAATCTCCTGAAAGAAAAAAACCAGCAGTTACAATTACTTATCACTTTGAGAAAACGGCCTATTGGCTTTCACAAAATGCCAAAAATACAGGTGCAAAAAAGATCATACAAGCTATAAACAGAACAGATTCCAACTTTCTAAAAAAAATGGATAGCATAGTTGTTCCAAACGATGCAACCGGTGATATCGCATTCTATTTGCCTTTTCCTTTAAGAGTTGAAGCTGCAGCAGAAATTGACAAAATCATCTTCTTCTCCTACCCGTCACAGTCATTTGCTGCTTATGAAAAAGGAGAACTGGTTTATACTGGCGCTACCAATATGGGCCGTAAGGCAAACCCAACGCCTACTGGCTTGTACTTTACAAACTGGAAAGCAGAAAAAACGATCAGCACCGTTGATGATGAGTGGGAACTAAAATGGAATTTCAATATTGAGAATAAAGAAGGAATTGGCTGGCATGAATACGCTATGCCGGGCTATCCTGTCTCGCATTCCTGCTTAAGGTTGCAGGAAGCGGATGCAAAATACTTGTACAACTGGGCAGATCAATGGCAACTTGAAAAAGAACAAGTTCAACTTAAGGGTACAGCTGTAATAGTATTTGGAAATTATGATTTTGACGCAGCAAAGCCCTGGTTTCAATTGGTTTCAAATCCAACAGCACTCAATATTTCTGAAAAAGATATTGATGCCTTATTAGCATCCTATAAAAATGAGATTTTGAAGGCGCAGGAGAATAGAAACAGCAGTGCTAAGAAATAAGAAGCTTAGCCTAATCTATCTACTGCATCGATAGCCAGTTGCAATCTCTCGTTGTGATTTCCTTTGATAATTATCCAGGGAACTGATTGATTGATCATTGCATCTTTATAAAAGTGGAAGAGCTTCTCCCTTGTTTCAAAGTCGGGATATTCCCTAAGACTATCTGCTACCCATTCGAGGTCTGTGTAACAGAGTAAATAAAGATCATATTGCCTGTCGGCGATCTGGCTTAATATGCGATTGTCACATCTATTAAAAACAAATTCGCTCCATACTTTAACTACATAAAGATCTGTATCTATGAAAAGCTGTCTATTATATTCAGCTGTCTTTAAAAACCGCTTCGCCATTTCGTCCTCAGTTTTCGTTTGCCCTTCTGCAATACGGAACATATCTTCATAGGTATAACCTGGACCATAAGCTTCCAGAAATGTTCTTGCATATTCTGGAACCCAGGCTGTTTTAAAATGAGCAGTAAGTTGTTCACACAAACTACTTTTACCGGTAGATTCCGGGCCAATAACAACAATTTTTTTTAGCATATTAATTATTCTTCCACGCAGGTTTTGCTTTAAGTACTTTTTTATAAATAACACAAGATTCATCATGAGCACCCGACAAATATCCGGTACTCATCAGAAATTCATTTACAATTTCACCACCGGTGAAGCGAAAAGTTTTCTTAAACAACTTTACCCATTCTGCTTTTGTTAAAGGATGCTGTTTATCAAGCCATTTTTTGAAACTTCCATGTTCTTTCTGAATAACCATGATCGATTTAGCATTTTCAATGGCTGCATGTATCTTTAGCCGGTTGCGTATAATACCGGCGTCCTGCATCAATCTTTCAAAATCTTTTTCTTTGTATGCAGCAACTTTTTTAATACTAAAATTATGGTAAGCCTTTCTAAAGGTTTCCTGCTTTTTAAGGATGGTTGTCCAGCTCAATCCCGCCTGGTTGATCTCCAATATCAGCCGGCAGAACAATTCATCATCCTCCATTATAGGAAATCCATATTGCTGATCGTGATAAATTTTATGCACCTCCAGGTCAGATTCCTTCATCATTAACATCGCTTTACAATAACTCATTTTATTATGCTGTTTATCATTAAAAAATATTAATGCATTTAATTTCTATTATGTCGCCTGCAAATTATCATGCCGGCTCCGCTTCCGCCATTCGATCAATCCGGCAACGGCCATTATCAACAGTACAATATAATACACACTCGTGAAAACATATTGCTTCACAAAATACAATGGTATGGAGGCAAGATTAGTAACTATCCACCATATCCAGCTTTCCACTTTCTTTTTCGTCATCAGCCACATACCGGTGAATGCTGTTGCACTGGCAAATGCATCCGCCCAGGGAATAGCGCCTGGCGCAAAATTCTTTTTAAGCGAGGTTAGTGCAAAAAATATTGCCCCGTAAAATGCCATGAAAAACAGAAGATGCAGCAGCCATTCCTTTTTTGTTGACCGGGTAATTTTCAACACAGGTTTATCTTTCTGATCTTTTTTACTCCACCAGATCCAGCCATAAATACTCATCACGGTATAATAAAAATTTACAGATGCTTCCCCCAACAAACCGCCTTTAAAACTTAAGTAAATGTAAAAAATGGTATTTATTAACCCGGTGGGATAAACTAATATATTCTCTTTGCGGCTATACCAAACACTGATAATTCCCGCAAATACGGCTATGTATTCTATCCATCCTGTTTGCCTGATACCACTGATAAATTGTTCCAGGATTTTCGTTGTATCCATATTTTAAAAATATTCAATTTAGAACAATTAACGGGGAATACCCTAACATTAAATCCTCACCAGGTATAAGATAAAAAAAGCCGCTACATTTCTGTAACGGCGGCAATATAAACCCTCCATGATTATTTTTTTAGCCGGTATGCGATCCCCACAGAAAAAACCGGTTTATGGATCTTCTTATTAAAGGATAAACTGTTTGCATTGTACCGCGAAACCCCGTAACGAAAACCTGGTGCTGCAAACCAATCATATTTTTTCCATAGTGCTCCGGAAAAATGCAGCGCCGCAAAAACATCTACACCGATGTGGGTATTGTTAGATGGTTTCGTGTTTCCCGGAGCAACCGTATTTTCAAATTTGCCCGGCGCATCGGAATGATATTTTTTAAGTACTTCCACATAAAGACCTGTAGTAACTGCGAAGGCAAATTTTCGACGTTCGATGAACTGGTGCCTTACAAATAACGGCACAGCAATATTGGTATAGATATTTCGGCCATTTATTGTTGTATTACTTTTTGTAGAGTTGATGATGGTATCGCTCTTTAAGGACGGACCGTTCGGCTCTATAACAACCCGCTGAATGATGGTAATATCTGTTCTTGTTTCAATGCCCGTTAAGCGGAAAAGTTCAGTAAACCTCGAATAATTAATTCCTCCACCAACACTCCATTGTTTACTTACACTTTTTACAATGTTGATTCCGAATTCTGTACCCGGTTCTACTTCAGTTTTAATTTGATCAGATATAAACTCCGACTTTACAGTTCCATTATCCAATACACGTTTTATTAACAGGGGTTTAGTATAATCCTGCAATGGAGACACTACTCCAACAGCAACTTCTACTTTTAAACTTTTAACCGATTGCTTCCGACCGGACACAGCTTTCTTTGTAATGAAAATTTCTTTCCGGTTCCCGGCCAGGCTGTCTTTAACAATAACCGGGTGGCTTGCTACAACGTTCGTATCAACAGGCAGTTCTTCCAATGTGGATGTTGTTTCGGGTTGGCTTTCACCAATAGCAAGTTTATTGGAATTGGAATCCAATATACTGTTGGTTTCTCCGCCGCCAAAAAGAATGCTGCTATTGCCTTTGCCGGAGCACTTTTTATTTTTTGTGGCAAACGAATTACCGTCCTCATTCATATTAGTGTTATAAGTTTCTGTTAAGCCAGTTTCGTTATTTTCATTCAAACCAGGTGTAGTGATGCCAACGTTGTATTTTCCTGCTGTTTTTACAATATCAACTCCGGTATTCTCACCAGTTTTGGCAAGCTGAATATTATAATGAGCCCGTGATCCTAAAACAACATTTGTTGGCTGATCTTTTTTAACGGCATCAGTTAGCGCTGTACTACTTTCTGTATTTTCCTGCACGGTTTTAAAATTTCCCCGGGAAGTTATTTCCGGTGCGCTGTTCATATCCGGTTCCTTTACATTTTCTTTTTCATTTTTTTGCGTAGTAATTATTGTTTTATTTGAACTGCTGTGATAGCTATTCCACAAAAGAATAAGACCGCCGAGCAGTAGCCCCGGTAAAATGAGCCAGAAAAAAGGCATTCTCCTTTTTCTCTTTTCTTTAATTATGTTTTCCCAGATATCGTCCGGAACATCGGCTACGCGTTGCTGTGATTTACTTTTTATGATATTATCAAACTGCTGACTGTTCATACAATTACAACATTAAACTGTTTTAAAATAAGGGATTGTAACATGCGCCTGGCTTTTGTTAACTGCGTTCGGGAAGTGGAGGATTGTATTCCTAATAAGTTGGCGATCTCTTCATGACTATAACCCTCCACAACATGCAGGTTAAATACGAGCCTGTAGCCTTCGGGCATCCTGGTTATCAACCTGTGTATTTCATCTTCAGACAATTTTGAAACAACAGCAGGATCAATGCCCGTAATGTCCATATCAACAACAGTTATATCGCCAAAATTGATAACTCTTTTAGCAGCATGCCTGGTAGCCACATTTACAAACAGCCTTCGTAACCAACCCTCAAAGCTTCCTTCATGTTTAAATTGATGTATAAAATCAAATACCCGTATAAACCCTTCCTGTACAATATCTTTTGCTTCCTGCTGGTCATTTGAATAGCGCTGGCAAAGCGACATCATTTTGCCAGCGTACTTTTCGAACAAAAGCCGCTGGCAAACCTGATTTTTTTTGATACAACCTTTTATGATTTCTGTTTCGGTCATTTATGGAAGATTATTATACACATTTATATTTTCCCTAAACCTGCTATTATTAATCCATCCCATTTATGATCGTCTTACTCTGAATGTGCACCGAACCAAATGGTCACTAAGATCTCCCTCATCCTGCACATGCCCTTCAAAAGAACCTGCTATAAAGCCTCCAAACAAGCCAAACTCTGTAATGGTAACAACCAATGGCGTATAAGGAGCGTTGTAGGTATTTGCCCTTCCTGTAGGAAGTCCCCGGGATTCAAATAAACTGGCTGCGTGCCCGGCTCCGAGGGAAGTACCTCCGTCGAAAGCAAACGCCATATTAGGTTTAGGATTCGCATCCCTGTCTAAAGTGATAATATTCGTTTCTCCTCCATAATAAGTCGCGATCATTTTCTGGGTATCTCTTGGTTGTGTCAGGTGTATAGTGGCACCATTATCAATGGAGTAATCTACAAATCCAACCGTGCTTACGCCGCAGGCCTGCAGTGTGCCCAGGTTATTGGTACCGGGAACAAGGGTAATATCTTGCGACAGCCCTTGCTGGCTTCCACCCCAATTCACCGGCAAATACGTTGAATTCATACTGCTGCAACTCGTTGTTGAAAAAACAATGTTTCCATTCACAACAGGCATGTGCCAGGTAACATTCTCAATTCTCATGAGTACCCAACCATCTGTTACGGGAAGGTTATTGCAATCAACAACGTTACCCGTTACAGTTACCAGGTCTCCCAGGTTTGCACTAATGGTTCCAAGGTCTATATCACTGTTGGTGGTAGTAATATTTTGTGAGTACACCAGGTTTATACCGCCACATACCGTGTACACCTCAAATATCAATGCTGTATTGGCCAGTATCGCCCCGCTCACGCTTCCCTGGCTATTGGTAAATGAAGAAGTTCCTATATTGGGATCATCTGCCCTTCGTATACAGATATAAATGTTTCCGATGCCCTGCAAGGCGCTGTTCACAATTTGTGCCGTAAGGTTAACAACCGGTACGCCAGTTGCTCCATCCCAAAAAGAAAAGTGCTGCACGTTACCAGTATAACTGTTACCGGTTTTGGTTGTAGTGCCTTCCTGCTTCCACAAGCCGGTGGTTACATCAAACGACCATAACGGAATACTCGCGGGTGCATCTGCCAGCAGCGTTGCCGGAATAGGCGTGGTAATAGTTGCTTCTTTACCGGCCGCGATCTGCAAAAGTTCGCCTGCATCACCGGTAAGTTCAACAGCAAGCATGCCGTAAGATTTTAATAAACGCAGGTGTGCGGCACTGTCAGTGCCACGCAGATCGCCGGGCATCTTTTTACTAAATTGTGCTATGTCATCCTGGTTATATAGGTGTGCGGCTACATGAATGGTTCCCGAGTAAGCGGTATTGTTAGCAGCCACTACCACTGCATTGGAAGGCAATAAAATGGTAGCGCCATCGGCGGTATTGACTGTACCACCCGCAGCAGCACTAACGGTACCAACTACAGTTTTAGGAACGAGTTGCACGCGAACAAATGTTTCCTGGTTTTCGATCCCGATGAAAGTGCGGTATCCGTCAAAATAACCGGGATGATTTATTTGAATGAACCCTGCTGTTTTTGAAAGCGTAACATTGTTTATCACAAAATGCCCTTCCTGGTCAGTAACAGTTGATCTGCTGCCTGCGATCACAACGGCATCGGCTAACGGCGTTCCGGTTTCATTGCTAACATAGCCGGTTACACTTTGGGCGATCTGCGAAGAAAGATCTGGTGTTTCCGGTGGAATGGGAACTGACTGTTCTTCATGAAAACTTTTTTTACAGGCATGTAACAGGCAAATGCATAAAAGTGCGGGTATTATATAACGTAATGTCTTTCTCATAATAATTTGTTTTATACCTGTTAGATACAAAGCCGGAAGCGGATGCGGCTTGCCGGCACAAATAAATAATATTGCAGCAGTTAAAAAATAATTTAAAATGTAACCTACATTTAAATCTCTTTATATTCATTGTATGAAAAAAGTAAGTGTACTGCTGATGGCAGTTTTTTATATAATGGCTGGCATCAACCATTTCAGAAACCCCGATGCGTATCTTGGCATTATCCCGCCATACATTTCCAATGCGGATCTGATAAATATTATGAGCGGGATCGCGGAGATCTTTTTAGGGACTTTATTATTTTTTCCTCAAGCCAGAAAACTGGCTTGTTATGCAATTATCGCGATGCTGGTTGCTTTTATACCCGCCCATATTTATATGATCAAGACAGGTTTTTGTATAAATGATTTTTGTTTGCCCGTTTGGGCTTTATGGGTACGATTACTTGTTCTTCAACCTTTACTCATTTTTTGGGCCTGGAAAAATAAAGATTAATGAATGAAAATAAAAAAGTCCCACACTAAGGTGAGACTTATATATTATTAGATGTAAAATTATTCCGCCTCTGCAACTACTTCTTTCACTTCCGGTATCATCCTCTTCATCATTCCTTCAATACCAGCTTTTAATGTGATCATGGAAGATGGGCATCCACTGCAGCTTCCTTGCAACATAAGATTCACTCTTCCCTGATCATAACTTTTAAATTGAATTGCACCACCGTCCATTTCTACGGCAGGCTTTACATAATTTTCCAGTAGTTCTTTTATGCGTTTTACCACATCGTCATCATCTGCACTCACCTCGTTACTGCTTTCCTGTTTCATAACCGCAACTTCCTCCTCGTTCACAACAGGCTTTCCTTCTTCCAGGTATTCTTTTAAAAATTGTTTGATGGTAGGTATGATATCCTGCCAGTCTTCAGTTTCCGTAGTTTTTGTTAGCGTAACAAAATTGCTGGCAATAAAAACAGATTTAATAAAAGGAAAGGTAAATAATTCCTGGGCAAGCAGGGATGGCTTTGCACTGGCCTCATCAGAAAAATCGATACTCTTGCCCGGATATAATAATTTATTGGCAACAAATTTCATTGTCTCAGGGTTCGGAGTCATCTCTGTATAGATGCTGATAACGGGATTTCCTGTTTTGATCATAAAATGTTCACATTTAATTATTGGCAAAAATAACTCATATAGGTCAATTTGTGTTTGATGATCTGTTATAAACGGCAGATCTCCACTTAAATTTTCTTATTTCGCAAACTACCTGTTCCTGTTAAAAACCAATACCGGCTTGTGTAAATAGGTTTAAATGTTATATTTTTATATAAATTAACCCGTATGCAGGCTAAAATATATTTATCTGTGCTACTTGCCCATTTTACACTTTTGGCAAATGCGCAAAAACCTATAAGGAAAGGTATGCCTCCAATCAATACTTCGCGATCTAATACCGCTAATAATAAAGCCTTTTATACTATTGGCCAATTGAATGGAAAATGGCAGGAAATGAAACGGACACCCATAAAAGGAGCTACCGCTATTGCATTTTCAGATTCTTTGCTGATGCAGTTCGACAGCAATAAAGTTGAGATCAAAGATGCAACAAGTATGCGAATGACCATGAAAGGCGATGCATTTATTGATCCTCCCTACATTTTGTTTGCAGCTGGTGATGAGTACATTATCCGGGCGTTGGATAAAACAATACTGCTGTTGGATGATGGTGAATACATCAGGGAATTACATAAAAAAAATCAGTTTTATTATGAATCCCTTGGCAAACTTACTATTCCAACAGATACACTGAACAGCCCGGTAAATGCCGACCCTAAACTGCTGGAAGGCAAGTGGCTTGTATACCGCCGCCAGGCCATGGCAGGTTCGGTAGAATCAGATGCTGTGGTGATAAAATCACTCGAAATCTTCCCCTCCAATACAACTGGCTCCGCACTGGGAAAAGTAGTTTGTTATAAATCAGATATAACCGAATCGCTTGCCTGCAAAATTGTATTTGGCAATGCTAATATATTAGTTATAACAGACTCTTATGTATGGGAATTTCAAACCTATAAAGCCGATGGCAAAGAGTTTGTTTTTGGGGAATTGGGAAGGTTGCTGTATTACGCAAAACACTAGAGAGATGGATGATATAAGATGGATGATTTATTTCAATCTAAAATAATCCTTCACACGTAATGTATCGCACATCATTCATCATGCATTAACCATTCGCTACTATCCGCAACTTCGCATAATTCAACATGATCTTCTTTTCTCCGTTTGTTTCAAAATTAATGGTAGCTATCGGATTGTGGGCAGCACCTTCCAGTTTTACCACATCACCAAAGCCAAACTTTTGATGCTCAACTTTATCACCTTCCCTTAAATCATTCATATCACTGGCAGCAAAATTTTCTGATGGCACGTGTTCTTTTGTTTGCGGACGTGCCGGTGCTGTAGCATAAACAGGTTTTTTAACTTCCTCCCTTTTTGCAACATTACCAAAGCCTCGCCCCATACGTTCAAAAGCACTTCCCTGGTTCCATCCTGTATTGGCATTATTCCTGGCAGCCACCCCGGCATAACTCCGGTCAATATGATCTTCCGGTATTTCATCAATAAAACGGCTGGGCTCGTTCTGCTGCAACTGCCCAAACCTGTAACGGGCATTAGAATAACTTAGGTACAAATTTGTTTTTGCCCTGGTGATGGCAACGTAAAACAATCTTCTTTCCTCTTCCAGTTCTTCCCTTGTATTAATGCTCATGGCAGTTGGAAAAAGTGTTTCTTCCAATCCGCCCACAAATACAACGGGAAACTCCAGCCCCTTTGACGCATGAATTGTCATCAGCTTTACAACATCACTGTTTTCCTTATCATCATCAGCATCTGTAAGTAACACGATTTGCTGAAGATAACCACCGAGTGTTTTATCACCTACTTCTCCATCTTCCAGGTTAGAAGGTGTTTCTGTAAATTCCTTAATAGAGTTTAGTAATTCCTGTACGTTTTCGTAGCGTGCAAGCCCTTCTGTTGTTTTGTCGTTAAAAAGTTCTTTAACAATGTTGGTGCTTTTACCTACTATGATTGCCAGGTCGTAAGCATTCTTCTTATCTAATTCACTCTGAAACATTTTTATAGAAGTAACAAAACCATCCAGCGCTTCCAGCGTGCCACTTCTAAAACCATACATGGCAGCGTTTGATACTACATCCCAAACGCTCAGGTTATTTTCATTGGCAAACAATACCGCTTTATCAATGGTTGTTTTACCAATTCCTCTTGCCGGAAAATTGATGATGCGTTTTAATGCTTCCTCATCCCTTGGATTTACAACCAGGCGCAGGTACGCAATAAAATCCTTTATCTCTTTGCGCTGGTAAAAACTCATGCCACCATAAATACGGTAGGCAATACCCATACGGCGTAAAGATTCCTCAAAACTCCGGCTTTGAGCATTTGTTCTGTATAGAATGGCAAAATCCTTATTAAAAAAATGATTGCGGAGTTTTAATTCCTGGATACTGTCGGCTACCATTTTGCCTTCGTCATTATCCGTCATGGTACGCACCAACTTTATCTTCTCTCCCTCAGCATTATCTGTAAATAATTTCTTTTCTATTTGCCCTTTGTTGTTGCTGATAACGTCGTTGGCTACATGCAGTATATGTTTGGTACTGCGGTAATTCTGCTCCAGCTTTACCACTACTACATCATCATAATCTTTCTCAAACTGTAAAATATTTTCAATGGTAGCACCACGAAAGCTGTAAATACTTTGAGCATCATCGCCTACTACACATACATTCTCATGCATAGCACCCAGTAATTTTATTATTTCATACTGTGCAGGATTGGTATCTTGGTACTCATCAATCATTACGTGTTTAAACTTACGCTGGTATTTGCTCAGTATTTCAGGAAAATTTTTAAGCAGGATATACATTTTAAACAACAGATCATCAAAATCCATGGCGCCGTTCTTAAAACAACGTTTTGCATAAGCATCATATATCTTTGCCAGCATGGGGCGGTTAGAGCGGCTATCTTCCTGCTGCAGCATGCCATCATTAGCATATTCTGCGGGCCCAATCAGGCTATTTTTTGCCGCGGATATCCGGTTGTAAACGCCTGCAGGTTTGTACTGCTTATCATCAAGATCCATTTCTTTGATCACCGTTTTTACCACACTTTTCGCATCCTCGGTATCGTAAATAGTGAAGTTGGAGGGATACCCAAGCCTGGGTGCTTCGGTTCTTAGTATTCGGGCAAAAACACTGTGAAAAGTGCCGATATAAAGATTGCGGGCCTCGCTGTTGCCCAGCGTACGTTCTACCCTTTCCTTCATTTCTGCAGCAGCCTTATTAGTAAAAGTGAGCGCTAATATATTAAAAGCATCTATGTTATGAGCCGACATCAGGTGGGTGATCCTGGTAGTAAGAACCTTTGTTTTGCCACTTCCCGCACCCGCAATGATCATTATCGGACCATCCTTATGAAGCACAGCCTGCCTTTGCGGTTCATTCAATTCTGCTAAATATTTCAACATGCTGCAAAGGTACGGATCAGGCAAACGAGGTTAGGGAACTGTGGGGAAATATTTATTTACCGGGCTGTTACAACCTCGTTCAACATCGTTGCGTCGCACACTTGTGCAACATATCATAATGGAACTGTTATAAAACCGGTTGATTTTGTCTGATACATAAGATTCTTATGTATATTTGATCCATGGCGCAAAATACCCAGCTGTTAAAAGGTTCGCTCATCAACATCATCCTAAAACTATTGGGAGACAACGACAAAATGTACGGCTACGAAATCACCAAAAAAGTTAAAGAGCTTACTAACGGTGAATTATCGCTAACCGAAGGAGCGCTTTATCCCACTTTACACAAGCTGGAGGCGGAAGGTTTGCTTTCTGTATCTGTTGAGCATATTGATAACCGGCCGCGTAAATATTACAGCCTTACAAAAAGTGGTAAAAAAGAAGCTGGTTGTAGGTTGGAGAGTTTTAAGAGTTTTGTAGCTCAAATGCAATTGGTACTTAATTTAAATTCCGCAATTAAGTAAATAAATGAAATTATCTCCTGCACAAATAGAACAACTTTTTGTATTCATAGAAAAAAAATATGTAAAGTATTACGACCTCCAGGTAGAACTTGTAGATCATCTTGCAACAAGCATTGAGGAAATGTTAGCCAACAATAATAAATTAACTTTCGATGAGGCGTTAAGGCTTGTGTACGATAATTTTGGCATCTTCGGTTTTGCGAAGATCGTGCAACAAAAGGAAGAACAGGTGATTAAATTGGGGAAAAAGTTATTATTAAAAGAAATGAGGAATTTTTTTCGGTGGCCACAGATAACATTCGTGGCATTCCTGGCTGTTATTACCTGGCAACTTACCATTTGGATAGATATGGTAATATTGTTTCCGGCATTTTGTTTAGCGTGGATTAGTGCCAGCGTTTGGTTAATTGTAATACTCAAAAAATACAGGGGCAGGCAAAAGAAGAAATTACTTACTATACAATACGCTCCTGTTTTTGCAAATGGGAGTATATTTTTTGTAGAATGGATGTACTTTACGTGGAACAGCTCTCACGGAAGTATTGTATTCTGTTTCATTGTGATCTTTGGGATACTTTTAAAACTGGCTTCGTACAAAGTTTATATTGCCATCAGGAACAAGGCTTACACTTCTTACCCGGAAGCATTCGCGTAATCCGTTTACAAAACGATTTGCACCGTTTATTAACTACCTATACCTGCTAGAGCCATTGTTGCCGTTCTTCGCATTGTGAAAAGAATATTTTCCTTCATTCTAATTTTGATAAGTTCAATGAACACAATAGCTCAAACACCTGCAACAATTGCCGGTGAATATTACCTTAAAGGCGTAATGGAAATGGCCTCAGGTATCAAATTAAATCCGGATTCCAGTTTCGAATTTTTCTTCTCTTATGGTGCATTAGACCGAAGCGGCATAGGGAAATGGTCTCTAAAAGATAATGCTGTTACCTTAAACAGCCCCGTACCTTCCTCACAGGATTTTGCGCTTGTAAGCAACAAGTCCGTTAACAACGATCGGTTAACTATAAAAATACTAGAGCAAAACCCTTCTTTTCTTTCGGGTGTTTATGCTGTTATAAAGTCGAATGATAAAGAATTTGAGGCCGTGAGTAATAATAGTGGCGAGATCACTTTTGCAAAAGTGCCTGTAGATAGTATCACACTACGTTTCGAATTTTGTCCGGAAAAAAAAGCAGTATTTAGCTTTACTAAAAAAGATGATAACTACTTCGAATTCCGTTTTAAACCAACGATATTGGATATAAATTTTGAAAATACAACGTTTCAAATTACTGCAGATGGATTAGAAGGGCAGCATCCATTATTAAAAAAAGGCATCTATCAATTTATAAAACAGCAGTAAGCAGCTGCTTGAAAACCGAATTAGCTTGCTTACCGTATTGTTGGCTTTTTTTCTTAAATTCGGCTTCCAAAAGGTTACTTTATGAAAATCAGCAAGCCGGTAATTTTGTTCGCATTGATGATTGCAGGATTATACGCCTGTAATAAGAACGAAGATTTTGCACCTGCGGGTGGGCTTTTGCCAACAAATTATATCCGCATACTGGACAGTTCTTTCACCCCTTCCACTTTAACTGTTGCAAATGGAAATTCTTTTACTTTCTTAAACGGTACTACCGTGGCACATACCATTGTAAGCGACGATACCACTACTTTAAGGGCGGTATTGATCAACCCCGACTCCTCATATTTTTTTAAACCAGATACAGCCACCACAGTACCTGTGCCAATCTCTATTCCCTATCATTGTGTAGAGCATCCCTCTGCCCGTGGAGTAATTATTCTTACGCAATAAGTTTTTAGTTATTTTAGGTGCTACGTTCTTTCATTTTTTTGCAAGCCTTGTTGTAAAAATTCGGTGCAATTATATATTACGAACCTTGGTTAACAAAAAAAGACAGGCATCAACCTGTCCTTCTATCATTGTAACTTTTACTATTTAAAAGGGTCGGCAAATCTTTCCTCCGCCACGGTTGTTGGGTCGGAAAGCGTTTGCATAAATGCCAATATCCGCTGAACATCCTGCGGTGCCACGCTGTGTGCCGGTATATTAGTGCTTAACAATGCCTGCAGGCTTGGCACGCTTCCATTGTGAAAATAAGGAGCTGTTAAAGCAATATTTCTTAATGTACCTACTTTAAAATTGCCTGAATTGTTTATTCCCGCATCATTTGCATCGGCCAAACCGAAGGGTGCCAATGGTGTAGACGTAACAAATAAAGGAGGCTGATGGCAACCTGCGCAGGTTAGTGCAGGATTACCCGGAGGAGCGGCATTCAGGAATAATTGTTCTCCTGCCTGTTCCAATGCTGTGAAAGTAGCCAGGCCTTGTTTAACCTGATCGTATTTAGATTGATACGGAACTATTGAACGAACAAACTGGGCCAATGCCCTGGCAATGGTAATTGTGTCAATTGTAGTGCTTCCAAAAGCTTGTTGAAAAAGTGCAGGATAAAAAGCCTGCGCCTTCACTTTATCTACCAGCTCGGTGATGGTAAGGCCCATTTCAATATGGTTTTGAATAGGCTGCAACACCTGTGCTTCCAGGGTTGGCGCCCTTTCGTCCCAAAACATTTTACCAGAACGATAATATGCGATGTTCAATAATGGCATAGAATGACGGGTAGTTACGCTGTCTTCGAAACCTTTACTAAAGATCAGTTCATCAGAAAAAGAACTGGCAGGTTTGTGGCAGGAACCGCAACTGATGGTATTATTCTTAGATAATTGCTTGTCGTAAAACAACACCCTTCCCAGTGTTGCACCTTCGTTAGTTATTATATTGCCGGCCGGAGTATTATCATTTGTCTGCATTGCGTTTTGCAAATAAGCCGGATAATTAACAACATAATTAAATGGCGTTGTTGGCAAATCGGGACTGCTTGTACCATTAGGCTGGTTTTGTATAACATCTTTTTTGGAACAATATTCAAACACAAACAGAACGCTTAACAAACCGACGATAATAGCAGCCTTCTTTAAATACATATAGAATTGTTTTAGGTTTTGGTTGGACGCTGCTAAATTAAAATTCCTTCGGCATTTAATTATTAAATTCTGAGCCAGTTAAAATTAGCGGCATTTAATCGGAATTGCAGCATGAACGTGTAATAAAAAAATGCTCTCAATAAAAAAATGCAATTTTGCATCTCACAGTATTATATGGCAACTAACAGGAAGGCGGCAATTGGATTTATTTTTATCACCTTGATGATAGACGTTACGGGGTTAGGTTTAGTGATCCCGGTATTTCCCAAACTTATTCAGGAATTGATAAACGGGGATATCAGCCAGGCTTCCAGGTATGGTGGCTGGCTCACCTTTACCTATGCCATTATGCAATTCTTTTTTGCTCCGGTGTTAGGAGCCTTAAGTGATAAGTTTGGCCGCAGGCCGGTGCTATTGCTTTCTTTATTTGGATTTGGGCTTGATTATGTTTTTCTATCTTATGCCCCTTCAATCGGCTGGCTCTTTCTAGGCCGGGCATTAGCAGGTATTACCGGTGCAAGTTTTACTACAGCCACCGCCTATATTGCAGACATCAGTACCCCGGAAAACAGGGCGCAGAATTTTGGAATGATTGGAGCAGCTTTCGGACTGGGATTTATTATTGGCCCTGTGATCGGTGGATTACTCGGCAGTTTTGGCCCACGCATCCCGTTTATGGTGGCTGCCGCACTAAGTTTTCTAAATTGTATTTATGGGTTCTTTGTTTTACCCGAATCACTTTCAAAAGAAAACAGGCGGGCATTTAGCTGGAAACGTGCCAGCCCGTGGGGATCATTAAAGCAATTGGGTAAATATCCCGGGCTGGGTGGATTGATCGCAGCATTCTTCCTTATTTATATTGCGGCTCATGCCGTTCAAAGCAACTGGAGCTATTTTAGTATTGAAAAATTTAAGTGGAGTGAAAAAATGATCGGCATTTCTTTGGGAGTAGTAGGGTTATTGGTAGCCATCGTGCAGGGTGGTTTGATCAGGTATATAAATCCACGGCTGGGAAATGAAAAAAGTGTTTACATCGGGCTGCTATTTTATGCCGCAGGATTAATGCTTTTCGCTTTTGCCTCACAAAGCTGGATGATGTTTGTGTTCCTGGTGCCTTACTGCCTGGGAGGTATTTCAGGCCCTGCATTACAATCCATTATATCCGGCAATGTTCCTGCCAATGAACAGGGTGAACTGCAGGGTGCCCTTACTAGTTTGATCAGCCTTACTTCTATTGGCGGGCCTCCATTAATGACCGGCTTATTTTCCTTTTTTACAAAGCCGGGCACTCCCGTTCATTTTTCGGGCATCGCTTTTTTTGTTGGCTCATTGCTGATGCTCGTAAGTGCCTATATTGCTTATAATACATTAAAATCTCACCGGTTAAAAATTTCAGACAAATAAAATTAACTGCGTTTATACTTTGCCTTTATCTTCTTTATTGTACTGAAAAAATTATTTTTTTAAAAATAATAACACAATAAAGTGTTGATTATTACGCTTATATAGCATCTCAATACAATGAACAATGTATTGACTATGAAAAACCTTTAACACTGAGAAAAATTACTACACCTGCATTGTAACTTCTACGCAACCGGCAGGGAAATTTCCTCAACCATTATTGGTATTTTCTGAAACACATAGATAACCTAAGTATTGAATGGCTGCGGGTAACACTACAGCTACTTATCATAAACTGTTTTTGTTAGGTACTACAGGACAACGAAGGGCCCCGGTATTGGACGGGGCTTCTTCTATTTTATCCATTCAGGAAAAACTATTCGGAATCTTTATTAACCCGATCACTGTGTAGGTTATAATACAGTGATGGCAGCAGCAATTTGTGTGATAGCGCCTACAAATAATCCCATATAAATGTCTTTTGCAGAATGGCTACCAAGCAGTAACCTTGACGTACAGACGAAGCCTGCAATTAATAATACAATACATAATGGCCAGGTCATTAGCATGGAGCCGCTATCTAAAATAACCAGTGAAAAACCCAGCCATCCACCCATGCCTATCGCATGCATACTAACTTTAAAATAAATATTTACAATCAGTGCCAGGGAAGACGCCAGGAAAATACCTAATATAAAAGAGGTGAGTAATAAGGGGTATTGAGCCTGTTGCTTAAATACTGTGTAAGCCCAGAAAAAAAATATGCCTGATGCTATGTAAGGAATTATCCTGTCCTTTTGTGTACGCAGGTACAGCGATTCTATAAAACCAACAGCTCTTAATAACAACACACTTATCAATGGAAAAAAAACGATATTCAACAACACAATCAATAATGTTTGCTTTTTTTCCATTGCCGAAAAACCGGAAAATGCTGAAGGATGTAAATAAAGTAAAAACAGGGTAACATAAACCGGAACAAAAACCGGGTGAAATGACCATGAAAAAAAATTAGCAAATAATTTAGCTGCCAGTCCAGGGTTTGCAGCCTCTTCATTGGCAGGTTTACTGCTGTTAACAGGTACTGCAAAAAATTGATCCATGATTATTTATATTTAAGGCAGGTTATAAAATCTTTCGAAGCCTTGCAACTGGTATATTCAATTGCTCCCTGTATTTGGCAACGGTTCTTCTGGCAATGTTATATCCTTTTTCCTGCAGCATTTCAGTTAGCTTTTCATCACTGTATGGATGCTTCTTGGTTTCTTCGCTTATAAGGTCTGTAAGTATTTTCTTTACCTCACGTGTACTAACTTCTTCTCCGCTGTCGGTTTGCAGGCTTTCACTAAAGAAAAATTTCAGCCGGTAACTGCCAAATTCCGTTTGTACAAATTTGCTGTTGGCCACACGGCTTACGGTTGATATATCGAGGTTGGTACGTTCAGCAATATCTTTCAGGATCATTGGTTTCAGATCTGTTTCGTCGCCGGTTAAAAAAAATTCATGCTGATAGTTCATGATCGCTTCCATGGTATTCAGTAAGGTATTCTGGCGTTGCTTTATCGCATCTATGAACCATTTAGCCGAATCAATTTTTTGCTTGATAAAAAGTACTGCTTCTTTTTGCTGTTTGTCTTTTTTAGTGCCTTTATCGTAATCTTTCAGCATGTCTCTGTAACCTTCACTGATCCTCAGATCAGGGGCATTCTTGCTATTCAGGGTAAGTTCCAGCTTTCCATTGTTGTTAGTAATAAAAAAATCCGGTATCACATAATTCTCTCCTTTGTTGCTCCCCCCAACTGTTCCACCTGGCTTTGGATTCAGTTTAACGATCTGGCCAATGATCTCTCTTAACTGTTCGTCATTAAGATCTAATCCTTTCTGAATTTTCTCGTAATGCTTTTTTGTAAACTCATCAAAATATTTATCCAGCACTTTTATAGCTAATTCAATATGCTTACCCTGGTCAATTTTTCTTTCCAACTGTATCAACAGGCACTCCTGAAGGTTTCTGGCACCTACGCCAGGGGGATCAAACTGTTGGATTTGCAGAATGATGGCAGCCACTTCTTCTTCATCGGTATCTACATTTTGCCTGAAGGCCAGGTCGTCGATAATAGATGATATTTCCCTTCTCAGGTAACCGTCATCATCCAGGCTACCAACGATCTGTTCTGCTATTTTTTGCTGCTTTTCATTCAGCTTCAACATACCCAGTTGTTGCAGCATCATTTCATTGAAACTTGTTTCAACTTTATGCGGAATAACGCGGTTATCATCAGCTTCAGGATAATTATCATCTCTTAATTTGTAATCACCTACATCATCATCTCCTTCATGAACGTAATCACTTATATCGATATTATCATATTCATCAGCACTACCATCCTTTTCAAATTCATCTTCTGATGTGTCTGCAAACTCATCTTTATTTTCAAATTCATCTTCATGGCCTTCATCACTTTGCTCCAACGCAGGATTTTCTTCCATTTCTTCTTTTATGCGTTCGTCCAGGATTGCAGTAGGAACCTGCAGCAATTTCATTAACTGAATTTGCTGGGGAGAAAGCTTTTGAAGAAGCTTTTGTTGTAAACTTTGATGTAATGCCATACTAAGGATCTTTTATTTCCGAAATACACTTTTCTTGTAGGGTAGATCTTATTCTTTGATTTGAGCGTAAATTTACAGTAAAGGATCTCTTAAATGAAAGAAAAATCAAGTTTATTATTTTTTTGCATGATTTTTGTAGTAAAGGCGGTTTATTGCCAATTTTCTCCTAAAATTTCACCTGTTTATACTGGTAAATTGTTGGATTCGTTAACATTTTCCAATATTAAAAAAAGCACATTTGTATTATCTGCCCAGATACCAGCTAATTTCTATCATACCCAATTAGGATTTATCTGTAAAAAAGAATGGAAGTTTGAATCAGCCACGAGGTTGCCATTAAGGTTCAGGTTGGGTACCATTCAATATTGTGATTGGCTGGAAGGCAAAAAAGGAGCTTCTGTGATCCCTTAAATCCTTAGTAATTTCCGTTTGATATAACAGTTGCCAGGTTCAGTATAGCGCAGCATCATTCACCCGAAGATAAAAAGTAAGCCTTCGATGAATTATTGATTTGCGCCATCAAGATAAACCTCTGATATTTTTATTTGCTGATGGCAGGTAAAGGAGCCGGATATTTAAAATAATTTAGGCGCAAACTGTCTCCCCACCCACTCATATTTTTTTCCAGGGATTTACTACTGTAAAAGATCATGCCTTGCAGGTTGGCTGTTTTTCTGATCTTTTCTATCTGGCGGGGCAATTGCGTTTTATCTTTCCAGGCCATACTACTGTTTGAGCGGTACACGCCCAATCCAATGTAGCAATTTTTGCCATAGGTATGTTTGCTCCACCAATCTACCAGCACTTCATAAGGTGCTGCAGGATGGCCAAATTCCCAATAAAGTTGTGGTGCCACGTAATCTATCCAGCCACTTTTTAGCCAAAGTAAAATATCGGCATACAATACATCGTAGTTTGTTGGACCTGCTTTCGTATTGCTGCCTTCCGGATCTTTATCAATATTGCGCCATACACCAAATGGGCTTATACCAAACTGGCATTTACTATTTTGTTGCTTTATTGTACGACAAAGCGCCACAATGATTGAATCTGTATTGCTTCTGCGCCAGTTGGAACGGCTTAACCCGTTTCCATACTTTTTAAAACTGGCATCATCAGGAAATTCCTTTCCTGCTACCGGGTACGGATAGAAGTAATCATCAAAATGAATGGCATCTACAGGATACCTTGTTACTACATCTTTTACAACCGCCGCTACATATAACTGGGCATCTTTGTTTCCAGGATCAAAATACTTTTTATCACCATAGTTAAGAAACCATTCAGGGTGAATTTTGGTGATATGTGTAGCGGAAACACTGGAAGTACGCACATTAAAAATTGCCCGGTACGGATTCATCCAGGCATGAAACTCCATACCGCGTTTATGCGTTTCAGTAATCATGAAATCGAGAGGATCGTAATAAGGAGCCGGTGCCAAACCCTGCTTACCGGTAAGCCATTGGCTCCAGGGTTCAAAGGGAGACGGGTAAAAGGCATCCGTTGCCGGACGCACCTGCACCACTACTGCATTTATTCCATTTGCTGCATGGAGATCTAATAATTTAATAAATGAGGAACGTTGTTCTTCGCTGGTCATACCCGCACGCTCAGGCCAGTCTATATTATCAACAGTAGCGATCCAAACGCCCCTGAACTCTGGCTTAACAGCCGTTTGGGCAAATATTGTATTCACTGTACAGATAAGGATCAGTAAAACAAAAAGTTTAAGAAAAAAGTGCCTATTATACATTCGCCTTTCGGATTTTATCAAGTAAACTGTTCAACTCTTTTACTTCTGTTTCCGATAAGGAGCCAAAAATGGCATCCATTTCATTTTCATATTGATCTAATTTTATAAGCAAATTTTTTCCTTTATCGGTGATCAGGATATCTACCAGTCTTTTATCATTTTCGCAGGTATTTTTTTTTACAAGGCCCTTAATTACTAACCTGTCTACTATCCGGCTAGTATCACTCATCTTGTCGAGCATGCGTTGCCGTATTTGCAAAGTAGACAGCGGCTTTCCGGCCCCCCTTAGAATCCGTAGAATGTTGAACTGCTGACTGGTTATTTTTTCTTTATCGAAAAGATGTTTCATTCTTTCATTCATCCAGTTATAGGTATAGATCAGGTTGACTACACCCTTCTGATATTCATTCCTGAATTTTGATTGTGATATATCTTCCTCAATTCCCATACTATTTCGTTAAGATGTGCAATAATAAAAAATAGTCTGCCAACATCGGTTAATGCAGCAGACTATTTATGAAAATATTGGTTAAAATACCTAAAAGGCGCATTGAATTGATTGATGCCATCAATATTCTCCTGCATTAAACCTCCGGAAAAAGGAAAACCCGGTTATCTTGTTGGTTTCTGCATCAGAATATTTAAATCACCCACCGTATTCCGCCATTATGTTTCCTAACTGTTATAGTAAAACTTCTCTTCCACAATCTGCCCGTTCTTCCATCTTTGAACAGCTATCTGGGTATAATTTCTTTCCCCAAAATCTTTGTGAGTATAATCAAACCACCATTCTACAGCAACAAGGCCATCAGAGATAAGTGTGTTTACCACTTTAGCTCCCCTAAATTCTGTAAGCCCGTTAACAAAAGCTTCTTCAGCCTGTCTGCATATCTCTTTTCCTACCCTTTGAGGATAATCATTGTCCTGCATAACCACGTCATCAGCATAAAATTTTTCGAACGCTTCCAGTATTTTACCTTCAAGTATCATTTGGTTAAGTTCATCAACCAAGGTTCTAAGATCTTTCATAATAAATTATTTAATGTTTGAACATCAAAGTTAAAGTTTAAACATTAAATAGCGAAAATTTATTTTTCCACCACCACTTCATCTCCCGGATCTGGTGTTGTTGTAAATTCATTAATGTAGATCCTGATCAGGATCAAAAAATAACTAATCAGCAAGGGGCCAAAGATCAAACCCATAAACCCGAATAAACCCAACCCTATAATTACGCCTAAAACTGTTACCATGGGATGAACATTTCCCATTTTCTTAAGAAGCCCTAACCTCGTTATATAATCAACATTACCGGTAACAACAACGCTATAGATGGTTAAGCCGGTGGCAGGCCAGTTTGCCCCGGTTGCATAAATGGATATTACAATTGGCACCCAAACTATCATTGTTCCTACAAGCGGGAAAAAGGCAAATACGCCTGTAATAAAACCCCACATTCCCCAATCCTTTACACCAAAAATCCAGTAACCACAGGCGGCTACAGCTCCCTGAACAATACAGATAATGGGAATTCCAAGTGCATTGGCCCTGATCATCAACTTGGTTTCAGCAGCCAGGCTTTCGATATTTTTTGGCTTTAATGGAATAATATGATTGAGGTATTTCTCTACTGCCCGCCCGTTTACCAATAAATAATACAATAAAAAGAACATCATAAGCAAATTGGTAAGTATGCTGGCAGTACTATTAAGCAAGGTTGGAATAAAGGCAGATATCTTTTTTGTTACCTCAGTGGTGTTTTCTGCAGATAACAACTCTACCCCTGTGCGTTCCTGGATCTTCACAGAAACATCCCTGAGATTACTAATGATAGAATCCTGGTTGTCGATAATATTGTTAATGGTAGGTGAAACAAGTTTTACACTGAAATATACAGGTATTGCAATGATAACCAGGCAACCTAAAATAAACAACAATGCAGTGCCGCCTTTTTTCCATTTTTTAATGATGGTTAACTTAAAATACAGGGAGTTGGTAAGTATATACAGAGTAACTCCGCCCAGCAAGCCGGGAAGAAATATATACATTTCACTAATGAAAAGAATTGCCAGTAAAATAATAAGAAGCAATAAAAGCAGTTGCCTTAACCTGTCATTAAAAGTATTTTCCATTTGATAAGTTTTGTCGGAATCATGAAGCAAGGTTTACTTCCATACCGAAGCGCCTTCACTGCAATTGGAACAAATATCAATATTTTTCCTGCTATTCATCAGTTCGCTACGGAATTGTTTATAGTTACTATTGTGCCAGATATCTTTAAATGACTCATTTTTAAGATTACCTAGCTGGTGCATCGCATCTTTATCAAAGCAACAGGGTACCACCACCCCATCCCATGTAATCACATTTGCGTGCCACAATTTCCAGCAACGGTTTGCGAGTTTATTCTTAGCACGATAGGTACCATCCTGATTCTTCTTATACCGGCTAAACTTATCAATAGTTGGGATCAGCTTATTTGGATCGTTCTCAAAATTATATACCTGCGCAGTTTTAAACCGAACTTCATCTACCCCAATTTCTTTTGCCAGGCGTTTAATATCTTCTACCTGGTGTTCGTTTGGTTTTACTACTAGGAACTGGAAAAATACAAAAGGTGTTTTACTGTTCAATTCTCTTTTCCATTTTACAATATTTTTAGCTCCTTCAATTACTTTCTCAAGATTTCCACCAATCCTGTATTGCTGGTAAACATCCTGTGTAGTGCCGTCTATAGAAATGATAAGCCTATCCAGTCCACTCTCTACAGTTTTTCGTGCAGCCTCATCCGTTAGATAATGGGCATTTGTGGAAGTTGCTGTATAAATCCCTTTGGAAGAAGCATACTTCACCATGTCCAGAAACGCAGTATTAAGGTATGGCTCACCCTGGAAATAAAAAATGAGGTAAAGCAGCTGCTTATGAATATCATCAATGGTTTGCGTAAAAAAATCTTTTTGCAACATTCCCGTTGGTCTTGAAAAAGCCCTGAGACCACTGGGACACTCGGGGCAGCGAAGATTGCAACTGGTAGTGGGCTCAAAAGAAATAGAAACAGGCAATCCCCACTGAACGGGTTTTGAAGTGAACCGGCTTATATAAAAACTGCTTAAAACTTTAAACCCGTTCCATAAACGGGACGGGGTTAATTTACTAATGAGGTTAAATGTATCGTTGATGTTTAGCCGAGGCATAACATCAAAATTACTGGTATTTTGTTTGCCGTGGAACTTTCTGCTACCGCAGGTACTCTTTCACCTGGAAATAGCAGGGATTAAGTTATTCTACCAGTATATTAGTTTCAGTCATATCATTGTTATCTTCAATTGCTTCAGTTTTGCAGGTTATATCCTTAAAACAAAGGGTATTATTTTTAAAGGCCTCGTAATTATTAAAGATCACGCTCAACGCAATAAAATTCATTACATACGACCTCGTTTCTGCAGGTAATAAATGCCTGATGTCCCAAAAGTCGGGTGATTTTTTCCCGCAGCGTTGCATAGCGTTCCAAACATTACCCACCCCCCAATTGTAACTGGCCGCTATTAAAAGCCAGTCATTATCCAGGTTCCTGCTACGGTCTTTCAAATATCTGGCTGCAGCATGGGTTGATTTACTAAAGTTTTTGCGCTCATCGACGGTCAAAACTGGTTTAAGCTGCTTCTTCTTTATAGTTCCTTTTACCTGCTTCTTCTTTTCACTCTTTAATTTTGCTGAAATTTTTAACCCGTATTCTTTTGCCACTTCATCCATGATCTGCCAATAACCAACAGCGCCTGCAGGAGAAACCGCATTTGCATTGAACCCACTTTCAAGCGCCAGTAAAACTTTAAATTCTGTTGGCACATTGTACTTTTTTAAAATCACTTCTGCTTTCGGAAATAATCTTCTACTGCGATTGTAGGTACGCACCAGGTAATCTTTTCTGGAAACAGAAAACTTTTCAACATAATCAATAGAAGATTCTTCGTTACCGGTGAGTATTTGTGGGTATACAATATTGGCCGCTTTTAGAACAACCACGGTTGAAGCGCTTTTCTCAACAGAAGCCAATTGTATTTTTCTACTGGTATCTGTAAGTGCAAGGTTGCCAATTGCATAACTGAACTGGTTTACAAAGGCGCATAAAATTCCAATACCAAGGAATTTAACAAAAGTTTTTTTCAATTCTTTTAATTATTACGTGGTGAAATAAGTAATTAGCAACGGCGTTTTATAACAGTACATGCTTAAACGTATTACAAAAAGCATTATTGCCTTGTATTAAAAATGAAGCAGCTTTATTTATAATCGTATTTTTACGTTAAACAAATTTCTGATGCGCATTCTAATTTTATTATTGTTGTGGAGTTCTGTTTCCGTTGCACAACAGGCTTCTGAGGAAAACCAGGTTTATAAGATAGCAACAATGGAAAGTGATGCGCATAGCAGGCTGGTTTTGGGAGATAAAGGCAGCGCAGCCTCTGCCAATTTTGATGTTAAATTTTACCGTTGTGAATGGGAAGTGGACCCAGCCATCCGGTATATAAATGGAAAGATCACGGTGTACTTTACTGCCAGTACAGCAACAAGCACCATCACACTTGATTTGAAATCTGCACTGGTTACAGACAGTGTTACCCAACGAGGTGTCCCAGTCAATTTCTCACGTCCCGCCGATGCAATACAGATCAGCTTAACTTCCACCCTTGCAGCAGGAACTCTTGATTCGGTGAGCATTTATTACCAGGGTGTACCACCTGATACGGGCTTTGGCTCGTTCATACAAACCAGTCATGCAGGCGTTCCCGTTATATGGACCTTAAGCGAACCTTACGGCGCACGCGACTGGTGGCCATGCAAAAACGGTTTAGACGACAAAGCTGATTCAGTAGAAATGATCATCACTGCACCTGCAGCATATAAAAGTGCCAGCAATGGATTATTGTTGTCAGAAATATCTACCGAGGGTGGCGCAAAAACAGTTGCCCGCTGGAAACACCGCTACCCCATTGCCACCTACTTAATGTGTTTTGCTGTAACCAATTACTCGGTATTTAATAACAGTGTTCAGTTAGGTTCGGTTGATCTTCCTATGGTAACTTACTGTTACCCCGAAAGCCTTACTTCCTTCCAGGCTGGTACCCAAAATACGTTGGATGCAATGCTGCTTTTTAATAACCACTTTGGCCCTTACCCATTTATGAATGAAAAGTATGGGCATGTTCAATTTGGATGGGGCGGAGGTATGGAGCACCAAACTTCCACTTTCCTCATTAGTACCGATGAGGTATTGGTTGCACATGAGCTGGGGCACCAGTGGTTTGGCAATAAAGTTACCTGTGCTACCTGGGAAGACATCTGGCTAAATGAAGGATTTGCCACTTACCTGGCAAGGTTCTACTATGAAAATAAGTATCCGGATAATGCTGTTGCAAACAGGCGGGCAATTTTAAATAACATTACTTCACTACCAAATGGTTCTGTAAAAGTTGATGACACTACCAGTGTTAACCGCATTTTCAGTGGCCGGCTTTCGTACAATAAAGGCTCTTATCTTATAAATATGTTGCGCTTTCAACTGGGGGATTCTGCTTTTTTTAAAGGTTTGAAAAAATACCAGTCGGATCCTTCTTTACAATATGGTTTTGCCCGTACTGCAGATCTAAAAAGAAACCTGGAAGAAAGCAGCGGACAAAACCTTACAACATTTTTCAATCAGTGGTTTGTTGGGCAGGGTTATCCTTCTTACAACGTTCAGTGGTCACCGTTAGGTAGTACTGCCGTAAAAATAACAATGGGCCAGGTTACTTCAGACCCTTCTGTTACTTTTTTTGAAATGCCAGTTCCGCTTACTTTTAAAAATGCTACACAACAAAAAACAGTGGTCGTAAATCACCGTGCTAACGGAGAAGAGTTTATAAAGAATATTGGATTTATTCCAGACACAGTTTTAATAGATCCCGAGTACTGGTTGATCTCGAAAAATAATGTTGCTACAAAAGTTGCTCTCAGTAATTCAGGAAACCCTGGCGTAGAGGTTTATCCAAATCCCGTCCAAAACCCACTTACGGTATATCTTCATGATTTTAATGAACCGGTAGCCTATCTGAGTATTTATAATATGGCTGGTCAGTTAGTAGCAAAGCAGCAGGTAGTATTAATTAACGGAACTGAACTCGTTAATTTGAACCTGCAGCATTTAGCCCGCGGGCAATATATTTTACAAATCAAAGCCGGAAGTTTCAGGTATACCAAAAAGCTCCTGAAATAGCAAATGGCAAAAAGAAAAAAGAGGAACTTATTCCGTACGGTTGCCGCCAGTATCGTTGTACTGGCTATACTTGGCACTGTAGGTTACTATATCAGCAATTATTTTTACAAACCTACTTTTGTACACTATAAGGAATTTGGCATCGGACTTCCTCAGCCTTATGAAATGCACGGAATAGATGTAAGCAAACACCAGGGAGTTATTTCCTGGAAAGATGTAAAGGAAATGAAAGTGCAGGAAGTGCAGATCGGGTTCGCATTTATTAAAGCAACGGAAGGCATCGGCCGGATTGATGAACAATTCAGGAGAAATTGGTTCAATGCTCAAAAGGCCGGAATCACAAGGGGAGCCTATCATTTTTTTATTGCCAGCAAGAGCGGAAAAGCACAGGCAGAAAATTTCCTTGAAACTGCTCATTTACAAAAAGGCGACCTCTACCCGGTATTGGATGTTGAACAAACACACGGTACTTCAACTGCTAATCTTCAACAAAGGGTAGCAGACTGGCTTGATATGGTGGAGGCAAAATATAAAGTGAAGCCAATCATTTATACAAATGCTGACTTTTATAAAAATTTTCTTGCAGGAAGATTTGATGATTACCCGCTGTGGGTGGCACATTACCTGGTAAAAGATAAGCCCCGTATAAACCGGAACTGGTATTTTTGGCAACACAGTGAAACAGGCCATGTAAATGGAATTGAAAGTTTTGTTGATTTCAATGTATTTAGAGGAGACAGTATTGATTTGAAAAAATTGTTGCTTCGCTGACATTATATTCTCTAAATTGCTGTTATGGGAATGGAAGATGATACAAGGGGGTTTTTAGTGCTCATCGTAAACACGATAGCTATCGTTTTTATCTGGATGATGATTCATGTATTGGCAGGAATATATTTTGGGCTTGCTTTTTTTGATGAAGCCCCTGATTGGAAAAACTATCTCTATTATTTAGTACTACTGGCAAGTCTTTTCTTCCTCGTGCGTTTCATACGTCGCAAATGGAAAATATAATTGCGTTTATTCTTAACTGATATGATCAGAAACGATCTTTCTTTTATTTTTCGTTTTCTTAAATAACGCTGAAAATTATTGCAGTACCTTATGGATGATCTTTTGTGTAAATTTTAAAAAACACTTAATGCGCATGATGCGGAGAATGGCATTTATGGCGGTGGCAATAACGGTAATTCATATAGTGTGCGGTAATGATTAACAACACAGCCGGAATCAATAAGATAAATTCATGATTATGATAAAACTGTTTTGCCACTAAAAAACAGAAACCTGCAGTAAATACTAAACCAGGAACAAATGACTGGTGGTGTTTTACATACCCATGGAACAAAGAATAACTACCTACTGCAAAAGCGATCAGTATCATGCTCCATTCAAAAAACTGATTGTGGATAATGTTAATTCCAAATAAGGGCAAACTTGTGAGGATAAGCGGAAGCACGGCGCAGTGTATTGCACAGGCAATAGAAGTAACAATCCCTAACCCATCCCAGTTTATCTTAATATTCATGAAGAAAGCAAAGGTACAATATTTGCAATATTGTTGCAAGTTTTAACATCTTTTGAAGAGTATTATTTTTATTAAGGCCGATACTGCAGTAAATTTGCTTAATTATTAAGAACGATGAAGAAGAAGATCTGGTTATTGTATATAGTATTTTTTGCGGTTTTGCTGGGAGGCTTTTACCTGGCTATTTTCAGGGAACCTAACTTTTCAGATTCAAAGCTGGCTGTAATCAATCCATCCATCCCCGACTTTCAATTTGTAAACCAGGACGGGAAAACCATCAGCCCCAAGAATACGGCAGAGAAAGTATATGTTGCCGAATATTTTTTTACA
Organism: Ferruginibacter sp.; assembly: GCA_031411955.1. GTDB lineage: Bacteria > Bacteroidota > Bacteroidia > Chitinophagales > Chitinophagaceae > Ferruginibacter. The sequence continues at coordinate 114,414 of JANOCC010000029.1, forward strand.
ACCTGTAAAGGAATTTGCCCAAAAATGAATGCCAATATGCGGAGGATCTTTGATGAGTTTAAAGAAGAAAAAGATTTCTTGATTCTCTCACACACTTGTATGCCTGAAACAGACAGTATCGCTTTATTAAAAGCTTATGAGCAAAAAATGCTTACCGGCACTTTAATCCGGAATGAGGATGGGTCATACAGGATGTCGAACACCGGTTCTGAAAATAAAATGGCCCCTGAAAAAACAAACTGGAATTTTGTTACTGGAGAAAAAGCATCTTTATACAAACTCGCCAGGCAGGGTTATATGATAGACAATGGAAAACCTGATAGTACACAACTGATCAAAGACCAGTTTATACACACCCAGTTTTTTTCTCTGGTAGACAAATACGGACGGGTGAGAGGAATTTATGATGGACTGAAAGAGGATGAAATACAAAAACTGATGGTTGATATCAGGGGATTGCTAAAGGAAAAAGTAGAACCCGGAAGATTCCTGAATGGATTCAGCAATAACCCCAATTAATTTTATTAAATGAGCGACAATCTTGATATATTAAAAAAGAACGGCTTAAGTGTTACCGAAGGCCGCAAAAAAATATTGGAATTGTTCCTGGACAATGAAGGTGCTTTGGCTCATGCCGATATAGAACGACATACTGATGCTGCCTTCGACAGGGTAACGGTTTACCGTACGCTTCAAACATTTGTAGACAAAGGTATCATTCACCAGATACCAACAACTGACAATTCGGTACTGTATGCTTTATGCAAACATAAATGTGAGGCAGGTGATCATCATGACGAGCACGTTCATTTTATCTGTAATAATTGCGAAAAAACTATTTGCCTGGATGATGTAACTGTGCCGGCGGTAAAATTACCCAAAGGATTCAGGCCGGCACAAGCGGCAATGGTAGTAACAGGCATTTGCAGCGATTGCAAATAATCTCTCAATGAATTTTTGCGCAAAATAACTTTCTCCCTTTAAAAAGTTATTTGCCTGAATTTTCCATTTCTGTATTTACAAAATCCATCAGGCCTTTAATTTTTTGGGGAGAAAAATCAAATTCCAATCCAGCAGCTTTATAAAGTTCAGGTAGCGTTCTTGTGCCACCAAGACTTAACGCATTACAATAATTTGAAATTGCCTGTTCCTTATTTTTTTTGTATTGCATCCACATACCGATTGCTCCAAGCTGTGCAATACCATACTCTATATAATAAAAGGGAACTTCAAATAAATGCAATTGCCGTTGCCATGCATTACCTCTATATTGCTCAAGGCCCGAATAATCGATCTCCTCATCTTTAAATTCATTCAAAATGCTTGTCCAGGCTGTTGTTCTTTCGTTGGCTGAATGCCCTGGATGCTCGTATAACCAATGCTGAAATTTATCTATGATGGCAATCCAAGGAAAGATAGTGATCACTCTTTCCAGCTGATGCTCTTTCGCCCGTTCCAAATCTGCTTCATTTTCAAAAAATGCTTCCCAGTGGTCCATACTAAAAAGCTCCATTGCCATACTGGCCACTTCTGCAATTTCCATTGGATACTCTTTAAAGCCCGTTAACTCCAGTTGGTGCGATAAAAAAGAATGTACCGCATGTCCGCCCTCATGTACCATGGTTGTAACGTCGTGCATCTGCCCGGCAGCATTCATAAAAATAAATGGAGCACCACTTTCTGCTAACGGGCAATTGTAGCCGCCAGGGGCTTTTCCTTTCCTGCTCTCCAGGTCCAGGTGGTTCATCGCCTGCATTCTTTCCAGGCAATTTCCAAAGAAAGGATCCAATTGTTTAAAGCAGTCAACAGATTTTTTCAGCAATTCTTCTCCTGAATTAAATGGTCTCAAAGGAGTGGTGCCTGCAGGTTCTGCTTCCAGGTCCCAGGGACGCAAGCGATCTACACCCAGCGCTAATCTTTTTTTCTTATATATTTTATTTACAAGAGGCAAAACATGAAGCTTCACTGCTTCGTGAAATTTAAAGCAATCTTCTTTGCTGTAGTCGAAACGACCAAGCTCTTTAAAGCGGAAATCACGATAATTTTCAAAGCCGGCATTGGTAGCCTGCGTATTTCTGAGTTGTAATAGCTTTTCAAACAATTCGTCCAGCCGGGTTTTATCTTCCAGCCTTCTTTGCTGTATCTTTTCATACACTTCCTGCCTTATTTTCCTGTCCGGATTTTCCAGGAACTTCCCTGCCTGTTGCAGCGTATACTCCTTATCGTTAACAGTGATTGTCATAGCACCTGTTATTTGTCCAAATTGTTGCTGCAATACGCTCATCTCTGCCTGTAGTGGAATATTTTCTTCCCGAAACAGTTCTATGCTTTTACTTACACTTCTGAGATACGTATAATATTTTTCCTGATCAAGGTCTTTTAAAAAATTTGCAGCCAATAGCTTTTTGTTCAACGCATCTGAATAAGGCTGTATGTTTGGCTGTATTTCCAGGCAGAAAAAATTGAAGGCCTCTTCCAGCGATTTATTTTCCGTATCACATGTCATCCTGATCTGCCTCCAGCACGCATCCTCATTAATGATGGCTTCCAGTTCACTTTGGTCTTTTAACCATTGCTCCAGTTTTTCCCTGGAATCGATATCTCTTTCAAGAAGGTTTTTAAGCCATGGTTCCAGGGATGCCCAATCTGTAAGTTGAAAATCGGCGGGAAGAAAATGCCTGGCTGTTTTTTTTATATCTGCAGAATACTTCATGATAAATTATTGACAACTGAATAAAAAAACAGGTCAATAAATGAATGGCTTAATACTTTATTAATTCATTCATTTATTGACCCATCTATCAATTCTTATAATTATGCCATTTTACGAGGCGAATTTATTTTTTTAGGAGGTGCGCTTTTTACAGCAGTAGTTTTTGGTGCAGCGGTTTTATTTGCTGCGGTTTTTTTCTCGGCAACTACTTCTGTAGGTTCTTCGGAAGAAACCTCTGATAATTTAATTTCAACATTATTCTTGGATAATATATCAAACCATTTTACCATCTTCTTCATATCGCTTCCATAAACCCTTTCAAAATCCATATCAGGATATACTTTTTCAAAATAGGTTTTGATGGCTTTTGCATCTGCTTTTCCATCGGGCAATGCCTCTTTGCTGCTCTTCATGGCGATAAAAATATCTACCAGGTTCACATTGTCTTTAACGGTAAATATTTCGATGCTTTCCAGGTGAGAAAAACTATGCAATCTGTTGCTTACAAATTTGGTGCTTTTATCTTCCAGTGAGCGAACAATACCGCCATCTGCTTTTGAAGAAATCAATTCATATAATCCACTTAACCCGGTTACTGATACTAATTTGTTATACTCCATACTCTAGAAATTTTAGGGCTGCAAGATATTGTAAAAAGGCAAATTATCAGGGCATAGAAATTGTAAATCTTCACTAATATGAAAAAAATGAACGAAAACGCCTGTTTTTCCGAAACAAGTCGTCTAAACATTGGTACAAAAAGTATAAATATGATTAGAATTGTTTTTACAGCATTGGTAATTTGCCTCAGCAGTCAGCTATTAAATGCTCAAAATGGGGCTCTCAAAGCGATTATTACAGATAATTCAGACAAAACAAAACTACCTGGAGCTACCGTTTCGCTTCTTTTACAAAAAGACAGCAGCCTGGTAAAAACTGCCGTTACCGATTCAACTGGTACTTTTAACTTAACAAACCTGGTTCCAGACAGTTTTATCGTTACCATCAGCACAGTTGGGTATCAACAATATGTTTCATTTATAACGCTTGGTGATACCAGTCGCGACCTGGGAACCATTAGCCTGGAAAAACAAGGGAAAGATCTTGGCGTTGTGATCCTGGTTGCCAGAACACCTGCAGTGATTCAAAAAGGAGATACTTCCCAGTTCAGCGCCAGCCAATACAAAGTAAATCCTGATGCAACCACGGAAGACCTTATCAAAAAAATGCCCGGAATAACTGTTGCCAAAGATGGAACCGTAACTGCACAGGGCGAACAGGTAAAAAAAGTAACTATCGACGGGAAAGATTTTTTTGGCGACGATGCATCTGCCGCATTAAAGAATTTGCCTTCCGAAGTGGTTGATAAAATACAGGTATTTGACCGATTGAGCGATCAGGCACAGTTAACGGGATTTGATGACGGAAATTCGGTTAAAGCTATTAACGTTGTTACAAAATCCGGAATTAAAAATGGCCAGTTCGGCCGCATATATGCCGGTTATGGAACAGATAACCGGTACAGCGCAGGAGGAAACATTAGTTTTTTTAAGGGTGAAAGGCGTTTATCGTTTGTAGGCAATTTCAATAATATTAACCAGCAGAATTTTGGCTCTCAGGATTTGTTGGGTTTAACCAGCAGTGGCAGCACAAGAGGTGGTGGAGGACGTGGTGGTGGCCGCGGTGGCGGAACTGATAATTTTAGTGTTGGGCAATCTAATGGCATCAGTAAAACAGATGCTGTGGGTGTTAACTACGGCGATAAATGGGGTAAAAGGGTAAGCGTAACCGGTAGCTATTTTTTCAATAACAGTAACAACGATAATTCATCAGTTGTAAATATTGAGACCTTGGGTGCAAAAAAGCAATTCTCGTCGCAAAACGGCATTAGCAATACCCAAAACAATAATCACAGGATTAACCTGAGGATGGAATACAAGATAGATTCTAACAACAGCCTCTTCATTATACCCAGCGCAAATTTCCAAAAAAATAATTCCACTTCAAATTCCCGTTTACTCACACAAAATGGCCTGGGAGATTCAGTGAACAATTCATTTGCCAGGACTGACGCAAACCGGACTGGTTACAATATCCGGAACAATATTTTATTCCGTCATTCATTTCCCAAAAAAGGAAGAAGCCTTTCTCTCGGATTTAATGTAACATTCACAAAAAATGATGGAGAATCAATTATAGATGCCCGTTACCGTTACTTTGATTCTACCGGAATTTTTACAACGGATTCAATCCAAAACCAGTTTTCAGATAACAGTACAGATGGCCGTACCATTGGCGGTTCAATCGCTTACACAGAACCGGTAGGTAAGAAAGGCCAGCTACAACTTGAGTACAATCCTTCGGTACAATCTAACAGCGCCAATCAACAAACTTTTTTGTATGATTTACCAGGTCAAAAATATACGATCTTCGACAGTACCCTTTCCAACAAATTTGATAACAGCGTAACTACTAATAATGCGGGACTCACCTACCGCCTTACCAAAAGTAAAGACGAAATGTTTGCAGTTGGTTTAAGTTACCAGCATTCGCAGCTTGAAAGCAAACGGATATTCCCAACAAGTACTTCGGTAAACCAATCCTTTTCTAATTTTTTACCGAACGCCATGTGGAGAAAAAAGCTTTCTGCTTATAGCAATGTGAGAATATTCTACAGGGCATCAACTAACTTTCCGTCGGTAAACCAACTGCAAGATGTAGTAGATCTTAGCAATCCATTGCGGGTAAGCAGTGGTAATCCTTTACTAAAACAATCCTTCACAAATTTCCTGTCTGCCAGGTATAGCTATACAAATTCAAAAACGAGCGCCAGTTTTTTTGCGAACATTTTTCTGCAGGCTGCCAATGACTATATTTCTAATGGAATTTTTATTATTGATGGAGCGGATTCTACCATCCAAAATGGTATAAAACTGAACCAGGGATCCCAGCTTACAAAGCCGGTAAACCTTAATGGCTACAGAACCTTACGCAGTTTTTTTACTTACAGCCTGCCTGTAAAATCATTAAAAACGACGGTTAATTTAAATGCTGGTTTTATTTATTCAAAACTGCCGGGCCAGGTTAACTATATAGCCAATACCACTAATAATTACGTTTATAATGGCGGTGTGGTACTGGCAAGCAATATCAGTGAGTACGTAGATTTCAATATTAATTATAGTGCCAACTTCAACAATGCCAGCACAACAGGGTCTGCAATTGCCACTAACAAATATGTGAACCAGGTTGCGGGTGTAACCTTAAACCTATTGAATAAAAAAGGCTGGTTCATTCAAAATGATGTTTCTTACCAGGTGTATAATGGACTATCGGGTGCCCTGGATCAGAACTTCACATTATGGAATGCTGCCATTGGAAAAAAATTCCTGAAAAAGCAAGCAGGCGAATTAAAATTATCGGTGTTTGATCTGTTAAAACAAAACCAGAGTATAATCAGGACCGTAACAGGCACCGACATAACTGATAGCCAAAGCCAGGTTCTACAACAATATTTCCTGCTCACTTTTACCTATAATCTCAAAAATTTTGGTGTAGCGAAAAGGGCCTCAAACAGTGAGGGTGAAAATATGGGCCCGGGGAGCAGGCGAATGGGAGGCTCAAATTTTTAAGTACTTTTAGGGTTCATTTTAATTGTTTTGTTTGAACCAGGAGGATATCATTTATAGATTAAAAAGTGGTGATACGGATGTATTTAATGAGGTAGTGAATGCCTGGCAAAACAAAGTTTACAATACAGCCATCAGCATTGTTCAAAATGAAGAAGATGCAGAAGATATTACGCAGGAGGTATTTGTAACATTATATCAACGGATTGATGGATTCAGGGAAGAGTCTTTATTGTCATCCTGGATATACAGGATAACAATAAGCAAATCACTTGATCATGAAAAAAGAAAGAAAAGGCAAAAAAGAGGTGGCTTACTTAAAAAAATACTGTTTATAGATGAAGAGGAAGAGCCAGCAAATTTTGACCATCCGGGTATTTTACTAGACAATAAAGAACGGGCTAGAATATTATTTGGAGCCTTAAAAAAAATTCCGGAAAAGCAAAGAGTGGCGTTCACGCTTCATAAAATGGAAGGACTAACCAACCAGGAAATAGCTGCTATTTTGAACACGAGTTTATATGCCGTAGAATCTTTACAACTGAGGGCTAAAAATAATTTAAAAGATATTTTGAAAAACTATTATGAAAAGCATCTGTAACAATTAAATTTTATCTGCATGCCAGACAGCAATATTGAAAAATTAGTAGAAAGTAGTTTACAGGCTTTCGATGGATCTAACAAAGCTGAGCCTAAACCATACTTATTAACAAGGGTAATGGCAGCTGTTAATGCCAATGCTACCGGTAATAATTTTTGGTTAAATGCAATTGCCTTTATCAGCAGGCCGGGAATCGCACTGGCTTCTCTGTTCATTATCATAGTTATAAATACCGGTATTATTTTTTTTACCACCCAAAATTTTACAGCCAAACCGGATATCGTGCAGGGAAACTCCTCTCCCCGGGACGAATTTGCCATAAATGCAGGACTTATTTACGATATAGAAAATCAGGAGCCACAATGAATGCACAACCTAAAAGCAAATTGCTTGTACTGATCATTGGCATTTTACTCATTGCCAATATTGTACTGCTTTCATTCTTTTTGATGAACAATCCATCGAAGGAAAAAAGAGCAAAATCAAACAGGAAAAACTATATATCTGAATACCTGGAAAAAGAACTGGGTTTTGACAGTGTTCAGCTTTTAACCTATGATTCCTTATCCAAAAAGCACCGGGAGCTTGTAAGGACCGGGTTAAATAATATTTCATCGAAGAGGAAAGAAATATTTAAAGAACTGGCAGTAGCTACATTTAACGATAGTGCACTTAGCAATGCCGCCAGCCAGATTCACGAACTTCAGAAACCATTTGAATTGAATATGTTCCGGCATTTAAAAGATATAAGGCAAATTTGTACAAAAGAGCAACAGTTTCGGTTTGATACCGGCTTTTATAAAATTTTCGGCAGGCGGAGAGAAGGACGTAAAGAAAATTAATCCTATATTTATAACCAATTTAAAAAAAACAAGATGAAAAAACAATTTCTATTATTTGTTGCGGCAACGCTGATCAGCATTTCTTCCTTAATGGCCCAGGAAAAAGGCCGCATGAGGCAGACACCGGAAGAACGCACAAAAACGACAATGGCAAGAATGGAAGCTTTTGATCTTAAACCAGACGTAAGGCTAAAAGCTGAAACAATATTTAATGATTTTTTTAAGGCTCAGCAAAGCTACATGCAGGAAGCCCGCTCTGCCGGTACGGTTGACCGCGCTTCCACAACTGCTAAACGCCAGGAACTTATAACAGAAAGAGATGCGAAATTGAAGCAGATCTTTACTGCAGAACAATATGCCAAATGGATAAGCGAAATTGAGCCATCGTTGAGGCCACAAAGACCTTCCAATACCGCACCTGCTGCACCAGCTAATTAATACAACAGTATAAATATATCAATGGAACCCCTGCAAATAATGCAGGGGTTATTTTTTTCCTAAAAAATGACCGCAAGGTTCGTTCCTAAACAGCTTTTTTAATAAAATGGTTTCCTGATATAAAATAGATTTCAGAACTTCAACATCACAAATCACTTTAAAAATCTACCAACATGAACAGTGCCATCAGCTGGTTTGAAATCCCTGCTATAAACCTGGAAAGGGCTCAGCAATTTTATGAAACAATTTTTTCAACCAGTTTGATACCGATGGACATGCCCAATATTAAAATGCGGATGTTTCCTATTGATGATATGAATACGGGTGTGGGTGGAGCAATAGTTGACAGCGGCGGGTTTCATAAGCCTTCTCTTACCGAAGGCCCTCTCATATACCTCAATGCAAATCCTGATGTGCAACAAGTACTGGATAAAGTAGAAGCTGCCGGTGGAAAAATTCTTGTATCCAAAACTTCCATTTCTCCGGAATATGGATTTATGGCTGTTTTACTGGATACTGAGGGAAACCGAATTGCCTTACATTCTGTATGAATTAAATTTAAAAAAGACCTGCTACTTCACTAATTAAAAAAATATCATGCAATCCAAAGCAACTACCGTTGAAGCGTACATGAAAGATATTCCTGCCGACAGGCAGGAGGCAATAAACAAACTGAGGAAAGTTATTTTAAAGAATATTCCAAAAGGTTTTAAGGAGGAGATGAACTATGGCATGATCGGGTATGTGGTACCACATAAATTATATCCCAATGGTTATCACTGCAACCCCAGCTTACCACTGCCATTTATGAACATTGCTTCTCAAAAAAATTTTATAGCAATATACCATATGGGAATATACCTTAGTAAGCCTCTCATGGACTGGTTTTTAAAGGAATACGCAAAAAGCACCACAAAAAAATTAGACATGGGGAAAAGCTGTATCCGATTTAAAGACCCCGATTCTATACCTTTTAATTTAATTGGTGAACTGGCGGCCAAAGTACCGGTAGCTGACTGGATTAAGTTATATGAAAGTATGCTGAAAAAATAACATGAAAAGATTATACCTGCTATTAAGCGCAGTTGTTGTATCAACGGCTTTTGTTGCAAAAACAAAGCAACAGGAATTATTTTCCAGCCTGCTTGTATTGGAAGGAACCTGGCAAACAAATTCAAAAAACGGAAAGGTAATTGGCGAACAATGGATAAAAATTAATGACAGCCTTTTGCAGGGTAAAGGTTTTTTTGTAAATGGAAAAGATACGGTAATAACAGAAAAAGTTACCCTGAAGCATGCTGCCGGCACTATTATATATATTTCCACTGTTTCCGGTCAAAACGAAAAAAAACCGGTTTCATTTATATTAACTACTGACAGGAAAGATGAATTTATTTTTGAGAACGATGGTCACGATTTTCCAAAAAGAATCGTTTATAAATTTATTTCACCCGATTCTATTCATGCCTTTATTGATGCGGGTAAAAGCAATTCAAGTAAACGGCAGGATTATTATTATAAAAAAGTAAAATAAAAGCCATCCTTACGTCTAGATGCTCGTTTTTAGCAGTATTTTTTTTCTACAAGACTTATATACCTGGTACCAGCAAATTATCTATCCTCTCTTTTAATGTATCAAAATCGGTATACCCTTTTGCCAGCATGTGAAATTTTAATTCGCCGGTTTGAACCAATACAACTGGGAAAGCATTCACCTGCAATTGTTTCATCAGTGAAAACTCGTAGTAAGCCATTTCTTTGTATTGTTCGCTGGCAAGCTTCTCAAAAAAGATCTCTTGCTGTATGCTAAACTTCTCTAACAAATGAAGATATGCTTCATTGTCTGTGAGGTCTCTGCCTTCATAATGCAAGGCATACTGAAGATCTGCAGCGAATTCTATCGCACGATCCGGATAATACTCTTTAAAAATACACATCGCGATCGCTGGTTTCTCTGAATTCGGATACCAATCACTTTCCTCGGGGTTCATCATATGCCATAAATAATCTTTACCAAATTCAATGCCTGTAGCTTCTTCTACCTGTTTATATGCATTGGCAATATAATTTGCTGCAACCCTTATATGAACTGGCTTTTCGGGTAATATCATTCCCCCGCTCAATACATCAATATCCATCTTTTCTGCATAGGCTAAGGCAATTTGCTTTATTACCGGGCTAAAACCATAGCACCAGCCACAATAAGCATCATAACAATAAATAAGAATTGGCTTCTTCATATTGCAAAATTCCCCTTTTTTTTCAGTTTTCCCACATCACCAGGCCGTTTACTTTTAAATACCTGCCGTTTGCTTTTTTTAGATCTGTACAAATTTAAATAAATCCCATTTTTACAAAAGAAAAGAGAAGCGATCTATATTGGATTTCAATTACAGTTACTATTTCGCTGTAACAGAAGCTATAAATCGCAATTGATTTGTTCTACACGAATCCCTGATAAGTTTGCAAAACAGGCAGCTTTAAAAAGCTACCTGTTTTTGAATTCGATTACCGATGGTTTACCGGTATATGCCTTTTGCTTGCTAAAAGACTGCACTTTTGCAATTAATATTAATCTTTATATCTTAACAGCCTCTACCTATAACCGGCCGCATGCGTATAAAGATCATCATCCTGGTATTGCTTTTTAGCAAGGCTTCTGTAATGCAGGCCCAGTTTATCTTTCAAAACCTTCGCTGGCAGGACGGATTAAGTGCAAAAGAAGTACGATGCCTTTACAAGGACAATGATGGCTACCTATGGATTGGAACGAGCAACGGATTAAATCGTTTCGACGGTGCCGTTATTAAACAATTTAAGAACACCCGTTTCCTTAGCAGCCTCCACATCAATGCCATACAACCCATCGGCAACACAGACAGTTTCCTGATAGGCACGCGCCAGGGTATAAGAATATTTAATAAGACAACCGGGGTGTTCATTATTGATAAAAGGTTTACTACTCTGAATGACGAAATCATTTCCGGCATCAAGCCAGATGAAAGCAATAATTTATGGATCGCTACTTCCAACGGCATCTTCGTGTACAGCAATGGAAAACTATTAACAGTGGCTGAGTTTATGCCGGCGGCTAAGGTAATAAAACGACAAGGATATACTATTGCAGCATTTGTATGGGATAGTTATAGGAAAGGCTTTTGGGTAGGAAGCGATGTTCCCTATTTTATTGACTGCACCAACAGACAGGTGTTCAGCAAAGAAAATAACCCTAAGCATTACCCGCTGCTGGATAGTGCTGCGGTATATTCAATTGCGTTGGACAGTAAATTCAATACCTGGTTCAGTTGTAACAAAATCCCTTCCCTCAATTATTGGGATAGCCGCAATAACAGAGTTGATTGTTATCAAGAGCTGGATGGCAGGGAAATTAAATCCGGTGCTCCCAACAGGATCTTTGTAGATAGCCATGAAAGGGTTTGGATATCTACCTGGTTATTCGCCGCTTACTTAAAAGAACCAGGAAAACCAATCAGGAAGATTCCTTTCAGCCAGTCACAAACTTATTCGATAGGGTATGGATTTTTTCGGGATGTAATTGAAGACAAAGAAGGTAATGTATGGTTGGGAACTATCAATGGCGTTAGCAAGAGCTTAACGAATAATCCTTTCCAGGCGATTTACCAATTACCCAGTTTTAAGTTTTTCCTCGAAACAGGTTTTGCCCACGCAAATTATGTAGGTATAGACAGCAACATTATAATGGCTTGTAAAGAGGAAGGTATTGTTGCTTATAATACTGTAGAAAGAACCTATAAAAGATATGTGGTTTCCGAAACAGATGTTTTGCAAAACAGGTTTTCGATGGCATTAAGGCTTCAAAAAACCTGGTGGTTTATAGGATCTGCAGGTATATATTTTTTAAAAGATGGCAGTGACAAATTACAGCATTTTCCGCTGCCCAAAAATAAGATTGGCGCAAATGCAGTAAGCTTTATTTTTCCTGATAGTAAGGGTAATATTTGGTTCCAGGTTGTGCACGATGCACTGTATCGTTATAATCCGGCCAGCAATAAAACCGATAGGTTCGACGGCCGGGATCCTAAATACGGTTTGTTTGAATATAAATCCTGTAATGCTGTTATATCGCTGAAAAATAATAATCTTCTATTCGGAATGTATGGAACAGGCTTTTTAAAATTTGATGTGAATGCAGAAAAATTTTCTATCATTCCTGTATGTGGAAGAACAGATTTCATTGTATCTGAGATGAAGGAAGACAAGAAGGGAAATATATGGGCTGCGGTAGGCGGTAGAGGCATTTTGAAAATTGACCTGCAGGGTAATTGCCTTGATAGCTTAAACACAAGTAACGGCTTACTGATAGACCATATAGCCAGCGTTGCTATCGACGGAAGAGGATACATATGGGCAGGCTGCCGTGAAGGATTAATGTTCTTTAACCCTGAAACGAAAGATCTCACAAAGGTAGAAATAGATCTTGGGCAAACACTGCAGGATTACTGGAACAGCATTACAGTCTATAACGGTAAAGTGTATGCTGTAATGCTAGACCATGTTGTGGTAATAGACCCGTTCCGTTTTGAAGCTATTGAAGTTAATGGTCCTCCTCATATCAGTTCCATTAAATTATTCGGGAAAGAAATATCACAGGATGTAAAGGATAATACCCTAACGCTTTCAACCAATGAAGATTATATTTCGTTCCAGTTTGCGTCTCTACATCACCGTGATATACCTTCTTTACAGTATAGTTACCAGCTTGAAGGTGTGGATAAGGAATGGGTGAATATTGGCCGTTTGCTAACCGTATCTTACAATAACCTCTTACCGGGCAATTATACTTTTAAAGTAAGGAGTACAGATGAACATGGCAAATGGATGAACAGCGTCACAAGCCTGAAGGTTTTCGTAAAGTCGCCCTGGTGGCAACGATGGTGGTTTATAACCCTCTGTTCAATTGCAGCTGCTGTGTTACTTACAATTATTTACAGGAACGCACGCCGGCTGGATGAAAAAAAGAATATAGATAGAACCATTGATTATTTTGCCAATTCGGTATATGGCGAAAATTCAGTAAACGAAATATGTTGGGACATTGCCCGGAACTGCATCTCTCAACTGGATTTTGAAGATTGTGTAGTGTACCTGTTGGATGAAGAACGACAGGTGATGATACAAAAAGCTGCATATGGCCCTAAAAATCCAAAAGGCCATGAGATTGTAGACCCGATTGAAATTAAAAAAGGTGTTGGCATTGTGGGAAATGTATGGAGTACCGGTAAGGCACAACTGATAAATGATACTTCAAAAGACCCAAGATATATTGTAGACGATGTTAAGCGGCACTCAGAAATCTCTGTTCCCATCTTTCATGATGGGAAAGTGATCGGGGTAATTGATTCCGAACATGCAAAAAAGCATTTCTTTTCAGAAAACCACCTGAAGGCTTTAACTACTATTGCTTCTATCAGCGCTAACAAAATTTCCGAAGCAAATGCAGAATCCCTTGCAAAACAAAATGAAATAAAATTACTTGAGATCAATAAAATGCTTGCTGAAAGTCAGTTGATGGCGCTTCGTGCACAAATGAACCCTCACTTTGTTTTTAATTGCCTTAATAGTATCCAGGAGTGCATTGTTACAAAAAAGTATGGGGAAGCCAGTAAGTACCTTAATAAATTTTCGAAATTATTCAGAACGGTACTCAATAATTCAGGTAAAAAATTAGTTCCCATAGATGAAGAAAAAGAAGTGCTGGAATTATACCTTGAACTGGAACAAATGCGTTTTGAGCAAAGTTTCAATTATGAAATGTTGATTGACGACGAACTTGAAACTGATGAGATACTGCTCCCTTCGATGTTGCTGCAACCCTATGTAGAAAATGCTTTGTGGCACGGGCTGATGCATAAGGAAGGAGAAAGAAGCATGAAGATCGAGTTTAAACGGGTAAATGAAGAACTATTCCGATGTACAATAGATGACAATGGAATTGGCCGTAAAAAATCATTTGAACTAAAGGAACAACAAAGCAAAGCTAAACGCCACGAATCTAAAGGTTTAAAAATTTCAAAAGACAGATTGAATCTGCTGGAATTACAAGGCTACCATGCCAGTATCCAGATAGTTGATAAATATGATGAGCATCAAAATGCCACTGGTACTAAAGTGGTGATTGAGTTATCTACTTTTTTAAAAAATAATTAATACTCTTTTATGATTAAAGCACTGATCATTGATGATGAACTAAAAGCAAGAAACATCCTGCATCATTATATTGAAAATTTTATTCCCGAGATCACGGAAACAAAACAGGCCGACTCTGTTGACAGCGCTTTGGAAATCTTACACGATTATGAACCCGGCATTGTTTTTCTTGATGTAGAAATGCCGCACAAAAATGGTTTTGACTTTCTTGTGTCTTTAAAAGACCCTTCATTTGATGTGATATTTACTACTGCCTATAACCAATATGCGATACAGGCAATCCGCTTCAGCGCACTGGACTATTTACTTAAACCTGTTGATCCCGATGAACTGAAAGCAGCTGTGTTAAGGCACCAGGAAAAGAAAGAATCTGTACTGGAAAAAAAACAACTGTTTGATAACCTTGTTCAGAATATGGACAAAAAGGAGATCCGTGATTTTAGGATTGCCGTGCCTTCTAATGAAGGTGTTTACTTTTTTACTATTGATGAGATCCTGAGGTTGGAAGCTGACCGCAGTTATACCCATATTCACCTTGTCGGAAAAAGGCCATTCATTGCCAGTAAAACATTAAAACATTTTGAAGAAATGCTGGATGAATTCCAGTTCATTCGCACACATAAATCCCACCTTGTAAATCCAAGGCATATTACACGTGTAAGCAACGACAATGAGTTTGTATTGCTAACTGATGGCTCAAAAGTTGAAGTTTCCAGGAGGAAAAAAGAAGAGGTATTACAGCAATTAAAACTGAGATAAGTTTAGTGTGATTTTTATAACTGGTATTCTTCGCTGCCTTCATTTCCCTTTGCAGGTTTATACCTTCCGGTCACTAATTAAAAGGCTGGATAGATGTACAGTTTATTTCCTTTGAGCTATTAAAGGAAAATAAAATGCTTCCATTCATCTATATATTTTCAGTTTGCGTTGGCATCATCCTCGTTTTCCATTTTTTAAGAAAGAAACTCACATTCCTGCATAAAGACTTTATAACAACCGAAGCTATGGTGCTAACTGTAGAACTTACCGGCGTTTGCATAAAAGAAGAAATGCAGGCTATTATCCAACTGCAGGTGCAACCAGACCGTGGAAAAAGTTTTGTCTGCGAGATCACGGATATGCTGAAAGTTTCAGACTTTATACTTATTCAGCCCGGAAAAAAGCTGCAGGTAATGTATTCTACGCTAAATATTAAAGAATTGAAGATAATTAAAGAAGCCCGGAAAAAAATATAATGATTATGCATACAAAGTTGCTTTTCCCGTTTGTTGAACAGGGGATGCCGTTTACAAATTTAAAATACTATCAAAGCAGACCGGTTAGTTTCTTTGTGTAACATTAATAAGGTAAGCAACAACAATCAGACTAAATAATTATTAAGCAGGTTATTTATTTAAGGTTAAAAGTTTTGACTTTGGTTTTTAGGTTATAAGGGTTATCGTGGTTGGTAACCCTTTTTTTATTGTACCGGCTGATGTTACCCTCTACTTTTGCAAACTCCTGAATTTACCGAATATTAAATACGGATAGCCGATGGCAATGTAGTTACTGTTACATCCCAACAACTATCCTTTTTTTGTGTAACAATTAAAAATCACGCACATGAATCATCATCCTTCCGCTTTTATTAAATGGATAACCTTATTAATAGTGTTGCCGTTTATGGTAATTGCCTATACCAAACTAGAAAGAAAATTATCAATCCAGGTTGTAACTCCTGCGGCATCGATAACGGGGGCAACTCCGGTTTCTATCGGATTGATAAATATTGATAAAGGAAGAGACCAGGTTGTAAATAACAACTATGAAAAAAGTAGTATTAAACCGGTTTCCATTTTTGCGTTAAATACTAAATATCTCTTCATAAGATCTTCATTTACTTATCCGTTATTATAAGCAGCTATGCATGCAAAAGCCGGAGGTCTATTACTCCGGCTTTTGTAAATTACACTAAAAGAAATATTATTTTTTTGTCATTTTAATTTCCATTGTTTTACGCTCTTTACCCTCTCTCGTTTCAAACATTTCCAAAACATGTGTTTTATCATCCACAATTTTTAAAGTTTCTCTTACATCAATAGACTTCCCCGTCATAGGATCGGTTTGCTTTCCTTTCATATTCACCGTTTTAGTAGCTGCATCCCATGTTCCTTCCATATACATGATCCCGCTTCCCATATTATCTATCCAGGTAGAAACAAATAGCTTTTTGGCATTGTCGTAACCAGTAATACCAATACCTTCAAACGGCATTCCCCCAAAACTACCGGTATGGGTAGAATGCTGATAAAGGCCATTCATGATCATTTTATTTTCTGCCGTTGATGTGTTTTTTTCAGGAGGAGCACCTGGTGCCATCCACATGGTGATTTCCTCGTTCCATGTACCGGTTGAGGCAGCCAGCATTTTGTGTTCATTGCCGGGAGTCATAAAAGCCTGCCATGCTTTCATCATTGCATCTGAATCTTGTGCCTGGGCATTACAGCATGCAGCTGCAATTAATAGACTGAATGTAATTATTGACTTTTTCATGATATATATGTTTTTTTTGCAAAGTATGGTTTTAGTCAGAAAAAAACAACAAATCACCCTTTTTTTAATGCGCTTCCAGCCAGTTAGCGCCTGCGCCCAATTCTGCATCCGTGGGAACGTTGTTTGGTAAAGTCAATGCATGTTGCATGCAATCAAGGATCACCGGTTTTACTTTTTCCAGCTCTTCCTTCATAACATCAAACACAAGTTCATCATGCACCTGCAATAGCATCTTCGACTTAAAATTATGACGACGGAATTCCAGCTGAATCCTGATCATGGCAAGTTTTATCATGTCGGCCGCGGTACCTTGTATGGGAGAATTGATTGCATTCCTCTCTGCAAAACCACGTACTGTAAAATTTGCTGAGTTGATGTCCTTCAGCCATCGCTTACGCCCCATTAGTGTTTCCACATACCCATTTTCTTTTGCAAAATTGATAGTATCATCCATGTATTGCTGGATATTAGGAAATTGCTTTTTATAATTATCAATGATCTCTTTTGCTTCAGACCTGGAAATACCCAAATTTTCTGCGAGACCAAATGCCCCCTGACCATAAATGATTCCAAAGTTCACACTTTTTGCTTTGTACCGCATTTCCTTTGTAACAGCAGATTCTTCCACATTAAACACTTTTGCCGCAGTTGCTGTATGGATATCTTTGCCCGTTTTAAATGCTGCACACATGTTCTCATCCCCGCTTATTGCGGCAACAATTCGTAATTCGATCTGAGAATAATCGGCAGAAACCAGCACATGGTTTTCATCTCTTGGTATAAAGGCTTTGCGGATCTCCCGGCCTCTGTCTGTGCGTATAGGTATATTCTGCAGGTTGGGATTATTGCTACTAAGCCTACCCGTTACTGCTACTGCCTGCGCATAACTGGTATGCACTCTTCCCGTTCTGCTGTTAATCAACTGGGGCAATGCATCTACATAAGTATTTTTTAGTTTGGTATACTCTCTAAATGTAAGTATATCATCTACAATCTTATTTTGACTGGCTAACTTTAAAAGTACATCTTCGCCGGTAGCATACTGGCCTGATTTTGTTTTCTTTGCTTTAGCGTCAAGTTGCAATTTCTCAAACAATACTTCTCCGAGTTGTTTAGGCGAAGCCAGGTTAAACCTTACTCCCGCTTGTGCGTAAACGCTTTCTTCCGCCAGCTTCGCTTCTTTTTCCAGTTGTTTGGAATATTCCAGCAGGAACTGTTCATCTACACGAATACCTTCAAACTCCATTGCAGTAAGAACTTTAACCAAAGGGTTTTCCACTTTATAAAATACTTTCTCCACTTCCTTATCTTTTAGCATGGGAAGAAATGTATTTTTAAGCTGCAATGTGATATCGGCATCTTCCACTGCATATTCCTTGGCTTTTTCAATTTCTACATCACGCATATTTCCCTGCGACTTTCCTTTTTTGCCAATTAATTCTTCAATATGAATTGGCTCATAACTCAGGAACTGGGCACTCAGCAGGTCCATACTCCTTTTCCCATCCGGCTCTATCACGTAATGCGCCAGCATGGTATCAAAAATATTTCCTGCCAGTTCCACCCCGTACCATTTTAAAACAAGCATATCGTACTTAAGGTTTTGGCCAACCCATACTTTGCTTTCATCATTAAACAAACCGGAAAATTTCTTCAACAGGCTATTTGTGTTTTCACGATCAGCGCTGCATGGTACATAATATCCTTCGCCAGGTTTTATTGAAAAACTTAATCCAACCAGTTCGGCCATGTTAGCATCAATATTTGTTGTTTCAGTATCAAAACTAATTTGGGATTCTTTATATAATAATTTTATAAGATCATCAATTGCATCATCGTTATCTACCAATGTATAATTATGAACGGTGTTATTTATGTTCTTTGTTGGTGCGCCATAAGTGGATGGCAAATCATTTTCTGAATAACCGGCATTTACCGATTGTTTCTGTTCCACCGCATTCCCAAAAAGATCCATTTGTGCCGGCCCTTCCGGTGCTATTGGTTGTGTAGCTATAGCAATATCTTCCCCGAGTATCCTTTTAGCCATGGTTTTAAATTCCAGCGTGGTGAATATTTCTGTAAGAGCTTCGCGATTCCATTCTTTCATGCAAAAATTTTCCTCATGAAATTCTACCGGCACATCTAAAATTATTGTGGCCAGCTTTTTACTCATGATGGCATCCTCTTTACCATTCCTAATCTTCTCTCCCATTGCACCTTTGATATTATCGGCATTGGCAAGTATATTCTCTAAAGTATGGTACTCCTTTAATAACCTGGCAGCTGTTTTTTCACCCACTCCCGCTATACCCGGAATATTATCTACTGCATCACCCATTAATCCTAAAATATCAATCACCTGGTTCACATTAGCTATATCCCATTTTTTACAAACTTCTTCCGGTCCCATGATCTCCACTGTACCGCCCTGGTAACCGGGTTTATAAATTTTTATGTTTTCAGATACCAGCTGTCCATAGTCTTTATCAGGAGTTACCATAAAAACTTCGTAGCCTTCTTTCTCCGCTTTCTTTGCAAGTGCTCCGATTATATCGTCGGCTTCATAACCATCCAACTCTACCACCGGAATATTAAACCCTTCGATGATCTTTTTAATATCTGGAATCGAAGAAATAATATCTTCCGGTGCCTCCTGGCGATTGGCTTTGTAATCTGCAAAATCTGTATGACGTTCTGTTGGAGCATGCGTATCAAAACAAACAGCGATATGTGTAGGTTTTTGATTGTTAATTAGGTCGATCAGTGTATTGGTAAATCCAAACTGAGCATTGGTATTGCGGCCTTTGCTGGTAATGCGTGGGCTGCGGATGAGCGCATAATATGCACGAAACACAAGGGCCATTGCATCTAGTAGAAAAAGTTTTTTTTGCATGGCATAAAATTAAAGTAAATGCGGCAATCAGTAACACATAGCTGTTGTCCTGAGTTTTAAAAGAAACTGTCCTGAGTTTTAAAACTCAGGACAGCAAAAATTAGAATTTATGTTCCAAATACGCCGGCAACATGGCCCTCCAGGTAGGCCAATCGTGTTTCCATTCATGCCCCCAGATATTGAGATCGTGGTTAATACCTTTGCTGTGCAGCACGCCGGAAAAATTGCGGGAAGCCTGCGGGTCTTCATAATCACCACTGCCGGTAAGTATATGAATATGCTGACTGCGACGAATGTTTTGCAAGTACCACTCATCTGATAGATTGGGAATATAATGCGCCGGAGAATTAAAATATACCTGGTCATCGTAAAACCCTTTTGTATATTCTGTAAGGTCGTAAACGCCACTCATAGCGATTACACCATTAATGAGGTCGGGGCGTTTTAAAAAGAGATTCATGCTATGCAGGGCGCCGAAGGAGGCGCCACAGGTTATGATGGGCGTTTCCCAGGATGTGCTGGTGCGAATGAACGGTACTACTTCATTAAAAACATATTCATTAAACTGGTTATGACGGATTGCTTTGTGTTCGCCGGCCATCTCATTGTTCAGCCAGCTCTCATTGTTGATGCTGTTAATTGAGAAGACTCTTACTTTACCTCCGTTAACATACGGTGCCAGAGTTTCCATCAACTGAAAACGTTCATACTCCAGGTAATCGGCAGCAGCAGTTGGTACTAGTAGAAGTGCAAAGCCGTAATCTCCGTAAGACACTATTGGCATCTCTTTTTGCAATGCCGGGCTAAACCATCCGGATAATTCTCTTTTCATAACAGTATCATTTTTTTAATCAGTTTTGTAAATAAATTCACAATAAATATATGGCTTACCTGTGATACACAACTTAATAAATTGATTTTTTGGGTTTGCAGGCAAAATTTGAACTTAATCGCTAATTTCACTGTTCCAAAGCTAAATTTATTATGTACCGTACCATCAAATTAATGCTGTTTATCAGCTTGTTTATTATTTCCATCTTTTCCTGCCAAAAAGAAATTAGCAGCGATAATGGCTTATTGCCAACTAACAACGGAAACGATTCTACGAATTGCAAAGCCTGCACCTATTATCCATATTGCACAGGAAGTACTTATACTTATGTAGATACAACTGCTTCCGGCCCGGTGAATACTTCCGCCACTACTATAACTTATGTGAGTGACACAACAGTTGATGGAAAAGTGTACCAGCGCTTTTCAGCTCCGGGTACTTCAGCCGACAGCTATCATAATTGCACTGCGGGCGTAACCAGTGTGTTTGCCTTTACTGCGCCAACAAACAGGGTTACCACTACTATTTTAAAAGCAAATGAACCTGTTGGTGCCACATGGACTGACGTTAACATGAATGCCGGACAAGCATTTAACTACGACTGGGAGATTGTTTCTAAAACATTAAGCCGTACTGTGTTGGGGGTCACTTTTAATTCCGTGATCCATGTGCATTTATCAACAAACCTGGATTTCCTGGGATCGAATCTTGTTGTAGCAGAATCAGATTACTATTTTGCTCCCAATGTTGGTCTGATTGAAAACCTTTCTTTCGACCTTACTTCGGGATTTCCTGTACTTTCCCTTCACAGGGTTTTACAAAGTTTTTATATCCCTTAAGGCACCGTATTAACTGATAAGCAGAAGAAAACAATCATTATAGCCACCTGGCTGCATTCGTTAAAATAAAATCATTTTTGTACCGGCACTAATAAAATAGCCTAGAAAGCTTATTTTTACTGCCGCTAAAGATTAAATATTATGTTTCGTTCAATCAGATTTTTATTATTTTCCCTGGTATTATTAGTTGCTGCAACCTCTTGCGAAAAAGAGGTAAGCCTGGAAAATGGCGCCGACCAAACAGGCGGAAGCCAATCCGGCACGGCTGTGTTTGTGCAGGATGGTGCACCAGGGCTTTGTGTTACTCCCTTGATAAGTGGCGACTACGTTGTTGGCACTGCTCTTAATAACAGCAATTCGGTAGTGGTAACAGTTAATGTAACTACTGTGGGAACCTATGTTATTTCTACTGGCCTTATCAATGGAATGCAGTTTGTCGGAGATGGAACTTTTGCTACTACCGGACCACAGAATATAACTCTATTTGGAACAGGAACACCTGTTTCAGCCATTACTTCCAGTTATGTACCAGGAGTAACCGGCTGTTCATTTTTAATAACAGCCACAACCAGTGTTATTAACCCGGTAACGAATGCAGTTGGTACGTTGGATTGCAGCACTTCTACTAACGCTGGCGTATACACTCAAAGTGTTCCGTTAAGCAGTGCCAACACAGTTACGATCCCTGTGAATGTAACAACAGCCGGCTCTTATTCTATTACCACTACTACAACCAATGGCTGTACATTCTCAGGCACGGGAACGTTGGCAGTGGGAGCTCAAAATATTGTACTCACAGGAAGCGGAACACCTGTTAATCTTGGTGCAGTTTCATTTCCCGTAACTTTTGGTACCAGCAACTGTAGTTTTTCAATTACTTTTTTACCTGCGCCACCACCAGCTGTATACACGTTCACGGGTGCGCCCGGGGCTTGTGCGCCTATTTCAGTTGATGGAGATTATCCAACAGGTAGCCCTTTAACAGCTGCTAATACTGCATCAATAGAGGTAAATGTTACAACGGCAGGTTTATATACGATCACTACGAATACTGTAAATGGTATTACTTTTTCCCGTACCGGGCAGTTTACAGCTACTGGACCTCAAACCCTTGTTTTAACAGGCTCAGGAACTCCCTCTACGGTTGGGTCAAGTACTTTTACAGTAGGAACCGGAGGCTGTACGTTTGATGTAAATGTAACAGCGCCAAGCAGCCCTTGCACCGGGCTTGTAGATGGGAAATTTGTACTGGTAGGGCAGTTTACTTTGAATGGATTTTCATTTGGCATTGCAACAGGTACGGGTACCTTTCAGGCAACCATACAGGAGTCGCCCCTGCAACTTGACGTCTTTTTTCCTGGCGATACTCCTCCTGCGCCAGGCACTTATACCATCGGATCGGTTACTATGCACAGCCTTTATATTGCAGGCGTTAATGCTGTTGATTGGAACGCAACCGCCGGTACCGTTTATGTAAGCACCAATGGCTCAGGTGACACAATAATAGAGTTTTGCAACATAAATTTTACCGGTACGCAATTGACCGGTGGGCCAAACCTTACTTCTACCGGTTCAGGTAAAATGGTATTATAAACATCTTCTAATAATATGTAAAAGCCTCCATTTATAAAACGGAGGCTTTTTTATTGACACTGCTCAAAATAATTTTCTTTATAATATTCCTTCTTTTATCTCCGTCCACAACTCACGAAAGCTTCTTGCCGCATAACCGCTGTTTGCAAATTCCATTATCGGAGCTTTGTGAATCCCCATTTTTTCTACATCACTTAAATAAGGAATGTAGTTTTGAAAGAAACGTTTATCCTTGTATAATTCATCCATGATCTCGTTGTGCATGTTCTTCCGCAGGTCGGCCATACTAAAGAAGCACATCATTTTAGAAATATCCAGGTCCTTTTCTTTGAAATAATCCTTTACCATAAAATACGTTCTGATAGAAAGCGTGGTTGGAATAACCGGCATCAATACGATATCCGACGCATTAAAAATATTTTCACTTAATGCACTGAAACCCGGAGGACAGTCGATGAATACAAAATCATATTCTTCTGAAAGCGGCTTTAGCACATGTTTGATCTTGTTTTTTGAGTGCTTCATTTCTTCCAGCATCACGTCAAAACTTTTTGATGAATTATCGGCCGGTATCACATCCAGTAACTCGAAGTCAGTAGAAAGAATCGCATTTTCGATAACCGCATCTTTGGCGATCAGCTTTTTTATTCCAGGGTGTGTTTTAGGCTTGGCCTTGTAATAAAATGAAGATGAACCTTGTGGGTCAATATCCCATAATAAGGTTTTATATCCGTCTGCAGCTGCGAGATAAGCAAAATTTACACAACTGGCTGTTTTACCAACGCCACCTTTAAGGTTGTACAATGCTATAACGATCATAAGCTCCCATTTTAATTTTTAAGATGAACAGTAAGATAGTAAAATTATTGCTTGATTGAATCCGTGTACTTTTTACTTGCTGCTTCTGCATCAACAGTTTGGATTTTTGAAAGATTTTTCTCAGTGATCTTTCGGTTGAAAACATACTCTCGTCCATTCCATCTCCAAACCGGGAATTCAAATCCTGGCCCGCCAATGAGCAGGTCGGGAAATCCGAGGTTCTTAGTGGGCATGATGTAAGGCGTTGTACCTGAAAAACCAAAATTAGATTGGTAGTTCCCCAGCTTATCTTTTATAAACAACAGAACATTAGAACCAGTGTTACCGGAAGTATAACTATTGCCAAAAATCAGGAATAGCTCCTCCTTGCCATCATTATTCAGGTCTGCTGGCAATACGATAACATCAAAGGGAAATTCCAAAGATCCGGGATCATCCGCAAATGCGAACTGCTTATTATCTTTCGTTATTATAAAACCAGTTTTGTTGAACACCTGGCTTTTTTCTGCGGCTGTTAACGTCGTTTTAATATTACGGAATAATAGTTTAGTGGCAACAGCTGAATTCTTTTGTGCATAGCTGGCAAAAACAATAAATAATACTGCCAGCAACGCGGCAATTTTTTTGATGGCAGTTAATTTTAGCAGAATTTTCATGATCATATTCCATTTAAAATTTAATAAATTATCTTTTAAAGTAAACTCAGTTCATAGGAATCAATTTTTCTGCGAGCGTTCAGTTTTTTATTTTTTCTTAGCATCTATCTCAACCTTTCACAGCTTCCAGGTATTTTTGCAGTTTAAACATTTCGTCTCTTAGCCTGGCGGCTTCCATAAAGTCCAGGTCGCGGGCAGCTTTCTCCATCTCCTTTTTGATCTTTGCAATACCTTTTTCCATTTGAGGGATCGTTTTATATATTTCCTGGTCTTCGGCTGCTGCAGGTACCAGCTCTTCATCCGGCCCAACGGCATATGGGTTGGAAGGATCGTATCCTTTAACATCCAGCACCGAACCTTGAGCAAATACCTGTTCCTTGGTTTTAATGATAGTGGTTGGCGTAATGCCGTGTTTTATATTAAACGCAATTTGTTTTTCTCTTCTTCGCTGGGTTTCATCAATGGTTTTCTGCATGCTTTCGGTCATTTTATCTGCATAAAATATAACCAGCCCGTTTACATTACGGGCAGCCCTACCCGCTGTTTGGGTAAGGCTTCTTTCATTTCTAAGAAAGCCTTCTTTATCAGCATCCATTATTGCTACCAAAGATACTTCCGGAAGATCGAGGCCTTCTCGTAAAAGATTTACGCCTACCAATACATCAATAATGCCTAAACGCAGTTCACGCAATATTTCCACCCGTTCGAGTGTATCCACTTCACTGTGTATATATTTTGATTTGATGTTGATACGACCGAGATACTTATTCATTTCCTCGGCCATGCGTTTGGTTAGTGTTGTTACCAGTATCCTATCGCCCTGGTTAATGCGTTTGTCAATTTCCTCCAGCAGGTCATCTATCTGGTTGATGGATGGCCTGATCTCAATTGGCGGGTCCAGCAAGCCTGTTGGCCGCACTACCTGTTCTACTACCACACCACCACATTTGTCAAGTTCATAATCACCCGGTGTGGCCGACACATAAACTGTCTGGTTACTAAGGCTTTCAAATTCATTGAAATTCTGCGGACGATTATCCATTGCCGAAGGCAAACGAAAGCCATAATCTACCAATACAAGTTTACGGCTCCTGTCGCCGCCATACATACCACTGATTTGCGGAATAGTTTGGTGGCTTTCATCAATGATAGTCAGGTAATCCTTTGGAAAATAATCAAGCAGGCAGAATGGCCGGGCTCCTGGTTTGCGCCTGTCAAAGAACCTGGAATAGTTCTCAATTCCGTTGCAATATCCAAGCTCGCGGATCATTTCAAGATCGTAGTTCACTCTTTCGCCAATGCGTTGGGCTTCGATGTATTTGCCACTTTGTTTAAAATATTCAACCTGTGCAGCACACTCATCCTGAATATCATGAATCACCTGCACCAACATATCTTTTGGAGCCAGGTATAAATTGGCAGGAAATATCGCAGCATTTTCCACTTCGCTAATGCGTTTACCTGTACTCAGTTCAAGTGTTTCTATACTTTCTACCTGGTCGCCAAAAAAGCTTACCCGGTATCCAAAATCCACGTAGGGAAGATTAATATCTATCGTATCTCCTTTAACACGGAAAGTACCCCTCGTAAAATCTCCCTGGCTTCTGTGATACAAAGAATTTACCAGGGAATGCAGAAACCCTTGCCTGGAAATCACCTGGTCTTTTTTAATACGGATAATACCGTTCTCGTATTCCGTAGGGTTACCCATACCATAGATACAACTCACGCTGGCAACAACTATAATGTCTCTTCTTCCACTAAGCAACTGCGCTGTTGCCTGCAGGCGAAGCTTATCCAATTCTTCATTTATGCTTAAGTCCTTTTCAATATAGGTATTACTTACAGGCATATACGCCTCCGGCTGATAGTAATCGTAATAGGAAACAAAATATCCTACGGCATTGTCGGGGAAGAATTGTTTGAATTCACCATATAACTGAGCCACCAGGGTTTTGTTATGAGTAAGCACCAGGGTAGGTCTTTGTACATTTTGAATAACATTGGCCATGGTAAAGGTTTTACCACTTCCGGTTACACCCAGCAGGGTTTGATAGGGTTCTCCGTTTTCGATGCCCTGGGTAAGTTGCCTGATAGCATCCGGTTGGTCACCGGCTGGTTGATAGACAGAATTAAGGTTAAATGCCATAATAGAATAAAGTTAATAATTAGTTTAGAGTTAAGTGAAACACTTGTTAGCGTTAAGAAAAATGATGTTGGTTTTTATTCATCATAAGGAAGAATAATGCCGTCTTAAACCGGGAGATTGCTGGCCTTCTTTAACAAATTCATAATAATGCCAAAGCGGCTTGCTTTCCGGCTGAAAATGATTACCTTTGCGCCTCGAAAAACAGCCACTAGCTGCAAGCTATTAGCCGTTAGT
Source organism: Ferruginibacter sp. (assembly GCA_031411955.1). Classification (GTDB taxonomy): domain Bacteria; phylum Bacteroidota; class Bacteroidia; order Chitinophagales; family Chitinophagaceae; genus Ferruginibacter. Next base: position 141,373 of record JANOCC010000029.1, read on the forward strand.
ATATTACACACTGGCTAAAAGCTAACGCTGATAGCTAAAAGCACTTATAAATAATGAATATTCGTAACATCGCCATCATCGCCCACGTTGATCATGGCAAAACAACCTTAGTAGATAAAATTTTACATGCCACACAGGTATTCAGGGAAAACCAGGACACCGGTGAACTGATCATGGATAGTAATGACCTGGAAAGGGAACGTGGTATCACCATTTTTAGTAAGAACATTTCTGTGAGTTACAAAGACGTTAAAATCAATGTTATTGATACTCCGGGCCATAGTGATTTCGGTGGAGAAGTAGAAAGGGTTCTAAAGATGGCTGATGGTGTATTGTTATTGGTAGATGCGTTTGAAGGACCAATGCCGCAAACCCGTTTTGTACTGCAAAAAGCTTTGGCACTTGGCCTGCGGCCTATTGTGGTGATCAATAAGGTTGATAAACCAAATTGCCGTCCGGACGAAGTTCACGATGCTGTTTTTGAATTATTCTTTAACCTGGATGCTACAGAAGACCAGTTGAATTTTCCTACCATTTATGGCAGCAGCAAAAATGGCTGGATGAATACAACTTTAACAGAAACCGATAATATTTTTCCGCTGCTTGATGCCATACTTGAGTATGTACCGGCACCTAAAGTAAATGAAGGCCCATCACAAATGCAGATCACTTCGCTGGATTATTCTTCTTTTCTTGGAAGGATTGCTGTGGGTAAAGTGGCCCGTGGAAGTATAAAAGAGAACCAACAGATCGCTTTGTTACAGGCTGATGGCAGCAATAAAAAAATGAAGATCAAAGAGCTTTATGTATTTGAAGGAATGGGCAAAAAGAAAGTTACAGAAGTTTTTGCCGGAGATATTTGTGCGGTAGTTGGATTGGAAACATTTAATATTGGCGACACAATTGCTGACATTGAAAATCCTGAAGCTTTGCCAGTGATCAGTGTAGATGAACCAACGATGAGCATGTTGTTTGGTATCAACAACTCTCCTTTCTTTGGTAAGGAAGGAAAATTTGTAACCAGCCGCCATTTACGCGACAGGTTGATGAAAGAAACTGAAAAGAACCTTGCACTTCGCGTAGAGGACAGCGATAGTGCTGATAGTTTTCTTGTTTTTGGCCGTGGTATCCTGCATTTGGGAATTTTGATAGAAACCATGCGTCGTGAAGGATTTGAACTTACCGTTGGTCAACCGCAGGTTATCGTAAAACACATTGATGGCGTTAAGAGCGAACCCTACGAGATCCTTGTAGTAGATGTTCCATCTGAATATAGCGGTAAAGTAATTGATCTGGTTACACAGAAAAAAGGAGAAATGCATGTGATGGAAAGTAAAGGAGAAATGCAACATCTGGAATTTGAGATCCCTTCACGTGGATTGATCGGATTAAGAAGCAACATGCTTACCAATACTGCCGGAGAAGCTGTAATGGCGCACCGTTTCAGCGAATATAAACCATGGAAAGGTTCAATCCCTGGCCGTAACAATGGTGTTTTATTAAGCAAAACAACTGAAAAAACAACAGCATATTCTATTGATAAATTACAAGACAGAGGCCGTTTCTTTGTTGATCCGGGCCAGGAGGTTTATGCAGGACAGATCATTGCAGAACATATCAAACCAGGAGATCTTGTTGTTAATGCTACAGAACCAAAAAAATTAACCAACCACAGGGCAAGCGGATCTGATGATGCTTCTAAGGCAGCACCAAAGATCCAGATGAGCCTGGAAGAATGTATGGAGTATATTCAGGGTGATGAGTGCATTGAAGTAACGCCTAAGAGTGTACGCCTTCGTAAAACGATCTTAAATGAAGATGACAGGAAACGTGTAAGCAAATCAATGTCTGCACAGGAAGCGTAATTCATTATAGTATTATTGATCCCGCCAATTGGCGGGATTTTTTTTTGCAGTTGATCAATCCAAAATTGTTTTCTAAAAGCTAGAAATGTTGTAGACTATGATAAGTTGCAAATGTTTTTTTACCACGGAGGTTAAAGGAGTTAAGGGTTGAGTTTCACAGAGTTTTTGTTAACGTTACACTACTCTGTGAAACTCGGTGACAAGTACTCCTTTTCCTCTGTGGTTTTATTGAATGCTAAAAAACATACAAACAGCTCCAGTAAATCATAATATAAAATAATTTTCCCTTGTCTCTACTACAAATAATGTAAAAATCTGTTATGAGCTCTTCATCCTAAAAATCTGCAATGATACATTGTTCTTCAAAAAATTAAATCCATCTATTCCATAGTAATTTCTTTGTACTTGCATTAACTTTGCCCTATGAAAAAATGGCTCTTCATATTTTCTTTAATGTTGTTATTTACCCTGCATCTGCAGGAGGCTTCTGCACAATGCTCTATGTGTACTAAAACGGCGCAGCAACTGGGTGAGAAGCCTGCCATTGGCTTAAACAACGGTATTTTATACCTGATGCTTTCCCCATTTATAATCGTAGGATTTATTGGCTTCCGCTGGTGGAAAAATAATAAGCAAATGGAAGAGCAAAATGGGGTTTCTTAGTAATTTTTAATAAAGCGGTATAAATTAAAATCTTCTCCGGCTTCAATAATACTTTCTTTCAATTCAAGTTTACTGATACCTTTCATTTTTTGTTGCTGTATCAGGTGATATGCTTTTTCAGTAAGCAACCAGTACTTTTTATCGTTTACTGTTTGTTGTTTTAATATAATTTCAATAGCTGCAGCCAGTTCAATTATACCTTCAGCTTTATCGGCAATAGTTTTTAATATTGGTATTTCATCCTTGTGATTACTAAATGCCGGTGCCAGCATCATTTTTAAATTTCGTACAAATGCATCTGCACCGGGCCGGTCTGATTTATTCACAACAAAAATATCAGCAATCTCCATCAAGCCCGCTTTCATCGTTTGTATTTCATCCCCTGCTTCGGGTACAATGGTTACGATGGTAACATCTGCCAGGCCTGCAATCTCTATTTCACTTTGCCCTACACCAACTGTTTCTACAATAATGTAATCAAAACCCGCAAATTTTAAAACATCGGTTATTTCTATTATCCTTGGATGCAAACCTCCCAATGATCCACGCGTGGCCAACGAACGGATAAAAACATTCGGATTGTTATACCATTGGCTCATCCTGATCCTGTCTCCAAGCAATGCTCCCATATTAAAGGGAGAGGATGGATCTACACACAGTATGGCAACTTTCTTTCCCTGTCCCGCTAAAATACCTATCAGCGCATCCGTTAGAGTACTCTTTCCTGCGCCGGGCGGGCCTGTAATACCGATTACCGGAGTAATTGTGTTTGGAAGTGAGGCAAGCAAACCGTCGAATCCCTCTACGTCATTTTCGATCAATGAAATGCAGCGTGCCAAAGCATTGATGTTGCCCCTGCTGATATCATTCTTTAATTGCTGCCACATACTGCAAAATAGTTTAGATAAGGGAGAAAATGCTCATGTGTAAGAGAGATTTTTATTTGATGTCCTTATTATTCTTTGCGTTCTTTGTCTGAAAATAATTTTCATTGAGCATTAAAGGCATTTCTGTTGTTGTTCCTAATTATAATGGAGTTGAATTGCTGCCAAAGATTTTGCCTGCATTGATGAAGGCGTTGGCATATACCACATTGCCTAATGAGATCATTATTTCTGATGATTGCTCACCAGACGGGTCAATATCTTTTTTAAAGTTAAATTTTCCTGCTGTTAAAATAATTGAGAATAGTGAAAACAGGGGATTTTCTCCAACTATCAACAAGGGCATCTTTAGTGCACACTATGATCATGTTTTATTATTGAACAGTGATGTACTATTATCAGAAGACTATTTTATTCCTTTATTGCGTTACTTTGAAAAAGAAGATACGTTTGGGGTAATGGGCCGCATCGTTGGCTGGGATGATGATGTAATACAGGATGCTGCAAAGTACCCCAGCTTTCATGGCGCAAAAATAAAAACAACCGGCAATTATTATTCAGAGGCACCACAAAAAGACGACTGGCTTTTTTCCATGTACCTTTCTGGCGCAAATGCGTTTGTAGACAGAAAAAAACTATTGCTCCTGGCTGGCTTCAACGAAATTTATGCACCTTTCTATGTAGAAGATTTTGATCTCAGCCTTCGTGCCTGGCGGGTTGGATGGAAATGTTACTATGAACATTTTGCAGTGTGCCGGCACAAAGTTTCGGTAAGTATTAAATCTAAAAACAAAAAAGCATATATCAATTCAATTTATTACCGCAACAAAATGTACCTGCATGCTATTCACCTAACGGGCTTGCCCCTCGCACTTTGGTATTTACAACTATTGCCGGAAACATTGATACGGCTCTTTACCGGCAGGCTGTATTTCCTAAAAGCATTGAATATGTTTTTTAGTAACAGGAAGGCTATATCAGTATCTCAGCAGGAATTTAAATTACAGGGCAGATCAAGTGAAAAAATATTAAGTGTTAAAGAAGTAGTTACTATCATCCGGGATTCTTTGAAAGAAAAAACTGTACAACGTTTCTAACAATTTAACTAATACGCATACACGCTTTTCCTGATACACAATCGTTCCGCAGCATGAATAAACTTATCATCAATATTATTCTTCCTTTTCCCGTAACAAAACCGGTTGGTGGCGCAAAGATCATGTATGAATATGCCAACCGGCTTCAGCAAAACGGACATACCGTATCTATATTTCACAGCATAAAAAGGCCTTTTAAGAAATCGAATACTCCCTTATGGTATAAGCAACTCGTGTTTGCATTGAGAGGTGTTGGGAGGCCAAAATGGTTTAAATTAAACAAAGAAATCAAAAGCAGCATTATTTCGGAAATAACCGACCGCTATTTGCCAAATGCTGATATTGTATTAAGTACCTGGTGGCAAATGACCTACGCTGTAGCTGTACTTTCGCCATCGAAAGGAAAAAAATTTAACCTCATTCAGGATTATGAAATATGGGCAGGACACCAGGATAAGGTAGAGGCCAGTTTTTCCCTGCCGGTGAACCACCTCGTCATTGCCAGGTATCTTCAAAAAATGGTAGCGGCAAAAAACAATGGTATTAATCCTGTTCATATTCCGAATGCAATAGACAATAAAAAATTTTTTATAAAAACATCCCCGGCTTCAAGAGATCCCTTTACGGTGATCATGCTATATTCAGAGGAATCCCGTAAAGACAGTGCGACAGGTATCAGTGCCCTGAAACAATTGCAACAGGAATTCCCACGATTAAAAGTTCAGCTTTTTGGAGTTTATCCTGTGCCTGAGGGTTTGCCTGAATTTATGAAGTATGTGCAAAAACCAGCTAATCTTTGCGAGCTATATAACGAAGCGGCAATATTTCTTTCCCCCAGTCTGGGCGAAGGCTGGGCCTTACCGCCCGCAGAGGCCATGGCTTGCGGCTGCGCTGTAGTTTGCACAGATATTGGCGGCCATCACGATTACGCCATCAACGGCTCTACAGCTATCCTGGTACAACCAGGCAATACAAAAGATATGATTGAAAAAATAAGATCTTTGCTTAAAAATGACCAATTGCGTGTGCAACTGGCAGCAGCTGGCAGCACATTGATTAACAATACTTTTAACTGGGATCATTCTGTAAAACTTATGGAATCATGCTTTTTTAATTCCTTAAAGAAATAATTTTGCAATCACTTGCATATTGGGTAATTTCAAAATAACCTGTGTAGCCATGACTAATTTTATTCCTATATTTCCTTTAAACATTGTTGTTTACCCGGGGGAACAACTGAACCTTCATATTTTTGAACCAAGGTATAAACAACTAATACAGGAATGTGTCGAAAACAAAAAGCCGTTTGGTATTCCGGCTGTTGTTAAGAATAAGATAAGTGAAATGGGAACACTAATGGAAGTAATTGAGGTGAGTAAAACTTACGAGAGCGGTGAAATGGATATAAAAACTAACGGCATACAGGTTTTTAAAATATTAGAAATTATAAAAGATCTTCCGGAAAAACTTTTCAGTGGCGCTATCGTTACGTATCCACAAAATATTACCAGGGGAAGTGCAGGTTTGATGAAAAAAGTGATTAATGGAATCCGTGAGATACATAAAACACTAGGTGTTACAAAAGATTTTAAAAAGCCGGATGATCAATTAAACAGCTACGACGTAGCGCATCATGCAGGTTTATCGATTGAGGATGAATATCTTTTACTGGAATTCCTGGATGAATTACATCGGCAGGAATTTTTAAAAAGGCATCTGGCAACAATCATACCTGTAATGGAAAATATGGATCTGCTAAAAGATAAAATTAAACTCAACGGGCATTTTAAAAACCTTCCAGGATTTAATTATTGATTGCCATAAATTAATTCAGTGTAAACTAACGGTAAGCTTATAAACGCTAAAATCATTATCCTTGAACACACTTTGCCTTGATTTTGGAAATACCCGCCTTAAAGCGGCGATATTTGAAAACGATCAATTTTTTGAAGAGATCTACCTGGCAGATGATAGCCTGGAAACAATCAATAATTTGATCTCAAAGTTCTGCCCGGAAAGATCTATCCTATCCTCCGTTATTCATCATAACAAGGAAATTGAAAAATTACTGGCAGACAAAACAGCTTTTCACCTTTTATCAGCAGCTACTCAACTTAACTTCACTAATCCGGTAAATAAACCGGAAACTATTGGGGCAGACCGGCTGGCATTGGTAGCAGGTGCTGTTCATTTTTACCCAAAAAAGAATAACCTGGTGATCGGTTTGGGAAGTTGTATCACTTATAATTTTGTAAACCAGTTTCACCAGTTTTTAGGTGGCAGTATTTCTCCCGGAATGGACATGAGGTTTAAATCGATGCATGAACTCACCGCTAAACTCCCATTAGTGCAGGCAAGCTGGCATTTTCCGCTTATCGGCTATGACACAAAAACAAATCTTCAAAGTGGTGTAATTAAAGGAATGACCAATGAAATTGAGGGTTTCATACAAAATTATAGCGATAAATTCAGCAACTTTAACGTGGTTTTAACCGGGGGCAATTCAGCCTATTTTGCCAGTCAACTTAAAAACAAGATATTTGCCGACTATAATTTTTTATTTAAAGGACTGTATGCACTTAGTGAACTTAACAACTGCCGGGCTTAAGAGAATTGTCGGGATATCATTTGCCTTTTTTACATATTCAATCGCCATCGCACAAGAGAACTCACCCTATTCAAGGTATGGGTTGGGAGATGTGGTGCCCAATCAAAATATAATCAACCGCGGAATGGGTGGAGTAGCAGCAGGTTACTCAGACCTGCGTACCGATGAAGCACTCAAATTACCCAAGCCAGGTTTAAGTATAAATTTTAAAAATCCTGCTTCTCTGGGAAGCCTTGCGAGTACTAAAAGTTTTTCTAACACATTATTCGATATCGGTGGGGAAATTGATATTAAAACATTGAAAAGCACTAGCACGACCGATAAATACAGGGCTACCAATACGTTGATATCCTATATTCAGATCGCCTTTCCTATCGCAACGAGAAAAATGGAAAGAAATGGCATTAATTGGGGGCTAAGTTTCGGACTTCGTCCTATAACCAGGATCAACTACAAAATTGAGCAAAATGAGCGTTTAGCCGGCATCGATAGCTTAAACACTTTATACGAAGGCTCTGGAGGCCTGAACCAGGCGAACGTAAGTACTGGTTTTAAAATAAAGAATTTCAGTATCGGGGTAAGTACAGGTTATTCATTTGGAAACAAAGATTACAGCACGCAAAAAGTTTTTGTAAATGATTCTATTGCATACTACAAATCAAATTTACAAACGCAGGCAAGCTATGGTGGAGTATTTCTGAATACCGGCATTCAATATATGATCCCTATTAAGAAATTAGGATTTTTTAAATTAGGTGCATACCTGAATCTGCAGCAAAATTTGAGAGCAACTGAAGACCTGGTAAATGAAACTTTTGTATTTGACGGAAACGGTGGCATTGTTGGGGTTGATACTATTACTTCTACGGTAGGCAATAGAGGAACTGTAAAATTACCTGCTACACTGGGCGTTGGGTTTACTTACCAGGATAAAGGAAACAATTGGCTTTTAGGTGCAGATTTTGAAATGACGAACTGGTCAAAATATAAGTATTATGATAAGGTAGAATCTGTTGATGACAACTGGACGATCAGGTTAGGAGCCGAATACTATCCTGCAAAGGCAAGCACTGCTTCTAATAAATACTGGCGATTTGTAAAGTACAGGGCGGGACTTTATTTTGGTCCTGATTATATCAAAATTGATAAAACCCGAAATAATTATGCAGCCACTTTGGGAGCCAGCTTCCCTTTAACATCCTTCAGATTTTTACGCTCCGGTGATTTTGTGCAATTGAATACAGCAATAGAAGCTGGCGGTAGAGGAAATAAAGAATCTATCAGTTTCCGTGAAACCAATCTTAGGATTAATATAGGTATTTCTATGAATGCTTATTGGTTTCAAAAAAGAAGTTATCAATAATGAAAGCGTTATTTTTGATTTGACGTTTACAATGAAAAAACATTTACTAAATAAATTAACCATTGCAGCCTTTTTTACAGGCTGCATTTTTTTATGTTCCTGCGAGAACAATGAAAATGTAGTTAACAACCTTAATAAGAAAAAAACAGGGGTAGAAGAAGCTATAAACGTTGTGATAACCTATACGATGGGAGGAAAAACCAAATCGATCATCAAAGCGCCTGTTATGTTAAATGTAGAAGACACGGTGCCATATGTAGAATTCCCACAAACTATTCATGCAGATTTTTACAATGAAGAAGGTATCATTGAAAGTATTTTGATAGCTAAATATGCCCGGTACAAACAAAATCAAAATATTGTATTCTTAAGGGATAGTGTGAAGGTGGTAAATATCGTGAAAGGTGATACACTTTTTTGCGATGAATTATACTGGGACCGAAGCCGTAAAGGCACTGAATTCTATACGGATAAGCCTGTGAAGATCCGCACAAAAACTCAATTTATCAATGGAGCCGGAGGCATGGAGTCTGCCCAGGATTTTAAGAACTGGCGTATCATGGAATCTTCCGGTACTGTAAAAATACCTTCATCAAAATTTCCAGGATAATTAATAAATTATCAGTTACCTGCATGAAACCTGTAACCATTTATGGCATTCCAAATTGCGATACCACAAAAAGAGCAATTGCCTGGCTGAAGAAAAACGAGATATCCTTTACTTTTCATGATTATAAAAAAGAGGGCATCAGCCTTGTTAAACTGCTTGAATGGGCAAAACTGAGCGATTGGGAAATCCTTCTCAATAAAAAAGGGACCACCTGGAAAAATATTGACCCTTCCATTCAGGCAACAATAACTAACAGTAACCTTGCCAGCAGTTTGATGCAGGATCAAACCAGCCTGATAAAAAGGCCGATCCTGGAATTAGCAGGAACAATACTGGTAGGATTTAGTGAAACTATTTACAAGGAAAATTTAATGTGATGCTTTATTTGGCAACAGTATTTTCGATGTATATTGCTAAACCATTATAAATAACAATTTCATCATAAAATAATAATCATGAAAAGATTCGCAACTGCAGAATGGAGAGGTACCGGCAAAGAAGGTGCCGGCCATCTTAGTACACAAAGTACCACATTGAATAAAACACAATACTCATTTAACAGCAGGTTTGCTGATGGAGTAGGTACAAACCCGGAAGAACTTGTTGCTGCAGCCCATGCAGGATGTTTCACCATGAAACTAACATTTGTTTTAAATGCAGCAGGATTTACGCCCGATGTAATTGAAACACGATGTGATATCACATTGGAAGATGGCAGTATCACTGAATCTCACCTTAATGTAAAAGCAACTGTTCCGGCAATTTCGCAAGAGCAGTTTAATGCCGCAGTTGCCGATGCAAAAGAAAACTGCCCGATCTCTAAACTTTACAAGACCAATATTACACACGAAGCAACATTATCTTAATTTCACGATTCGTAATTGACAGCGGTGGCTTTTAAAAGAGTTATCCGTTGTCAATTCTTATTATTCATTCCGGGTTATTAATTCATCTCTTTCAATTACAAAATATGGGTTTCCAAAATAAAACTGTACTTATCACCGGTGCCAGCAGAGGTATTGGTAAGGCGATCGGTCTCCGATTAGCTAAAGAAGGCGCCAATATTGTAATTGCTTCTAAAAGTATTGAAGAAAATCCCAAACTGGGAGGAACTATTTTTTCTGCTGCGGCTGAAATGGAAGCGGCAGGTGGTCAGGCACTTGCTGTGCAATGTGATATTCGTTTTGAGGACCAGATTCAAACTGTAGTGGAGAAAGCGGTTGAAAAATTCGGAGGCATAGATATCCTGATTAATAATGCTTCGGCTATTAATTTATTACCTACAGAAAAAACAGATCCAAAACGGTTCGACCTGATGTATGACATTAATGTTAGAGGAACTTTTATGGTAAGTAAGGCCTGTATCCCTTTCTTAAAAAAAGGAGATAACCCTCATATATTAAATTTATCCCCGCCTTTGAATATGGACCTGAAATGGTTTACTAACCATCTCGCCTACACGATAAGTAAATATAACATGACCATGATTGCCCTCGGACTATCAGCAGAATTAAAAAAGTATAATATTGCAGCCAATACATTATGGCCACGCACAACCATAGCTACTGCCGCTGTTCAGAATTTACTTGGCGGCGATACATTGATGAATATGAGCAGGACAACAGACATCATTGCAGATGCAGCTTTTTTAATATTATCTAAATCATCAATTACCTGTACCGGTAATTCCTTTATTGATGAAAAGGTGCTGGCTGAAGCGGGCATCACTGACCTGGAAAAATATTCTGTTATACCTGGCGCACAATTATATAATGATCTTTTTATTTGATATGATATTTGCAACCGAAAATTATGAGTTGCTGCTATAATACTTCGCATGCCTCGTGCACCGCTTTTTTGTTAATGAATTACTAAAGAAAACTTCTCTTTGATGAGCGGTAACATTTTGAGATGTTGTACGTTTAATTTCGTACTCGTTGTTTTTTAACAAAACATCGATCTCTTAAAGTTATAGCCATGATTTTTTTTAAAACTGCTGCAATCGCTGTTGCAATAACTATTTCTTTGCCTGTATTTTGCCAAACGCAAAAGAAAAAAATAGCTGCAAAAAAAATAAGCACCAGCATTAAAGTTGATGGTATGCTGGATGATATAGCCTGGCAGGAAGCTCCGATTCTTGATTCGTTTGTAGAATTGAGGCCCACCCCTTTTCGCAAAGAATCTGACGGAAACAGTTCCATGGTAAAAATTTTATATAACAACGAAGGTGTTTTTGTTGGAGGTTACTTGCATGAACTAAATAAAGACAGTATTGCTGCTGAGTTAATAGGCCGTGATGGATTTGGAAACAATGATTTTATCGGGGTAGTTTTTGATACCTACAACGACAAACTGAATGGCTTTGAATATTTTGTTACGCCGCTGGGAGAACAAATGGATGCTAAGGTTTCTCCTAATATAAATGGTAACAGCGAAGATTTTAGCTGGAACGCCGTTTGGCAAAGCGCCTGCAAAATACAGGAAAACGGGTGGACATTTGAAATGTTCATACCTTACTCCGCTATCCGTTTCGGCAATAAAAAGATCCAGGATTGGGGGTTAAATATCGTTCGGAAAAGGCAAAAGAGCGGACAGCAGTTATTCTGGCAACCAATCGATCCCAATGCTAATGGCTTTCTAACCCAGGAAGGCTTTATTACCGGCCTGGAAGATATCAAACCCCCGCTAAGGTTGCAGCTATCTCCTTACTTCTCAACTTATTTAAACCATAACGGATTTGATAAAAAAACTGAAAGTATCGTAAATGGAGGTATGGATGTAAAATATGGTATCAACCAGGCATTCACGCTGGATATGACGCTAATACCGGATTTTGGCCAGGTGCAAACAGACAATAAGTTCTTAAACCTTTCCCCTTTTGAACAAAGATTTACCGAGAACAGGACATTCTTTACCGAAGGCACAGAACTTTTTAGCAAAGGGAATCTTTTTTACAGCCGTCGCATTGGTACAGACCCTGTTTATAAAAGAAGCTTCAATTACGATACTACTCAAATATTACTGGAAGATCCGGCCCAGGCTAAAATCATTAACGCTACAAAAATCAGCGGACGAACCCAAAAGGGCTTAGGTATTGCTTTATTAAATGCAGTAACACAACCTCAATATGCCAGCCTCCAAAACAAAACAACCGGTGAGCACATAGAATTGCAAACTATGCCACTTACTAATTATAATATCCTGGTGCTTGATCAAACGTTAAAGCATAACAGCAGCATATCGTTTGTTAATACCAATGTATGGCGCAGCGGCGAAGACTATGATGCTAATGTAAGCGCTGCCTTGTTTGACTTTAACGACAAAAAGAACAAATGGAATATCGGCGGTAACATAAGTATCAGCAACATTATCGGGGCAGAAAATAAAACCATCACAGGATATGCGCACTCCATCTATTTTGGTAAAACAAGCGGCCGTCTGAACTTTTCTATTTACCAGGACCTTTATAATAAAAAATATGATAAAAGTGATCTTGGTTTCTTTACCAATAATAATAGTATGGACCAGGGCTTCTGGATTGGCTATAACTGGAACAAACCAAAACACTGGTACAACCAGATGCGTATAAATGTGAATGGATGGTATGGCAGGTTAGTGTCTCCGATTGATGAGCTAAAACGCCCTTCACTGATGTTTCAGAACCTTGGAGGAAATATCAACGGTAACGCACAAACTAAAAAATTACAGTGGCTGGGATTTAGCTTTAACGTGAACGGTAACTATAATGATTTTTATGAACCCAGGTATTTGGGAAAAGTTTTCAGGAATAAAGGAAGCGTTGGATTTAACCTATGGTATGAAAGTAATTCTGCAAAAAAATATTCCTGGACGGGAAATATTTTCACGGGAACGGGTGGTGTATTTCACAGAACGAGCCTGGATTACAGCCTTTCAGGAAAAGTACGCTTTAATACAAAGTTCTCTGTTGAATACATGGCAAACATTTCAAATGTAAAAAACCAACCTGGTTGGGCAGCATATGATAACAATAATGATATAATCTATTTTTCAAAAAGAAATGTACGTGGTGCAGAGAATGTAATGAATATCAAATATACTTTCACAAACCGGATGGGCATTACTGTAAGAACAAGGCATTCGTGGACAAAAGTAGATCCCAAACAATTTTACGAACTGGATATAGATGGAAAATTACAAACACCTTCAGTAGCCTTCACCGGCAATGCCAACCAGAATTATAATTTTATAAGCTTCGACATTGTTTACAACTGGCAATTTGCCCAAGGCAGTTTTATTTCTCTGGTATGGAAAGATTTTGGTGGCACCAACAGCCAGGCTTTTGAAAGAAATTATTTTAACAACCTAAACAAAACCATCCGCGAAAATCATTATAATAGTTTATCGTTAAAGGTAATTTACTTTCTGGATTACGTTACCGCCAAAAGCTCTTTAAAGAAAAGGCCATAAAAAAGGCGTTGATAGTAATGATGTTACCTATCAACGCCTTCAATTACTTATAATAAACCTTATTTAAGCATTCCTTTCGGTACTTCTTTCATCAGCAGGTACCGGTAAATAAATTTAGTCTTAAGATTTTGAAAATGGACTCCTTTATTTCCTCCCCAGCCGTGCCTGCCTCCGCTGTACATCATAAATTCAAAGTCCTTTTTAAGATCCTGCAATTTACTCATCAACTGTATGCTGTTTTGTAAATGAACATTATCGTCTATAACACCATGCACTATCTGCAGCATACCCTTGTACTTATCTGCATAATTTAATACGGAACTTGTTTTGTACCCTTCCGGGTTATCAGTTACTGTTCCCATAAAACGTTCCGTGTAATGGGTATCGTACAGGCTCCAGTCTGTAACACTACCTCCAGCCATACCATGTGTAAAAATATCTGAACCGTAAGTAAGCGCATAACAACTTAAATAGCCACCATAACTGAATCCTGTGATACAGATTTTGGTTGAGTCTGCGTTAGCGTTAGCAATCAGCCATTTAACCATTGTGCCATAGTCTTTCATTTCCCAATATCCCAGGTTATGATACATATAATTTACACCTTCTTTACCAAAATGGCCGCTGGCACGATGATCCATGGCAACCTGTATCAAACCTTCCTTCGCATACCATTGCTGGTTACCGCCTAAAACCCATGAGTCCATAACAGTTCCGGCGTTTGGGCCACCATAAATGGAAATTAAAACGGGATACTTTTTAGCCTTATCCATATTTATAGGCCAGGTAACTTTCATTGGCAGTTGGTATAGGCCATCGTCACTTTTAACCCTGATCATTTCAGTTTTTGCTAAAGCGTAACTGCTGAAACCGGAGCCTTTTGCATCCGCTATTTCTTTAATGACCTTTCCTGTATTGTTCACCAGGGTCATTTTTGCGGGACTGGAAACATTGCTATATGTTGTTACAAAATAAGAAGCATCTGGAGAAAGGTTTATTGAGAGGTGATTGTAATCTCCAAAGCTTAAACGCTGCATTTTTTTTCCATCCAGGTTTACCTTGTAAAAATCCCTGTGTGCGGAATTTTCTTTGCGTGCAGTAAAATAAACAACATTATTTTTTTCATCTACATAATTAAGATCAGTTACCGTAAACTTCCCCGTTGTAACAGCATTTACCAGCTTACCCTTCATATTATAAAAATAGAGATGTTTCCATCCTGAAGAATCTGAAAAAAACAAGTATCCTTTTCCGTTATCAAGAAAGCTGATTCTTTCCCCTTCATCATCCAGATCGATCCAGGTTTTTTGGCTTTCATTGTAAAAAAGTTCTTTACTTCCGTTTGCCGGGTTCACTTCCCAAATCTTTAAATTATTCTGTTTGCGGTTCATCCATTGAACCAACAACGTACTTCCATCTGGTTTCCAGAAAGGCGCTCCAAAATATTGATCTTCCTTAGGATTGAATTCTGCCCAGGTAATATCACCTCCTCTTGCTTCGGGAACTACAATTCCGATCTTTACCTGTGGGTTCTTATCCCCTACTTTGGGGTATCGCAGGGTTTCCACATATCCGTGTTGTGTATTGGCATCAGTAATTGTATAAACCGGAACCGGAGAATCATCCGTTCTGAAAAATGCAAGATGCTTACTGTCGGGCGCCCACCAAAAAGAGCGGTAATTTGAATTACGCCCGAGGATCTCTTCGGTGTATACCCAACTGGCATAACCATTCAAAATTACCTCGCTGCCGTCTTCTGTTAGCCTCGTTTCTTTTTTTGTAGCGATATTGATGCTGTACAGGTCATTTTTTTTTGTAAATGCCACGTAATTGCCATCCGGGCTCATGGTAGGATTCACTTCTTTCTCCTCATCATTGGATAGCTGAATAGTTTGGTCATTCATTTTTATATACAAATCGTTATGATCCGTGTAAACCGACGGTTTAGATGGTGCTGCAGCTGGCTTTTTATCTGCATCGGTGGCATCTCTTTCCTCACCTGTTGCTGCATCTACTATAAAAGATTTCCCTTCCCTGATCAACAAGAAATGACTATTGTCTGTCCAACGCGTTACAACCGGTAACGACTGCACAATACCTTTAAAGTTGCTTTTAAAATACTGGTCGTCTGTTAGAGGTTGCTGTTGTGAAAAAATAGTTGGCGTAAACCCTGTAACCAATAGTAACAATGAAATCGCTTTTGCATTCTTTAGCATATATATAATTTTATCCTGCTCAAGATAGTTTTTTTGGAAGAATTGAGAAAGTGATATTGTTAAATGGCTAATCAAAAGTTCACAAATTGACATTAGCCTATATTTAATCATATCTTCATTCTTTAAGGTAATCCCGGTTACCGGATCTACATACTCACGTAAATAACGCAATTGCAAACAAGTTTCGATGAACTGATAAACAGTTTTATAGCTAATAAAATAGGTGTAAGTGATAATTTTTTAAGCACAATGCTCGCTGCCCATCTCCGTGAAAATATTTTGGGGTTAAATATAAGTAAGCAACTAAGATCTGCCGGAACCGGTAATGAAACAAAGCTGGTTCATGATAAGTTATTTAGAAGTGATGTTATTTACTGGCTGGACAGATCACATAACAATGAATATGAAAATGAGTTTTTTGATTTGATTGACAATTTTATCAGCTACCTGAATGAAACCTGTTATACAGGAATAACAGGTTATGAATTTCATTATACGTTATATGAAGCCGGAAGCTTTTATAAAACGCACCTGGATCAGTTCAGAAATAATGATAGCAGGCAGTATTCAATGATCATTTACCTTAATGAAAACTGGCAGCAGAACGATGGGGGCGAACTCTGTATTCATCAAAACAATATGAGGGAAAATATTTCACCCAACAATGGCAAGGCTGTTTTTTTTAAAAGCAGTGAGTTAGAACACGAAGTACTGATTACACATAGGCCAAGGATGAGTATCACAGGCTGGCTGAAGAAATGATAATAAACATTTTAACTTACAGCTAAAGCCTGTTGCAAAATACTGCTGCAAATTTATAAATAAGGTTAACGGTTACGGCTGTACTTTTATTCTTCTATGCCTTTCTCTGGCCTCATCATGGGAAAGAACAGCACATCCTGAATACTCACCTGGTTGGTTAACAACATGCAGAGCCGGTCGACACCAAAACCGATACCGCTGGTTGGCGGCATACCATATTCCAATGCCCTTAAAAAGTCGTAATCGATAAACATAGCTTCATCGTCTCCTCTTTCCATTAACTTAACCTGTTCTTCAAAACGTTCTCTTTGTTCCAGCGGATCATTCAACTCACTGTAAGCATTGGCCATTTCCTTACCATTGATGATTAGTTCAAAACGTTCTACCAAACCTGGTTTACTGCGATGCTTTTTAGTAAGCGGGCTCATCTCTACAGGATAATCGGTAATAAAAGTTGGCTGTATATAACTGCTCTCACACTTACTTCCGAATATTTCATCAATCAATTTTCCTTTTCCCCATTTTCCATCTGCGTGTATCCCTAATTGTTGGCATACCTGGCGAATTGCATCTTCATCCATATCACTGATATCAAAACCGGTATGCTCGCGGATTGCATCATACATACTTATACGTTTATAGGGAGCTTTAAAACTGATCTCCTTGTCACCCATAACAGCAGTAGAACTTCCATTTACTGCAATAGCAGCCTGTTCCAGCAACTGCTCTGTAGTCTCCATCATCCATTCATAATCTTTGTATGCCACATAAAATTCCAGTACTGTAAATTCGGGATTGTGGGTTCTGTCCATTCCTTCATTCCTGAAATTGCGGCTAAATTCATATACCCATTCAAAACCTCCTACAATCAGTCGTTTTAAATATAATTCATTGGCGATGCGCATATACATAGGCACATCCAGTGCATTGTGATGTGTACTGAAGGGCCTTGCCGCAGCTCCTCCCGGAATACTTTGTAAAACAGGCGTATCTACTTCCAGTGCGCCTCTTTCATTCAGGAATTGCCGGATGGCGTTTACCAGTTTTGTTCTTTTAATAAATACTTCTTTTACTCCCGGGTTCACTATCAGATCTGCATACCGTTGCCTGTAGCGGAATTCAGGATCGGTAACCTCATCAAATGATTCCCCGTCTTTTTCTTTTACGATCGGCAATGGTCTCAGCGCTTTGCTTAATATAGAAAACTCTCTTACATGGATAGATGTTTCGCCGGTTTTTGTTGTAAATACAAATCCTTTTACGCCAATGATATCTCCAATATCCATCAACTTCTTCCAAACATGCTGATACAGGCTTTTATCTTCCCCGGGGCAAATATCATCCTGCTTTATATAAAACTGGATCTTGCCAGTGCCATCCTGTATCACTGCAAAATTTGCTTTGCCCATGTCTCTTACACTCATTATACGGCCTGCAACACATACTTCATCAAAATCAGCCTTGTTCTCGTCTCCTTTATAATTTTCCTTGATGTAAGCTGCTGTTGAATTAACCGGGTATAAGGCTGCAGGATAGGCATCAATGCCCAGTTTCCTTAATTCTTCCAGCTTTTCTCTTCTTATAATCTCCTGCTCAGACAAATGATGTGTACTCATAAACGCTATTGTTAACGGCTTGCTTTTTTTATAGTGCCGCAGGCTGGCAAAGTTAAATGTTGTAAAGCAGGTAAACAACCACATTACTGAGATAGTTACGGAACGTTTAACAAATCGGGATTTTACTTTGGATAGAAAGTTGCACCTTAGCCATTCAAATGAAAAAAATGAAAAAAATTTTTACCATGCTGCTGGCCGTTGCCACAATGGCATCCTGCGATGTAATTAAACAATTGCCCGGTGCCACCGGAACTTCCGGAGTTACCGAATATGAAGCAGGCGAGGGGATAAAAGAGGCGCTGGCCCAGGGAATAGCGAAAGCTGTACTACAACTAAATTCGACCGACGGCTTTTACAAAGACAACCTGTATAAAATTTTGTTGCCGCCGGATGCAAAAAAAGTGGAAACAACGCTGAGAAACCTTGGAATGAACAGCATGGTAGATAAAGCTATTTTACAAATAAACCGAGGTGCAGAAGATGCAGCAGGATATGCAAAACCAATCTTTGTAGATGCTATAAAAAGTATGACTTTATCTGACGCGATCGGCCTCGTGCGAAATGGAGATACAAGTGCCACTCATTTTTTCAGGATAAAAACTACCGACAGATTATATGCGGCCTTTTTACCTGTGATCAAATCATCACTTGATAAAGTGCAGGGAACAAAGTATTATGCTGACCTTATCAATACCTATAATAATTTTCCAACCACGTTTAATAAAATAAACCCCGACCTGGCCGGATTTGTAACAACGAAAGCTACTGAAGCACTCTTTAACCTGGTAGCAAAAGAAGAGTTAAATATCAGGAATAACTTTCTTGCAAGAACATCCGACCTGCTGAAAAAAGTTTTTGGAAGTTATTTAAATAAGTAGTCTGCTGAAAATATTTATTGATCAGTTGAGCGCCAATAAAACCTGCCAGGCTGCTGCCAGATTACCGTTTGCCAATAGTTCTTTTGCGTAAATGTGAAGTTCTCTTTCCATTTCATCAGGATTAATGGAATAATATTGAATGATTTGCTTTAATTTATCATCGTTAAATGCCGGGTCAATAAATGGCATTTCACTTACATTTGCCAGTTGACCGAGATCATTTCCGGTAAATACCGTGCTTTTACTGATAGCTAGAGGAAGTGCATCTATACCAATACCTATCTTACTGTTCGGCTTTGGCACTTTAAAAAGATTGCTTTTATTTACGGTACAATACCAATCTCCCCCAAGCCTTGCAACATGTTGCATTTTTGTTTGATCTATTTTTTTATTCTCGTCTAAAATACTGTCATCAACATGCATATAAAGAACCTCACAAATCACCAGGTTACCTGCTCCGCCTTCGATCCCCAGCGGCTTCACTTCAATCACTTTACATTCCAGCTTAATTTTACTTTCCCTTACCATTGGAGGCGAAACCAACATAGCACGCTCCTCTGTGAATCCAGCTTTAATAAATTCATTTGCCTCTTTCGGAAAATCACAACTGGCTAAAGAAGTTTGTTGAACCATATCATAATCCACCATATTGATCACTACTTCCGGCACTTCCAGTACATTTTGCAAAGTGTGCTTCGTGGTATTATCCCTTACTCTTCTTGCAGGAGAAAAAATTACGATGGGAGGATTGGAAGAAAAAAGATTAAAAAAACTAAATGGGCTGAGGTTTATATTGCCTGCTTTGTCAATTGTAGATGCAAAGCAGATTGGGCGTGGTGCAACTGCGTGTTGCAGATAGTTTTGAACATCGGCAGCAGTAAGTTCTGCAAGTTTTATTGAAAGCATTTAGCAGCTAAATTTTTAGTTACGGTATTCTAAGGAATTATAACATGGCTACGGTAAATTATAAAATATCTTTGAGTATCCTATGATAAACCTGAGACAGGATACTTACATTTTTTTCTTTGCAAAAAGCGATAGCTCGCTATCCTCTTTCATAATAGTATTTGTAAGTTTCCCGAGCCCTTCTATTTCCATATCCACTACATCGCCGTTCTGCAGCCATTGTTCTTTGTAATTTGGATCATTTAATTTTCCGGTTCCATTCAATTCAAGGAAGCAACCTGTGCCAACTGTTCCGCTGCCAATCACATCTCCTGCAAAAACATTTACGCCATAACTGCAACGTTCTATGATCTCTGCGAAGGTCCAGTCCATATCTGCCAGGTTCCCCTGACTCACCTGTATATTATTTACCATACATTTCATTGCAAGGTTCCAGGATTTCCCGATGTGGCCAGCTTTGCAAGGCACTTCAAATTGTTCCAATTCATCCAGCGTAACCAGCATTGGGCCAATAACTGTAGCAAAGTCTTTTCCCTTTGCGGGGCCAAGATTGAGGAGCATTTCTTCCATCTGAAGCCGCCGGGCACTGAGGTCGTTCATGATCATTAACCCGCCGATGTAATCATCAGCGTCTTGCGCCTGGATATTTCTGCCAGCCTTGTTTAATACAATAGCCGCCTCCAGTTCAAAATCCAGTTTCTCAAAATGATCGGGCATGCAATACACATCTCCGGGGCCTTGTATACTATTGTGGTTAGTAAAATAGAATATCGGGTATTGATCAAATTCCGGTATCATATCTACTTTACGGTTACGCCTGGCGGCAGCAACATGCTGCCTGAAAGCGTATCCATCCCGGCAACTGGTAGGATGTGGTACTGGTGCCAATAATGAAGCTTCATTAAAAGGAGAAGCCATTACATTTCTTACGAGGCCTTCTTTAATCCTTTGCTCTAATGCTTTTGCCAAAGGCATTACATCATCCCAATAATTAAGGAACATGGCCATGCTGATTGGCATATCAGGATGCAGCATATCTGTATCGTACAACTTTCCATCTACTAAAAGCGCCAACTGGTCGTGCCCATCCTTTAAATAAGTAACTAATTTCATCCGTTTAGTTTAAGGCAGCAAAAATAGGTAATATATTGTCGCGGGTCATTTCAAGGTTAACTTCTGTATTAAAGGAATGTAAATTCTACTAAAAAAGACCTTTAATTTCTTGCCCTTTAGCCTAATGAAGTAATTTTTAAGACAATTTTTGCATTCCTGATTGTGGTACGACTTTTAGTATATAGTGCTATTATATATATTTGTGTAATTAAATGCTTATGGAGTTTGAGAAAATACATAATAAGGGACAGGCGCAGCTTTTTAAGAACCAGTACCTGGAATACTTAACGAAGACCCATCCATTGGTTATTTGGGTTATGTATTCGCCTGTTTTGATATTGTTGCCATATTATTCTTCTAACCTCATTCAATTTTCCGGTTTAAAAATTTTTCTTCTATTCTTAGCAGGAATGTTTTTCTGGAGTTTTACTGAATATATTTTACATCGCTTTGCTTTCCACTATCACCCGGAAAGTGAAAGAGGAAAAAAGATACACTATATCATTCATGGAAATCATCATGAATATCCGAGAGACAGGGAACGGTTATTTATGCCTGCTGCACCCAGTTTAATTATTGCATCAACTTTATTTTTGCTGATGTTCCTGATACTTGGAAAAAATGTTTTCCCTTTTTTCCCGGGATTTATGTTTGGGTACCTCGTGTACGGCAGTATGCATTACGCCATCCATGCCTGGAACCCGCCATTCAAATGGATGAAGGGCCTGTGGCGAAACCACCACCTGCACCACTATAAAAATGATGATATGGGTTTTGGTGTGAGCAGTACATTATGGGACCATGTTTTTGGGACCATGTTCAATTTAAAAAAAGAAAAAGAAGACTCAGAAAAAGTACAGCAGTTGATGTTTCTCCGAAAATCGCGTAAGCAGGCTACAGCAGATAATTAATTGTTACCAACGATCTTCCTCATTAATATCATTGTTACGCAGGCTTTCCTTGCGGGATTTTATTTTTTGCAATTGCCTTTCTATTATCAACGTTGCGATCATATCACCGGCCTGTACTCCGGGATATTCTTTCAGCAATGCTTTCAATTTTTGTTCGCTGACATCTACGCGGTATAGCAAAAAAACAAGGTCGTTAAACTGATGTAGAATAAGCTGGTTAATATAGGCAGCTAAGGTTGCATGGAGATCTGGCTGCTGCAAGGCAGTAGTATTGTTGCTGTTAAGTACTTGCTGAATTAATTGATCTTGCTCTTCCATATAATAATTCCCTAACGGGAAATGTAATTAAAATTAGAATTTTTCCAATACACCCAACGCAAATAAAGCAAAATCGTACTTAACAGGATCTGTAGGATCCATAACTTTTAATGATTCGGTAAGTTCAACTGCTGCTAACCAGTCTGCCGGGCTTCTTTGCAATAATTTAAAATGCCTGGCAACTCTTGCCACATGTACATCTAATGGGATCACAAGTTGTGACGGAGATATATTTCTCCACAAGCCAAAATCAACACCGTTCCTGTCATACCTAACCATCCATCGCAGATACATGTTCAGTCGTTTGCAACCAGCTTTTTTCAATGGACAGGCAATATGCTTCATCGTTCTTTTAGGAACAAATTCAAGGGAGAAAAAATATTGGTAAAAACCATTGAGTGCTTTTTCTGTATTTACGTCTTCTTTGCTCATCCATTTAGAAAAAGCTGTTTCCAGGGAATGCTCGTTGCGGTAATGCATGTTTAAGAAAGATATAAAATAAAGCAGGTCAGTGGTATTAAAGGTGCGGTGTTTGAAAGATAACAGTTTTTCAAGATCACTTTGAGTATGTTGCAGGCAAAAATCATAGGGGGCATTGTCCATGCGCTGCATTAATTCCCTTGATTTATTAATGATGGTAGTGCGGTTACCCCATGAAAAAATAGCGGCAAAAAAACCGGCGATCTCGATATCCTGTTTCCTGGAAAAAGAATGCGGGATGCAGACAGGGTCGGCAGCAATAAAAGAAGGCTTGTTATAGGCCTTCACTTTACTGTTTAAGAATGCGGTTAAATTATCAATCGGCATAACTGCAAAATTAAAGCACTTATCCCATGCATGCAGAGATCATTATTTTCGAAAGCATTCTTACAATCACTCTCACATTGATCTAACGGCATTCCTGCATTGCCAATGTATTCTAAAATTCAATGCGGTAATTAAAAATGGGAAATAATCCCATCTGGTAGACTTTCTCTATTTCCTGGTCTTTGTTATCATAATAAGATATAAAGAGATTCTGGTGATTGGTAACATTCTGAATATCCAATGAAAAGGTATGGGTACAATGCATCCTGTTTATTTTATAACTAAAGCCAACGTCTAAACGATAATATGGGTCTCCCTTAGCAGAAAAATATTTATCTTTCACATATACTGCTTCGCCCTTTAATTGTGATGCTGCAAGATCAATTGGTGAATTACGTAATGAGCCGCTGGCAAGTATCTTCCCGTTTAAACTCAGTATCTTCGATTTATCTTTTCCGATCTTCCATTCTTTACCTGCAACTACATTAACCTGATAATTCCTGTTAAACTTTGTATCAAATTCCTTACGTTCATAAGTTGTGTAGGTTGAATTAAATACTGACCCTGCCACGAGGAAATAGTAGTTTCGGGTAAATGACCTCTCCAGGCTAATATCTACACCATAGTTAGTGCCTTTTCCTTCGCTTACCAGCGCTGAATCAGCTTCATAAAAACTATAAATATCCGAGGCATTGATTGCGGAAAAGAAACTGTTTGCATTTTTCTCTACAGGCACCTTACTTAAACGTTGATAATAGGCTTCCGTTCTTAACCTGATACCATTCTTAAAACTTATTTCATAGGCCAGCACCAAATGCAATGCCCTTGTGAGATCAAGATCTTTATTGGGTTGCATTAAAGTTTGAGCAGAATTTTTCTTTTGATAATAGTAGGTAGATAAATGCTCTGGCTTACTATGAAGGCCGGTAGAAAAAGTTATTGACTGGCTGTTGTTCAATTGGTAACTTACAGCAGCACGCGGCTCTAAACTTTTTGTATTATTCAATGCAAACAGCGATCCATGCAAGCCAGCATTTATGGTAAGTTTATTATTCACCCTGTATTTCCATTGCGCATAAGCCTGGTAAAACATGGTGTTACCTTTACTATTCAGTAGATTTTTCCACTCATTGTCATTCTCGTCAAACAAATTATTATCATAATCAAATGCCAGGCGGCTTGCAATGATACCGGCTCTGAACACATGCCGGTTATTTATTTTATTGTTATATAAAACCGAAAGGCGGAAAGCACTGTTCTTTAATTTAGCATTAAAAGTAGGGACCGCTACATAATTATTATTTGCTGTTAAAGTATCCATTTTTTCATCATAACGTTCTCCACTAGCTGAAAATATTGTTTTCAGGTACGAACTTTTACTAAAGAATACCTGATGAGATATGCCCAAAACGGCTAATTTCCCTTTGCTGTCAAGCAAATAATTCGGATTTTCATCATTCCATTTTGTGCTATCCTTATCAACTTCCTTTATCGCTTTATTCAAGCCGCTAATTCCAAACAAAGAAAAAGTTCCTGCTTTTCTTGTAGGAAAATTAAATTTAAATGACAGGTCCTGGTAATCAGGAGCAATGCCCTGCAGGTCTAAAAAACCTTTTAATAATGATAGTGTAGAATAGCGGAAATTAATAAGGTAAGATGATCTGCCAGCTTTTTTAAATGGCCCTTCCGACGCTAGTTCTATTCCCAATCCACCTATCATAAATGAATGTTCGGGTTTATCTTTATTGCCATCCCGGAATTTTAGATCAAAGGCTCCGGATAATGCATTACCAAATTCTGCCGGAAAAGCACCTGTATAAAAATCAGAGTTTGCTAATGTGCTGCTGCTTAGCATACTTATTGAACCGCCGCTTCCGCCTAATCCGCCGAAATGATTTGGGTTGGGTATTTCAATTCCTTCCAGCCTCCACAATACGCCTTTAGGTGAGTTGCCTCTAACCACGATAGAATTATCACCATCGCCGTTGTTGCTTACGCCGGCAAAATTTTGCGCCATGCGGCCAGGGTCAAACGCCGCGGCGGCGTACCGTTTTGTTTCTTCTACAGAAAAACTGCGGGAACTTGTTGCAGCAAATTCATTTAAGGCTTTTAGCCTGTTCCTTTTACCAATTAAACGCACTTCGCCCAATTGCTTTACTTTTTCTCTCAAAGAAATAGTTAGGAATATCTCTTTACCTGATGTAACCAATATTTCTGAAACAGTAGCCGGCTCATATCCCAGTAAAGATACCTGAAGGGAATGCCGCCCAATAGGAATTCCCGTTATTCTGAAACTACCAGCCGAATCACTGATAGCTGCCTGGTCGGAGCCATTCAATTTAACCGTAGCATACGGTAATATCTTCTTTGAATCAGCATCCGTTACTACCCCTTTAATAGTTTGAATAAGCCCCGTTTGTGCAAAGCCCTTAAGGCCGGACAAGAATACAATTAAAATAACCTGCAACTGCAACACTTTTCTCATGATAAAATTTTTGATCGCTCTGAATTAATTACGATTATGATCAAAAATAAATATCAGAGACTTCCTTAATCTCGTAAAAGTGATGAACTGTAGTATTTCCGAGATGAAGTGATGGTTTGATTTAACGAAAAACAGCAAGAGAAGCCCGTTAATAAAAACTGGTAATCTCTTGCTGTCTGAAATAGAACGATCAGTAAATCAGTTTACAGAAGCACTTTTAAGGGATGGGAGAAAACTTGTAGCGGCAATTTCCTTTATTCAATATCCATGCTACCCAATAGCCTGTTTGAGGTCTTCTACCAAATCATCTGCATCTTCAATACCTACACTCAATCTTATCAAGCCATCAGTGAGTCCGTTCTTTATCCGTTCTTCTCTTGGGATGCTCGCATGCGTCATGCTGGCTGGATGGTTGATGAGCGATTCAACACCACCAAGGCTTTCCGCTAAAGAAAATAACCTGGTAGAAGATAAAACTTTATTGGCAGCTTCTATGCTATCATCTTTCAAAGTAAAACTCATCATTCCTCCAAAGCCACGCATTTGAATTTTTGCAATTTCATAATTAGGATGATCTGCAAAGCCACACCAATATACTTTTTCAACGGCCGGATGTTTGCGTAAAAAATGAGCTACGATATAACCATTTTCGCAATGTTGCTTCATACGAACATGAAGTGTTTTAATGCCACGCAGAACCAAAAAACAATCCATAGGCCCTGGCACTGCTCCGCAACTTTTTTGAATGAAATACAATTGGTCGCGAAGGGCCTGGTCGTTCATAACCAATGCACCTTGTATCACATCACTATGCCCACCCAGGTATTTTGTAGATGAATGCATTACGATATCGGCTCCCAGATCAAGCGGGTTTTGCAGGTATGGGGAAGCGAATGTATTATCAACACAAAGTATAGCACCTGCTTTTTTAGAAATAGCTGCAACGGCTGAAATATCTGTAATATTCATCAGCGGATTGGTAGGAGTTTCTATCCAAAGCAATTTTGTTTTGGAGCTGATAACAGCCTTAATATTTTCAACATTAGTAGTATCTACATAAATGAATTTAATACCAAATTTTTCGAACACTTTTGTAAATAACCGGTAAGTGCCACCATACATATCATTGGCCGCAATTACTTCATCTCCCGGACTTAATAATTTAATTACCGCATCTGTGGCAGCAACGCCACTACTGAAGGCCAGCCCAAATTTTCCGTTTTCAATTACTGCCAGTGCAGTTTCCAATGCTGCCCTCGTAGGATTTTGGGAACGGGCATATTCGTACCCCTTATGCACGCCCGGTGCTGTTTGTACATAAGTAGAAGTTTGATAAATAGGCGTCATGATTGCGCCTGTACTTGGGTCGGGTTCAGCTCCTGCATGTATAAATCTTGTTGCAATCTTTTTCCCTGATAATTCTTCCTTGTTACTCATTTTTAATAAATTATGAGCTGCAAAAATAGCTATAATTAATCAGGAAAATTACTGAAAATTATTCTCCTCAAAAAGCAGGTGCAGTTACGCTATTTAGTTAATATCTGGGCAACAGACAGGTATCGCCAATCGAAGTTATCTGCATCATGTGCATGCAGGGTTTTATTTTTTTTGTGAAGTGCATGAGGCTTTAAAATATCTTCCTTCACCAGTTTAGCTTTTGCTTCATAAATGTAATCTTTCATAACCTGGTTCTCCATCCATTGTTTTTGCGGAGGCTCATAACCTACTTTATCTGTACGCCAAACAATATTTTGTGGTAATTTATCATCCATCAGTTTACGAAGTATAGATTTTGTAAACCCATTATTAATTTTAAACCGCGATGGAAGTGAGAATATAAACTGAACCATTTCTGCATTTAGAAATGGAAGCCGCACTTCCCTGCCATGTGCCATCGAATTTCGGTCGCTATAACGTAATAATTCATGCAGACCGTGTTGCATGGTTGAAAAATATAAAATATCATTCAACTTGGTTACAACCGGTTTATGAATACCTTCCCATTCCCTTCCTTTTAAAGTAGACAAAAGGCTTTTGCTTACATCTGTGTGATGAATGATCCTGTCATATTCTTTCTTTTCTAAAGCGATAGATGCATGCGAGGGCAGAAAAGCTGCCACAATGTTTTTTACATTCCAGCTAAAATTTACCTTATTCTTATTGAGCAGGAATTTCTCTTTTTTTGATCCTGAAAACTTATAGCGGCTGATCATTTCCTGCAGGTACCAATGTACATACTTGTGATAACCGGCCAGTATTTCATCGGCACCCTGCCCATCAAGCAAAACTTTAATATGGTGCTTTTTTGCCAGCTCAAAAACTTTGTACTGAGCATAAATGCTTGAAGATGGAAAAGGCTCTTCCTGGTGCCAGGCGAGCTTTTCAAAATCATCAATCAATTCTATTGCAGAAGGAATCGTTGTAAAACTTTCTATATTGAACTTGTTTGCTATTTGCTCAATATATTTAGATTCATCATTTTCAAAACCAGGGAACACTGCCGAAAATGTTTTATATTGATTGGATGCACTTCGTAATTGCTGGTTGAGATAATATATGATTGACGAACTATCCAGGCCACCGCTAAGGCTGGCGCCTACGGGAACATCGCTTCGCAACCGCCTGAAAACTGAAAGAGAAAAAAGTTTGTCTAATTTTTCAATAGCTTCTTCTTCACTGATCTTAACCTGTGCCTGCTTATCAATATCCCAATAGCTTTCTATTGTAAGCTTGCCATTTGCTGCATTAAATGTGAGATAATGAGCTGGTGGCAGTGAATAAATATCTTTAAAAAAAGTTTGTGCTTTGTCTGCCGGATTCTGCACATACCCCAGCGTAATAAAATTGAGCAGCATTTTATTTTCTGCCTGTTTATTAATACCTGCTGCCCAGAGCGCTTTCATTTCACTACCAAAAACGAACAATTCCTTTTCTGCATAATAGTAAAAAGGCTTTTCTCCAAACCGGTCTCTTGCTACAAATAATGTTTGTTCCAGTTCGTCCCAGATTGCAAAAGCAAACATACCATCAAAATACTGTAAGGCTTTTTCTTTGTAGCAATCGTATGCGGCAAGAATAACTTCTGTATCACTATTTGTTAAGAAGTGATAACCGGCTTTTTTTAATTCCTTTCTTAACTCTATGTAATTATAAATTTCTCCGTTGTAAACAATACTGTATCGGCGAGCGTAATGCATAGGCTGGGCAGCTTCATCGGAGAGATCGATGATGGAAAGTCTTCTATGTGCAAGGCCTGCATTTTCCTTCTTGTTGATCCAGAAACCTTCGCCATCCGGACCACGATGTGCAATTGCAACCGCCATCTTTTTTAGTCGGGATAAACTAATATTTGCTTTATCAGTAGATATAATTCCGGCGATACCACACATTTTGTAAATATCATACTTCCAAGATGTAAAGCCAAAATTGTTTTAGCATTAATTTTATGTGCGGGTGCTTATTCGCAGTACCGTTCTTATATTATCCCATGCAATTACGAGATCAGCACCGTAAGCAGCGGGCTCAAAAACCATAGTAAAATCTTCTAATGCCGGTGCCTGAAGTTCTACCGGCACATCTACAGAAAAAATATCTTTTTGTTTATCCATATGCAAGCCCCAGGTAAATAAATTAGTATTTAAAATAATGGTCCATTTGTCGGGCAAAGGGATGCAATAAATAATATACCTTCCTTTTGCAATCGTTTTCCCATTAATCACAACATCTTTAAAGAATTCGATCTCTGTTGCTTCATTAGCTCCCAGGCGCCATTCCTTGCCATATTCTCTCAAACTTTTTGTACCTGCTTCGCCTAGTATCATTCTGCCTTTTTTTTGAGGGCGGCTGTAAATAACCCTTGCCACTGGGCCGAAACTATCCGTTCCATTCATTTTTAAAATTGGATAGTTGTTAGGAAAATAGCTCATGTCCATTGGTGACTGATCCAGGGCAATGTATGGATTAATTGACTCGGTGCTTTTTAATGTATCAGAAACAGACGTTGATTTATCCTGCCTGTTAACAGAAGAATTGCACGAAATAATAACGGTGAAAGCCAACGGCAAAATGAGACAGGATTTGAGCAAAATTTTATAATATTTCATAATTTATTTATAATGAAACAGGCACTGTAGCTTTAATATTATCCCAGTAGAACTGAAGTTCATAACCTTTAGCCGACTTTTCAAATATAACGGTAAATAATTCTGAAATGTCATTTTGCAATTGAACGGGAACGTCTACCCTTGCTACATCTTTTTTACTATCATACCTGAAAGAACCCCATACATCAGTTTCTCTATTTATAATAAAAGTCCATTTGCTTTCTGTGGGAATTGCATACAAGGTATATCTGCCTTTTTTTACTGCCACGTTGGCGAATTTTACATTTTGAAAAAATTCTATCTCGGTAGCTTCGTTTGCACCCAGCCTCCATACTTTTCCATATGGTATCAGGTCGCCAAAGATAACGCGGCCATTTTTTTGTGGCCGGCTGTAAACAATTCTTGCCAGTAGCGGGTCTGTAGCTTTATCCTGAATTTTTAACAGTGGAAAATTGGGTGGGCAATAGCTGGCATCCAGTATTGATTTATCGGGTGATGGAAGCATAGGCTGTGCTATAACTGCAGATGCGGCTATAAAAAATACCAGAAAGGCAATCAGTAATTTTTTCATTTACTTTTTTTTCAAAGATATATTAAACCTCATTTCCAAGTTGCTTCCAGGTTTGAAGTGCGTAATTTTTTAACAATGGGAAAAACTCGTTGTAACAGTGTCGCATTTTTTCTTTATTATTTTCAAAAATTGAAAAAGCTGTGTCAGTTTCATCAATATACTTCGCTCTTTTACCCATACCGGTAAAGCTTCTTTGAATAGCCCAATCAAACTGGTAATTATTTAGCCAGTTATATTGTTTCATGTGCACAAATACCTGCTGAAAATTTGCGGGCAATATAGCGTATTGCAGATCAAGCTGATGATAAGTATGCCTGCAAAACGTTGTAAGATCTTCTGCGGAGAGAAATTCCTTCCTATCGTTTGCCAGGAAATAATCACAAACAATATCAGTAAATGCGCCGGCATACAAACGATAATGCGCCACAAAAGGACTTTTCATCTCTTTAATGGCAGCATGTGCATCAGTAAAATTATCTATTGCACGGTGAAGTTTTATTCCATCCAATATTCCAGGGGAATAATCAAACTGCTTTCTGCCTTTCACAAAATCGCTGATTAAATTGCCTGCTAATAATTGTGGATCATTAAATGATAAATATGCGTGAGCCAGGTAATTCATACTTAAAGATAACAGGAAAATGCACTTTAGATACTGAAAATGTACATCTAACCGCAATACTAATTTCTGGGGTTTGTAACTTATACAGTATTTGCTTTAGCGACCATCATTATACATTTTACTACATTTACATTATAAACTAAAGCTTATGTCTATTGGTATTGTTTATTTAAAAAGTGTTAAAAAAGAACTTCTTCATTACAAGAATCTGGCAGAAAAAGTATTAGCAGAATTAGAGCCTGCGCAACTTTTTTTTGTAAATAAAGATGAAGCAAACAGTATCGCAACTATTATTAATCACTTGAACGGAAACATGTTGTCGCGTTGGACAGATTTTTTAACGACCGATGGTGAAAAATTGTGGCGAAACAGGGATAAAGAGTTTAATAATATTTTAACTGATAAAGAAACCGTTTTAGCTAAATGGGAAGAAGGCTGGAGTTGCCTCTTTAACTCAATCAACCAACTGGATGAAGGACAGCTTGACGCAATTGTATTTATACGAAGTGAACCGCATACCGTTTTGGAAGCAATCAACAGGCAACTGGCACATTATTGCTATCATATTGGCCAGATCGTTTACTCAGCGAAACAACTGAAAAACAGTGAGTGGTATAGTTTTTCGATACAGAGAAACCGATCGGATGAATTTAATTCAAATAAATTTTTAAATAAGAATAAACCCATTGACGGCCTGGATTGGTAAAATGCCATATCGCCAAGCATAATAAACAACCCACAATTTTAAACGATGAATTGGATTTTACTAATTATTGCAGGCCTTTTTGAAGTAGGTTTTGCCACCTGCCTTGGTAAAGCTAAATATGCCACCGGTAGTAACCAGGCTGGGTGGATGGCAGGTTTTTTTATTTGTCTCTCGGTAAGTATGTTCCTGTTATACAAAGCTTCTCAAACCTTACCCATGGGTACTGCCTATGCTGTGTGGACGGGCATTGGAGCAGTAGGCACGGTGCTGGCAGGCATTATTTTTTTTAAAGAGCCTGCTACTTTCTGGCGCCTGCTTTTTATAAGTACACTGATATTTTCTGTGATTGGCCTTAAAGCTGTTTCGTCTACCAGCTAGCGATAGAGAAAATTAATATTCGAATCATGTAAACCTGTTTTTTAAATCAAATGTGTAAATAATTCTACACTCCTCCCCTTTATTTCTACAATTGGCTGACTGATTATAAAACTCGTTGGCAATTTTAGAAGAAATATCATTTGTTCGCCATCTATAGTACCGTAATAAAACTGGCAGGTTTTGTGCATAATTATAAATAAATATATATGAATAATATTATTTACTTCACTATTGATGAGAAAGAATGCCAGGCAAACGCTTCTTATGTTCCTCACCGTAATCACAACATGTTTAAAGTGCAATTCAATAATGGGTATGAAAATATATTTTTTACAGACGTTGAAACTGGTAAGTGGATAGAAGAAGACTTGGGATTTACACAATTGGCAAAACTGATTGGCAGCCAGATGCATAATTTTTTAAGGAGCCCTGTTCATGTACCTAAATTACTTACCTGGCACAAGCAGGTTTCAGATCAAGATGTTTTTATTTTTGGATTTTTTAATTTCATGAAAGATAAGTATAGAATGTTTGAGATCTATAATCAAAATAAAAAATACCTGTATACTTTGGTGGAAATGGACAATGAAGAATGGCATATTCTGGGTAACAATGTATTAGCACTAAAACATATTAACTCAAGTTTTGTAGAAAAGGTGATACAGGCACTGCCGTTGTTCTGGGAAGATGCGAGATAAAATCATTAAAAATGCTAAGAAAGTGATTTTTAAGTGTAGTGGGTTTAAAGAGAACTAAATCGTTATACAATAACTACAAATCCTTATTTCCCCAAAATTTAAAATCAGTTATCCTGACTACTGCTATTCTTAAACGTTAGTATAAAACTACTCCCTTCATTCAGCCTGGATCTAACTTCAACTTCCGCTTTATGTGATTGCAGGATATTTAATGTTGCCGCCAATCCGAGGCCCATTCCATTTCGCTTTGCAGTAAAATAAGGCTCAAACAATCGAGTAAGGTTTTCATTACTGATGCCACAACCGTTGTCTTCTATAGTAAGTTGCGAATGCCCATTTGAATTAGTGAGATTGATGTTAAGCTTTCCCGACTCCGGCTCCATGGCTTCAATAGCATTGATGATAATATTTAAAAACGCGATCTTTAATTTTTCTGCATCAGCATTAACAATACTGTCTTCTGATGTAAATTGTTTATTTAGCGAGATTTTTTTAAGCATGATCCGGTCCATTGCTGCATCAATACTATTTTCGATGATATTTTTCAAAGAAACAGGCGCCTGCACAATTTCTGCGGGCCGGCTGGTACTAAGTAACTCATTAATAAGTCCCTCAATTCTTTTACTATTCCGCTGAATGATATCAACATATACTTTAGAATCGGAATCTTCCATCTCCGGCATTAGTTGCTCCAGCGACAAATTTATATTATTGAGAGGATTGCGCACTTCATGCGCCAGTACATGCACCAACCTGTCTGCCACGCCGCGTTTCTCCATTCTTAGCGTTGCTTTTTCAGCCTTCTTTAAACTGGTAATATCATGAATAATTCCCTGAAAGTAGCTTCCATCCTCGTCACGCTCGTTGGAGAGTGAAAGGATGCAATATTTTATTTCTCCTGTTTCAGTTTTAAGCTTAATTTCTTTATCTTCAAAACCTACATTTCCTGAAAGCAGTTCTTTAAACTCTTCTACTTCGTCTGCTGTGGCTAACAGATCGTAAAGCCTTGTTGTAAGTAAGATATCCCTTGAATAGCCCAATAACTTGGTAGTTGCATCATTTACATCTTTAAATACCAATTGCTCGCTAGCCAGGAAAACAGCATCTGCAGAGCGTTCAAAAATATTCCTGAATTTTCTTTCGTTAGCTTTTAATGCAGTAATGGATTTTGCCCTTTGAAAAGAATAACGAATACAGCGTTCCAGTTTTTCTGTATCCATTTCAGATTTAACAAGGTAATCTACCGCTCCTGCTTTCATTGCTTCGATGTCTATCTTTTGGCTACCAATACCTGTAAGCAAGATGAAAGGCTGTTCACACTTCATGTCGATTGCCTCTTTAATAAGATCAAGTCCTGTTTGTGCCCCCAGAAAATAGTCCACGAAAAACAAATCGTATTTGCCGGTACTTATATGCTCTATTGCAGCATTATATTCGTAGCACCATTCAATAGTAAAGTTGCTGCCAGGTACACTTTTGATATACTCACTTGTTATAAAATAATCATCCTCATCATCATCAATGATCAGGATCTTCAGACCCAAATGTTCTGCGTGCATCTGTACAAATTAACTAAACAAAATATTTCTACAAAATGATAGTATCATAAAATGGAATTCTCCGGAAATAATTGAAACATTTGACTATCCATTAAAGCGTGACCTATCCAAATATCTGTTGTTCATCCCTTTCCTCCATTGGAATTTTTCTTATAAAATCATCGTAGCTGGCATCATCATGATTACTGTAAACACCATAAGCATCCAAGCTATATCCAACTTTTCCGTCGTTTGCTTCTATTACGTATAGTATTGATGAATCACCCGGATCTGATTCGCCTTCAAACCTGTAAGTACGGATGATCTTTAGTTCCTCCGGCTGATAAAGTTTGCCATTTTCTGAGCCGAAGCCTTTTTTAGTCATGCGGAACTCATTATCCTGCTTCTTTAATCTTAATTTTTCAAGAACTACGCTCAAAGTAGTCATTTCTATTTTTGAATTTGACATATCTGCAATTTTGAAGATTAATAAAGACGAAACAGTATCCAAATTTGTACCGTTTTTAATATAATGTTAACGCGATGAAACTAAATTTAAAATCTTGCCTGATAACGTTTCCTAATTATTTGATTCTTCGTAGCTCTTTATTTTATTGTAAAGCGTTTTCCTGTCGATCCGCAATATTTCTGCTGCCCTGGTTTTATTAAAATTCACCTCTTTTAATACTTTCATGATTGCCTCATATTCGGCTTTTGTAGACGCATCTTTCAAATCGTAACTTTTTCTAACAATCGTTTCTTCCTGACCGTTATCTACAGCTTCCCTGTTGGAATTGAGTGGGATTGACTCAGTTGAATTGGTAATTTCCCAGGGAAGCGTTTTCGTTGTTATGTTACCTTCACTTGTTAGCAAAACCGAACGCCTCACTACATTCCTGAATTCCCTCAGGTTGCCGGGCCATGAATAGTTTATAAACATTTTCATTACCTCTTCATCAAAATCCTTTACATCTCTACCAAGCTCCGCTTTGGTTTTTTGAAGGAAGAAGTCGGCAAATAATGGAATATCCTTTTTCCTGTTACGCAAGGCGGGCAAATTGATGGAAAACTCATTGAAACGATGATAAAGATCTTCCCTGAATTTGCCTTTACGGTAAGCCTCCTGTAAATTTTCGTTAGAAGCTACGATGATACGGACATCAACCGGCATTTCTTTATTGCCACCCACCCGTTTAAATTTTCTTTCCTGAATTACCCGAAGTAAAGAAGCCTGTACTTCGTAAGATAGATTAGCTACTTCATCAAGGAAGAGGGTTCCGCCATTTGCTAATTCAAAATGTCCCTCTTTATCAGATAACGCACCTGTAAATGCTCCTTTTACGTGTCCAAATAGCTCACTGCCTGCCAGTTCTTTTGACAATGTTCCGCAATCCATCGCAACAAAAGGCTTATCTGCACGATCGCTTAAGCTATGAATCGTTTTTGCAATCACTTCTTTACCGGTTCCACTCTCACCATAAAGAATAATACTATAATTTGTAGGTGCAACAATTTCTATTTGCCGGTACAGTTCCTGTGTAGCCCCGGCTTCTCCCACCAGGTATTCGGTATTTAACACTGATTGTTTTCGTACAGTACTTTTTACTACTCCATTTTCTGTAGCAAACATTGGTTTATCAGTTAACGGCTGACTGAGTGCGGCACTTAATACATTTAAAACCTCATCCGGAATAAGAGGTTTGGTGATATAGTCGTAGGCGCCAAGTTTAATAACATCTACAGCTGTTTTAATATCAGAATATCCGGTGATAATTAATACGATAGTTTGAGGGGCAAAAGCTTTTATTTCAAGCAATACATCTTTTCCT
This sequence comes from Ferruginibacter sp., assembly GCA_031411955.1. Lineage (GTDB taxonomy): Bacteria > Bacteroidota > Bacteroidia > Chitinophagales > Chitinophagaceae > Ferruginibacter. The sequence goes on from JANOCC010000029.1 coordinate 177,369, forward strand.
TCTTTATCGCCGAGGCGGTAATCGCAAAGCACAATATCAAAATGGTTCTCTTTAAATTTTGCAATTCCTTTGTTACCGGAGTGGGATGCGTCAACTTCGTATCCCTTTTTTGAAAGGAATTTGCCCAATAACATACACATGTCCAGGTCATCATCAATAATTAGTATTTTCTTCATATTAAAGTTGTATTCGTTTTTAAATTATCCTATTCATTTGTGTTTAAGGTTACTTCTTTAACAGGTATTTCTTTAACTATTATCCAGGTGGCATATTCACTTGGAAATATTTTACCACCGTGGTTGGTTGCATACACTTTTGTAAAAACGGCACCAAGATATAAAATGGCTGAGCTATAGTAAACCCAGATCATGATGATGATAACCGATCCTGCGGCACCGAAAACTGTTGCCAGGTTGCTTTTACTGAGGTAATAACCAATTCCGATTTTTCCCAGTGTAAACAGGCAGGCAGTTATAAATGCCCCAATTAACACGTCTTTCCATTTTATTTTTGCATCAGGTAAAATCTTGAATATCGTTGCAAATAATAACCATGTAACTGCGATCGACAATAAATTATTTACCAGCGGTACCAGTGTATCCCCTATTCCATGAACTAAAGTATTTAATTTACTACTAAGGGTAAGTACAACTGCGTTTAATATTAATGACACCATTAGTACAAAGCCCATGCAAATGATTAAAGAAAAAGAAAGCACCCTGTTTATGATCATTCTCCACCATGCCTTTTTTGACGTTGTCTTTAATCCCCAGATCTTGTTCAGCGAGTCCTGCATTTCACCAAAAATTCCTGTAGCTCCAATCAACAATATTACCAGACTGATGATGGTAGCGAAAGGCGTATCACCTCTTAAATGTATATTCTGCATTGTTTTTTGAATCTGTATTGCAGCATCGGATCCTACCAAACCATTAATCTGGTTGTAAACTTCACCTCTCATAGCTTCTTTGCCAAACAAAAAACCACTCACAGAAATAATGATCACAAGCATTGGTGCCAGCGAAAGAGTAGTATAATAGGCCAATGATGCACTGTATTTTATTACATTGTCTGCTAAGTACTCTCCTACTACCTGCTTATTAAAGTGAAGAAATACCATCAGCCTTTTTCTCATGAGCGATTAATATATGTTTTAAATTCATTGGTGGTTATGCTATAATTATACCATGTAACAAATTCCCCGATTTTCGGCAAATATTGCGCATACTCTTAGTTATAATTTACAAAGAAAAACTCATACATTTCCACTTGCTGTTAATTTTAATTATAAAAGGGTACATTTTTTGCAAAAATTCGCTCAAACTGCAATGAACTGGAATCTTTTTCGTTCTGTAGGTGAACATTGGCAATCTAATTGTTTTTATCCTAGTGTTAAAAACATAAAAGATGTTACATTCAACATATTTAAATTACAGCGTCTTGAAAGTATTAATTATTGATGATGAAACAGATATCTGTTACCTTTTAAGTACTTTGTTAAAACAAAAAAACTTAGATGCTGAATATGTGAATACATTATCGGATGCAGCCCTTGCTTTAAAAAAAGAGACGCCCGAAATTATTTTTTTAGATAATCATCTTCCTGATGGTTTGGGAATGAATTTCATTGAATACATAAAGCAACATTACCCATCTTCAAAAATAATTATGATAACTGCTCATGATACGATGGCAGACAGGCAAAAGGCTCTTACAGAGGGTGCAGATTACTTTATTGGCAAACCTTTCACAAGAGATATTATATACAAGGCAGTAGACCAGGTTATGAATTAACCAAATATTCCCCGGACTGTAGAAATTACTACCCATTTTAGCTGGATCTCATTAATTTCCATCTACCAACAAATTTTCCACTCTATAATTCCTTTAAAAGTATAACAGGTAAACTTTTAAAAAGCTGGCAAACTTTTTTCTTATCAATTACATATCAATTTTTTAAATTTTACTTAACATGGGAAATTTACTTTACATCATTGCTGTAATTCTAGTAATTGGATGGGCAATAGGATACCTTGGCTTTCATACCGGAGGCATCATTCACATTTTACTAGTGATTGCTGTTATTGCCGTTCTCTTGCGGCTGATCAGGGGCTCATAATAAATAAAAAATATTTCATGGAACAATTCAACTCAGTAATCATTAATAAATTCCTCGGTTTGGTTGGTTACCTTCACCAAACAAAGGATGCATTTGAAATTGTTGCAGATGAAATTGAAGACCGCAACTTAAAAATTGCTTTCGATGGACTTTCTGGTGAAAGCTTACAGTACGCAAATGAATTAAGTTCGCAATTAAATGCAGCAGGTTTCTCATGGATAAATACTTCATTGAATCCTTCTGATTCTTTAGTTCCCGAATGGTTTGAGACTTCAAGTGGTAAAAGAAATGATGAGCTGCAACTTTTGTACACCAGCAGTGAAAACAGAATCATTACTGCCTATAGGGAAATATTGAATGAATGCTTACCCGTTCCCGCAATTAGAGAATTAATGACTTTGCAATTAAATGCGCTTGTCCATTCCTTTATAAAAATACGGATGTTGGATGTAAGCCGGTATGCGCAACCCATATAATAAACAATCATGACAAAACCTTCTATTGGCATTTCAGTAAAAAATCTGAAAGATGTTACCACTATGTTATCCGCAGTACTTGCTGATGCAGTTATCCTCTATTTAAAAACCAGAAAGTTTCATTGGAACGTGTCGGGTGAAAGTTTTATGGAGTACCATAAATTATTTGAAGAACAATACACAGAACTTGAAGCATCTATTGATGAGATTGCCGAACGTATTGGTAAACTGGGAAGCCCTACAATTGGCACCAGCAAAGAATTTGCTTCACTAAGCAGCCTGAAAGAATCGCCGGGCAAATACCCTGGATCAATTGATATGGTTAAAGAATTACTATCAGATCACGAAACAGTAATTGTACAGTTGAGAAAAAATATTGATGATTGTGATGAAAGATTTGAAGATAAGGGCACTGCAGATTTTTTAACCGGTATTATGGAAAAGCATGAGACAATTGCATGGAAATTACGCCGGTATCTCGATTAAGAGATATACGGAAAATAATGCTTTTATAACCGAATTTAAACAGGTAAACATTAATTTAAGAAGACGATTACGGTAAATTTTATTTTTTTTGGTGGCAAATAGTTGATCAAATCTTCAAACTGTACCTATCTCCTCAAAACCGCAGTAATATGTGATTAGACAATAATCCTATTTGAAATCAGTTACAATGGAAAAAGAACTATCAGAGGAGCTCGAAAAATTTAAAAGCCAGGGATACACAAGTAGTTTCATAAGAAAAAATGACATCTTATATTGTATAGACAGAGAGCTTAACTTCAGAATTTACGAGCTGGTGATTACCGAACAATACCGCTTTGAAAGCAAGTATGAGCCGTTTAAAAACATTGTGCTATACACCGTTGAATCTGCAGAATATAGCCTAAAGGGATTACTGATAAATCAATCTTCCGCTGCATTAGCTGAAGAATAACTTTACTCAACATGCTGTTTACAGCATAAAAATTTATGAACCAGATAAATTTCAAAGAACTTCCCTTCTACATAAAATTCACTTTTAAATTGCTGATGATCCTGCTGCTGGGATTAATACTAATTCAGGGGCAGACCATTATAGTTCCTTTTATCTTTTCTATACTTCTTTCTATACTTTTGTTACCGGTTACCAACTTCCTGGAATTCAAATTACATATCCCAAGATCCATTGCAAATTTATCAGCTGTTGTTTTTTCGCTGTTCATCATTGGCTGGATCATTTATTTTTTTTCGCGTGAGATCGCGGGGTTTCTCCTGGATATTCCTTCTATAAAAAGTCACCTGGAAGTTCATTACGAAACATTACAAATCTGGATACAGGAAACATTTCATATTAGCCCCAGGCAACAGACATTCATGCTTAACAATGCAACAAAAAATGTACAAAATTCCAGCACAACTGTAATTGGGGAAACATTTTTCACTATTACCAATACTTTCTTTTTCATCATAATAATTGCCATTTACACTTTCCTCATACTTTTCTACAGGCATATGATAAAGGCATTTATCCTGGAAATATTTACAAAGAAAAACGAAACAGTAGTTAAAGAAGTATTGTTTGAATCCAAAGCTATTGTTCAGAAGTATATGGTGGGCCTTGTAATAGAAATGGCCATTATAGCGGTCTTAAATACATGCTTGTTTTTTATTATTGGAATTAAGTATGCTGTTTTCCTGGGTATACTAACTGCTATACTCAACATTATTCCTTATATCGGGATCATTTCAGGAATTATTTTCACCTCTCTCATCACCTTAACAACTTCTACTCATTTGAGTGATATCGTATGGATAATCATTGGCCTGGAAGTGATACATTTTTTTGATGCAAATTTCCTGATGCCAAGGATAGTGGGCTCCAAGGTAAAAATAAATGCTCTTGTAACTATACTAGGTGTAGTGATCGGAGGAAGCCTGTTAGGATTGTCAGGCATTTTTCTTGCGTTGCCAACAATTGCTATTTTAAAAGTGATATTCGACCGCATAGATGATCTGAAACCTTTGGGTAAACTTATGGGCGGAGATAACAGCAGTAATAAAAGCAGGCTGCTCAAACAAATTGAGAAACTCCGTTTAAAGAAAGAATCAAAAATAATTGCAAACCAGGTTTAAAACAAAGGCCTTGCAACTTAACAAGGCCCTTATAAGAATGCAATTATTTTTTCCCCCTTCCAACAAAATAAAGTATCAGTGCAATAATACCTACAATAGCCAGCACGCCTACCCATATACCAGCCTTAAATATGCCACCTATTACAGAACAACTGCTTAGCGCCATTGTTATAACCACGAGTATCATGGTCAATTGAAAAAAATTAAAACGTTTCATAAATGTTGATTTTTGTTTTTAATGGTTGTTTCTCTCTCTTAATTATTTTCTAAGAAACATTAATATAGTATAAATTCTCCCCAGGTTTCATAACAAAATTGCTTCTTCATAACCTGCAAATATTTTTTATAATCTTTCAAAAGAAAACATTGATGGTATTTTTTTATCAGCATCCACATATAATTCTGAAATATATTTTGCTGCCAATAAACTAAATGTGATCCCGTTTCCGCCGAAGCCCAGGGCAAAATAACTATTGGGTAATTTTTTATACTCACCAATAAAAGGAAGTCCGTCTTTAGTACTACCGAATGTGCCCGTCCAGCTAAAGGCAGTTTCAAACTTTTTAGATGGAAATAATTTCTGAAAATCTTTTTCAAGTTGCTCTTGCTTTTTTTGCAATAGTTTGTCTCTTTTAATTGGGTTATAAAACTTTTCATCTCTACCACCCAAGATTATGCGGTTATCAATGGTTGTTCGCATATACATATAGGGATCTGCGGTATTCCATATCAGCGCCTCGCAAATAGCCGGCATTTGCCCGGGCTGCTTTGGTTGAGAGCAGATTGCATACGTGCTGTTTAATTGAACAATTTTTTTATCTACATAATCCAACGCTTCGTATCCTGTAGCATATACCAGCTTTTTACATTTTAGCCGATATCCATTTTTAGTAATTAATTGAACATCTTTCGCATTATGAACTATTTCAGTTGCTTCAGTTCGCTCATATACGATGCAACCATTCTTAATATTGAACTGGTGCAAAGCATGCGCAAAACAATAAGCATTTGTTTGCGCCGCATTAGCAGAGAGTATTGCTGAGGTAGATTTGAAATGAAACATTTCCTCTATATCAGGTTCAGATAAAAGAGCTACATCAAACCCGTTATCTTTTCTTACCTGGTATTCTTCTTTGATAAACGAATCATCTCTTTTATCTGCTGCATAATAAAGACTCTTTTTTGTTTCAAAATCGCCATAACCAATTTCGCCAGCGATCTGTCTTAAGGAGTTTATTGCCTCTACACCCAATTTATAAGCGCTTACCGCATTTTCTAATCCGATCTTCTTGCTCAATTCGCACAAAGGAACATCAATTTCATATTGCAATAATGAAGTGCTTGCACAGGTACTGCCCAGCCCTATAGGCCTGGTATCTATAACTATACACTGCACACCAGCTTTCACCAGGTAATAAGCCATTAGTGCTCCTGAAATGCCAGCACCCATGACTACTATTTCCGTATTAAGATCCTTTTGTAACGCTGGGTAATTAAATGGCAGACCGTACTTTATTAGCCAGAAAGGATATCCCGATTTAAGGTCCATTTATATAGATATTTTATTAAAGACAACTATTTTAAGTTCGATTCTCTTCACGATAACTGTCTTTCAATCAACTGATATAATTACCTGCATTTGGCGGTGATTGCATACAATCAGAATTAAACAGATAAGCATGTTAATATGTAAAAACTATTTAAAATATTCGTCCATTACCCGTCATTTTTTTTGCCATCAACTTCTAGGGAATATTAAGGTAAATATTAGTTAGTTTTCAAAAAAAACCGTACCTTATATAAACTATACAGTTATTCTCATAATTGTGCCAGATTATTAAAAAGCTACTTTGATATAATTGTATTAAAACATGCGTATTATTTTGCTTTTTAAGTAAAAATAAATTTACACAACGGGGAAATTATTTCACATAGAACCGAATGTTTGTAAATTTTTCATTTAATAACAGGATTGAATAATTTGGCAACATTTTAGATTATCATTGATACAATATTTTTCATTTATAAAAATTATACATCATGAGCTCAAGTAAATTATTATCAGGAATACTTTTAGGTGCTGCTGCAGGAGCAGTGTTAGGAATTTTATTTGCTCCAGACAAAGGATCAGAAACGAGAAAAAAAATCGCTCAAAAAGGAAATGACCTTAAAGACACAGTAAGAAATAAGTTTAATGAATTAGGTGAAGCGATCTCAGAAAAATATGAGAATATCCGCGGAGAAGCAAACGATATTATGGAAAAAGGAAAAGATAAAGCACAAAATTTTAAAGAAGATGCTAAGCGTAGCTTTTCATAAACGAAGACTATTTTAGAAATAATACCCGGTGATAAAAATAAAAAAATGGACAACCAGACAAACCATGATGAAGAGCATGTAACAATATCCGAAAATATTGAAACGTTGTTTGAAACAGTAAAGGAGTATGGACAAACCCATATAGACTTAGTTAAATTAAAGGTGGCGGACAGAGCAACGGATATAATATCCTCGCTCATTTCTAATTTTCTAGTATTACTGGCGCTATCAATGTTTATGGTAATACTTAATATTGGGATTGCTTTATTGTTAGGAGAGTTACTTGGTAAAACTTATTATGGCTTTTTCGTGTTGGCTGTTTTTTATCTAATCATCGGGCTTATTTTTAATAAAATGAAGTCTAAATGGTTCCAGGAACCATTGGGAGATATGCTCGTAAAAAAAATGTTTAAATAAGCAGTATGAAGATTGAAACGAAAAAAGAACTGGATGAAGCTATACTTCGGCTTGAAGCAAAAAAACTTTCATTAAAAAATGATATTAGTGATCAATATCATTCCACATTAGAAGGACTTAAGCCAGCAAACCTTTTGAAAGAAGCCTTTAGCAGTGTTACTCATTCTTCAGCAGCTATGAGCGGTATTGCTAAAACCATCGTAGGCGTTGGTGCAGGGTTTTTAACTAAAAGGCTTTTTCTGGGCAGATCATCAACGTTCATCCAAAAGCTATTAGGAAATGCTGTAAAATTCGGCGTAGCAAAAACAGCCATCAATAACACAGATAAAATTAAAGCCTACGGAGCGGCGATCTACAATAATCTTTTTAAGAAAAAAACTCACAAAACTTACGATAATTGATCAATTTAATTGCCAGTTAACCGTATTGGGATCTCAAATTGACATATATTAATCATCGTCTTTGCCCAGGGCCGTTCTTTTGGCTGCTTTAAAAATACCTTTCCAGATCAGGTTAAAAAATGCCCTGGTTTTATCTCTTTCTATATCAATCTCCCCTTTCCTTGTATTTCCGTTTTTTGGATTATCATCTTTTATCGCCAGGTTTGCTACGAAACTTATGAGGTCCCGCTTTTTCAGATCATTAGAGTCCTTTTTTAATGCTTCAATTTTAAGATCATTGTATAATAATGTAGAGCTGCCCTTCGCACTATTGTCATTCCCCTCCATTGTAAAATCAACGCTTTTAATTGTACCTGCTTTTATTGAGGCAAGTGCAAGTGGCTCAATTAAAGGATTTAAGGCCGTTGCATTGAACTTACCGGCATAACCAGATATAACGAAAGACCCATTGTTGGTATTAAGAGGCAAGCTCCATTTTGATTGCATATTACTAACTCCCAGCAATTGAGCATTGGCATTCACTGTCATCATATTATTCTTCGCGATATAAGCGGATATATTTGTTACGTTCCGGATAGTTCCGTTTGCCTTACTAAAAAATACAGTCCCCTTTTGGTCAGATTGATCGCTACGTTCTGTGTAGGCAATATATCCATTCTTTACATCTATTCTTTTAATATAAACCGGGAATTTCAATTTCCGGATAAGTTGGTGTGGATAGTTGCCGATCTTGCTTCCTGTAAATGCAGGCACAGTTCGATCATTTGAAATTTTAATTATTGGTTCTATTACTGCGTTGTCTGCTATAAATGTTTGTTCTGTGATCAGCTTTTTGGTATCTACTCCACTTAAATTAATATTATTGATCCTGATATTATAAAGGTCTGATTGCTCTTTTAAACTTTTAAAGTAAGCAGCTTCAGACATAGCCGATGCAACTGAAAAATAGTCAAGATGAATTTTTCCGGTGGCTTTGCTTACATTAAAAGCCCCTATACTTAACCGGTATCTTTTATCTGATGTAAGAAAAGAAAAGCCGTCTGCAGATAAATTCCAGTTGCTTCTGCCAATCAGATTCTTAATACTTGTGCCCGAATAAAGGCTTTGGATCCCAGCTGCGCTGAATTTTACGTTTGTTAATGTAAATGGTGCATCTTTAGGCTTGTCGCGGTTATAAACAATAATTTTTGTATTGTTCAACGATATTTTATCAAGCTGTGCTTCATCAAAAAAGTTGTTATCAATTTCGATGTTATCGCTTCCGGCGCCACTGTTAGCTGAAGCTTTTTTCTTTCTGTAGAATGTCATTAGCCCCCCATCACTTTCCAACTCATCTGCCTTTAATTGATTTCTTAAAATAAAAGAGTCGGTATTAAGCCCTTTTACTATCGTGTTGTTTATTTCAAAAACCAATCTTCCGGTATCATTATCCTTTTGTTGAAAACTGGCCAACTTTAATGTTTTTTGGGCTGCATTATATTCAAGCCCGGAAAAAGATGATACATCACTATTGTCTTCATTGATAATTATAGCACTTTTCACTTTCACCTTTGTATCCTTAATAAAATAACTAAGTATATTATCGTAATTCCTTGTACTATCTATCTGTATATTTTTTATACTAATATTAATGCCATCCAAAGTAGCGTATGGCTTCTTTATTTTATGGGTAAGATTCAACTGGCCATCTTCAATAACTATCTCTCCTGCACTTATGCTTTTAAACTTACCCAGCAGCTTCTCATAAATGGCAAGCGTATCCGTATAGCTGAACTTTTTTTCCTTTTTTGTACCAGATGAAATAATATAAATAACAGGTTTTATGATCCTGATTTCGCTTGCCTCCACTTTCTGGTTACTTAACAGTGCCGGAATATTAGCGCCTTTGATTGTTACTTCCGCAATATGCACATTATAAATACTGGTTGCAGAAGATGTGTCAAACTGCAACAGTTGTTGCTGAAGAGAATCCGATTGCAATACAATATTGTAAAAGCTGGCATTACCGTTTACAGCATCAATCTTAGAACTGTCGTAATGAATATAATAAAGGCTATCGGTTTTATTTGAAACAACATTTTCCATCGCGTTTCTCACGATTTGCTTCTTATTATATTGCCAATATGCCCAAACGCCAATAAATGCGATTGCCAAAACGACTAGTATGATCTTAACAGTCTTTTTCAAAATGATATAATTATTAGAAGAGTTTTCATTCCCGTGTATTTCACTAAGATCAATTTAAATACTATAATAAATTTATTTAAAAAGGGTAACCGATTGCTATATTCAATATCAGGTTTTCCCTTCTCCAGGCACCGCTGCCAAAGTTAAACTGGTTATATACCCAACGTTGGTTCTCCGGTAAAAATGGCTTTCTCAAAGGAATACCCAGATCAGCACGTATTAAAAGTATTGTGGCATCGAACCTTATGCCAATACCCGCGGCAACAGCAATTTCTTTAAGAAAATTTTTCGACAACTTACCGGCTTCACCAAATAAAATAGTATCTTTTGTCCAGATGTTTCCTGCATCAATAAAAACAGCAGCACCAAGTTGTTTGGTAAATGGTATGCGTAGTTCTGAATTCAATAATAATTTATAATCGCCACCGATTAGCTGGAAATATTTTTGATCTGCTGCAGTAGTTTTGTAACTACCCGGGCCTAGAGTTCGTGACCTGAAGCCGCGTATACTGCTGGAGCCACCTATTGTGTACAACTTAGCATAAGGTAATAATTTAGAATTATTGTAGGGATTTCCCAATCCTATTTGTATACGGTTGGCCCAATCGTAATTGTTAGGAAGTTTGCGAGTATAATGAACATCGAAATCAATTTTTACATACTGGGCAAAAGGAACGCCAAATATATCTTTTTCGCGATAGCCTTTTGAGCCGGTGATTAACCCGGCAATGTTACCTGAAAGATCAAGGCTCGCCATATAATACCATTTATTTTTTCTTGATCGAAAACCTGAATTGTGTGTATAGGAGAAAAAAGACCCTAAGGTAGATTCAGAATATACGCTGGTTAAAAGTGATGGTTGTTGGGCAGCCTGTTTGTAAAAACTATCGGTAATATTTGTAGCCTGCAGATAACTTAAAGATACAGGAGCCACTGTAATCTCGGTTTGAAGATCTGGTTTCCAGGTAAAATCATATTGAAAACGGAAAAGATTTTTTGTGTAGTAAAGATCCTGCTTAAACCATTCGTAGCCTAATAATAAATTTGTATTAGGAGGATAAAAAAAGTTCTCTTTTAAATTAAAAAACGGGATAGCATACCTTGGCATTTTTAGCGATACCTCAGTGCCAAGCCTGAAATTATTATTGCGAATGGAATCACCTCCGGAGGTTGTTTGAAAACCACCATACACTTTCACAGCCAATTGCTCACCACCACGGAATGCATTCCTGTTCTTCCAGTTTACGCTTACCTGCGACCCCACATAATTATTCTCTTTTGTAAATGCATCAATCTCTGCCTGCAGAGATTTCTTTTTTGCCGGTGTTAAATAATAATAAGCGTCTAACCTGTGTAAAACAACCGCTGTATCTTTTTTTGGTGTTGACCTCGCCGTGTCAATCATTATTGCAAAATTTCCTGAATCTTTAATCGCCGCACTGCTACTGTCTGATATTGGCTCAAACCTGTTCTTTACAAATTTAAATGGGCCGAGGTTAATAAGCCGGTTTAATGTGGCATTTTGTGTTCTGCTGCTGTAGAGCCTTCCGGGGCGGTATGTAATTGTTTGCTTAAATAGAACAGGTTTATATTTCTTATGAGGATCGTTTATTAATAATCCATCAAATAAAACTGCATCAGCTTTTGAGGTATCTAAATGCTTTGCGTTTAAAGAATAGTCTGGAAAAACTGTTATTGAATTAATGGTGTAAGGTTGCAGTGCTTCTTCTGGTGTTGACTTTTTGATATTTAAAAGAAGATTTACTTTTCTGTTACCCACTGTACTATCGGCATAAGCCATCAGGTAATCGGGGTTGAAAAAGTAATATCCACGCGTTTTAAGGAAAATGTCCAGCCTTTCCCGTTCCGCTGTTATTGTGCTTAGGGTATATGGATCTCCTTTCTTCAATAGGCCACGTCTGGAAAAATCACGCAACAGTAATTTCATTAAACGGCTGCTATCTTGCACCCATTCAATTGTATCCAGCACGTATTGTGGCTGAACCTGTGCATAATAGTTAGCCTTTATAAAATAACTCCCTGTATAAAATGTGTCGCCTTGTACAGTTGTTTTAAAATAACCAAGATTTGTCATCAGCGATTCCATATTTTCTGCGGAAGAAGTTGCATTTACACGGCTGCCAAGTACGGGAGGCTCTGCAAGTTTTTTTCGAAGAAATGCTTTTAGGCCAGTTTCCCTTTTAGGCTCACCTATTACATACCACCACCAAACTTTATAAGGATGCCCAAATAAGAATTTATTTCGTGTAGGCTTTACTGCGAGTTTAAGTGTTTTCTTTAATGCTTTTGTTTTATCCTTTGTATCAGGATGTTTGGTAACATGTATAATGGAGCCTTTGTAAATAGTATCCCCTTTGGGAATATAACGCCGCACGCTACAGGAAGCAGCCAGCAGGGAAATTATAAGTATGTAAGCAATTGCTTTCCTCATTTTACTCTCTTTTTATTCCTCCTGAACAGTTCATTAAACTTATCGTAATCCATGGTTAATACAAATGCCAGCCCGGTTTCTACCACATAACCATCTACAGTAACTTCAAATTGGTTCTTTGTATATGCTCTAAGGAGGTATTTCCCATCCGTGGTTAATTTGTACGATACAGTTATATCCGGTGAAAATCCTGTACTTGCACCCGAAGCTTTTGCTGCGGCATCCTGACCTTCAAGGCCAAAATTTTGGCCTACTGTTACGGTTATCCTGTCATTTGCAAAGTTTTTGCTAACTGCTATATTAAGGTCTGTACGCTGGTTAGTTCCTGTGCCAGAATAATCATTGTAAGAATTAAGGTTAAGATCGATATCAACACCCTTAAAAATATCTCCGGCTATCTGGTTAAGGGCCGACGAGAGAAACTGGCTAACACTTTGACGGGCAAGTGTTGAAAAATCGCCGCCGTTCCCTTTAAAGAAATCACTGCTTTGTTCGGGAATAAAACGCCCAAACAATAACAAAGAAAAAACCTGCTTATTAATTGATGCAGGATCAGAACGCACCTGTTGTAATTTATTCTCTATAGTAGATCTTAACTCACTGCTAATAGCACTATTGCCTTCTTCCGGCAATTCAACATCAAAAGTGATTGTTGGTTTGCTTAATGGCCCCGAAAGTTTAAGTATTACCCTGAAAGGAATCTTTTGATTTAATGAATTTGCAAGTCCGGCACTTACATCGCTAACTTCATTACTGAGAAGGTCTCGTGAACTCGTATTTGCAATATATACAGCAGTTATATTCACGTTTGCATTCAGAGGTTCCCCAGCAAAAGTAATTGTACTGCCTTTTTGCAGATCAAATTTCCGGTTCAGGATCTGGTAATGCAGATCGTAATATCCATTGTTCAATTCATAAGTTCCGGCGAGTACAATGTTACCACCGGGGTCAACACCAGCATTCAGGTTTGCATCACCTTGTACTTTTATTTCATCGCCAGTGGAAGGATCAAGCAAAATAGACAGTGAAGCAAGTTTGCTAACACTGATGTTGAGGTTGTAATTAAGAAATTTTCCGAACGCAACATCAGGTTTCTTTTCTTCTTCAAAACCGATTACCGGTGGATTAATATCAAATGTATCCCTGTCAATAAATCGAACAATCGTTTTACCATCATTCTTTTCGTATCCTGATTCCGGAAGTACAATTGTAAGATCGGTCTCATCATTCAACTGTATATCTCCCTCCACTTTTGGTTTTTCACCGGTACCGGTAATTGATACCGCTACATCTGCCGCACCGTAACCATATACCTGACTGGAAATTGTTTTGCGTGCATTCACAAAAATAAAATCATAGGCGTTGATGTCCAGGTTAAGTCCAACGTCCTGAATAGAACGAAACTTTACATCACCATCAATCTTCATAGTATGATTCAAAGAATCCTTTATAATAAATTCAGGAAACCTTATATACGGGTAGTCAAAAACGATTTTTTGGTTATTTATCAAATAAGGCGAACCCAATTGTGCAATGGTGAAGGCAGTAGTATCAAAATTCAGATTTCCGTTCCACATTGGATCGGCAAATTTTCCATTTACCTTAACTGCACCGGTAATATTTCCTGAAGCGTTCTTTAATTCACCCTGCGACAAGGCTTCGAGTGTTTTAAAGTTCAGGTTTTTAAGTTCCAGATTTGCATCAAACTGGTTCTCTGTTTCATTCGGGTAATAATTACCAGTGGCAACAATATCATTGCCGTTTCCCGACAATACCATTTTCGCCGAAATATTATTATCAGATTCTTTTTGTGCAGTAGCAGTGAGGTTACCCAAAGGAGTTTGCATGAACTCAAGATTGTTGATACTGGCGTTACCGGTAAACCCTGGTAAAGCTTTATCCAGATCACTTACGTTCGCTTTTACATCCAGCGTTCCACCAATTAATAATGTATCCTGGCTTATCAATGATGTTATACTACGCAGGTTAAAATTATCAATACTAATGTCGATTGGGCTATTTTCAATCAGTTGCTGGCTTTTCACAGAAATAGAAGCAGTATCACTTGTAAGAAGGAGATTATTTACAATGATGCCCGTTGGTGAATAACTGATGTAATTACCTGCTGCCACATTCCAGTTTTCATAATTAAGTAATAGGGTATCTTTCATTCGGAAAGAATATGTTTCTCCTGAAACTGCGGCTGTACCACTTACTGCGAACCAATCTTTAAGGGCATTATCCTGCGTGCGTGCTGTTAAAGAAATACTGTCATTTGCGGCAGCACCTTTTATTGAAGTTGCAAAAAGTGTATTGCCAGTTGTTTTCAAGGTATCGAAAGCAGCTTCATAATTGATCCTTCCATTTGATGAATTTACATTAACAGCCGCGTTCCCTATTGAAATTGTTTCGTACACTACAGAAGGCATTATTACAGTTAAATTAAGTGCGCTGTCTGTATTTGCTGAAGTATAATTTCCCTTTAAAGTTATGTCATCATACGATATCAGTCCGGGAACAATGCCTGTAACAATGGGTGAGTATTTGATAATACCGGTAAAGCCTAGCTGCTGATCAGGGACGTTTATTGCAGGTGCCTGGTATCCAGGTATTTTATAATAATTGTTGATGTACTGTTGTAAAGAAAAGCCTACTTTATCATAATCAAATGCGCCACCTGCCCTGATATCCGCAAAGGGTGATTTCAATACAATAGAGTCAATGCCGTTGCGGGATGTTGCAAGTAGTAAAATAGAATCTAATTGATAAAAATTTAATCCCGATTGTATCCGTATGCTATCCATAACCACGCTGGCGTCCAGGTTACGGGGCTTCAGACTTTGAGAATTAATATTAGCCGTGAGTGAAAGATTTAACGTGTCAGTATACAGATTAAGTCGCTTCAACTGAGCCGTATCAATCCTGATCAATCCTTTTACAGTGGGATATTCTCCATTTACATTAGCAGTAAGATCATAATTTAACCTCAAAGCCGAATCATTTATCGTTCCGGTACTTACAACATCTCCGTTATTAAGTGTGGCCTTAATAAGGGCATTCTTATAATTGTAGTGATTATAATCAATTGCTGCAATATCTGCAGTGATAGACGAACGCATTTTTTTATAATCAAAACCCGTTCCTTTAGCAGTAAAGGTTCCGGCAATATTACCTAATACAGAATCCTGTTTTAATAATGTACCCATTGCAAAACCGGTTGTTGACAAAACAAGATCATAACTAGCAACGTTTGTATTCTTTATATCCTTTATATAACCTTTAATATTCAAGGGACCATAACTACTGGCCACTTTCATATCAGTAGTAATATTATTAGTATTACCGTTTAACCTTCCCGCTGCGGAAATCTTTTCGGGAAGCTCAATACTATTTAAAGCTTCCGGTGGCATGAAACCAATTATCAGGTCTTTATCAAGTGTAAGTGCAGAAACCAACACATCATACTTCAGTTTAGCCGGATCACTTATATTACCCAGATTTATCCTGCCGGAAAATGCAAAATCTTTTGCATTCGTTTTAAGATCTGCAACAATATTATTTTTATTGCCAACAAAATGGCCGGTCAAATTAAATACATCGGGAAGCTTTTCCAGTGAAGCGAGGTTTTCTTTTGGAACAAACTTTATGAAATCTTTTTTAAGGAAATTACTTTGCAGTATATAAATGTCAAATGCCAGTTTATTAGTATCAGTTATATTATACAAAATTCCTTTTGCATCAAGCCGGCTGCCGGAAAGGCCGCTTACCTGGAAGTAAGGAAGCTCTAATCTTTGTAGGTTGCCTTTTAGTGCTGTATTTATATTAAGATATTGATTGGCAAAACCTCCCAGCGATTCTTTAAGAGAAGGTACCAATAAAAAAAGATCATTGAAAGCAATGGTAGATTTGGTAAGAGCAATATTTACATTGCTGTTTTGTGGCGCAGTTGTAATGGCTTTAAGGCTATCGTAAGTAATTTCCGCAGAACGTTGTACCAGAGAATTTGGTGTTTTTAAATAGAGGTCTTTTACGGTAAGCTTTCTATCTGTGAAAAGAAAATCCACATGTGTTGTATCCAGTTGAAAACCACTTTTATCAGAAAAAGTTAATTGACCAACCGTGGCCATTGTAGTATCTTTTGAAAAACGAAAATCTTTCACAGCTGTACTTAGCTTTTTAACATCAAGGTGAGCAAAGTCCAGTCCTTCAGAAGCCGGCTTATTGCTATCATCGTACTTAATATCGGTAGAAGAAATCATAAGATTGCCAGCACCAAACAACCAGGGCATTGAAGCAGTCGCTTCCACTCCGTCTTCTTTAACAGGAATCCCTGAGTTTTTAGCTGCTGAATAAACAATAAATGTACTATCAATAAACAGCTCGTTTGTAGTGCCAACTGAAGTTCCCATATTAAACAAAGTTTTTGTGCTACGCATATGCGTTACTTTGTTTGTATAATACATTCCGGAAACTTTATTGTCCAACAAAACATTTACATCCCTTAGATCCAATTTTGTTGCACTTATAAAAAGTGGGTAAGAAATTTGCTTGATGGTATCCACAGCAACAGGTTTCTCCAATGCTTCCTGTTGTTTGTATGTCGTCATGAAATAATCTACGCCATTTGCATAAATTTCGTCTATCTCAAACCTCATGCGATCAGGCTGAAATTTGTCCATTTTAAGATCAAGCTTTTTTATTCCTGCAAAAAAATCATTTCCTGCATAACTGTCTTTAAAATTCAGAGACACAGTATCTAATAATAATCTCCTGAGAGTAAGTTTCATTTCCGAAGTATCCTTGTTTGATGTAGAAGGATTATTTCCCGAAAAAGCATCAATGATAAATTGGTAATTGAAAACAGAGTCTGTTGCGCTTCTATTTATATTGATTTCAATATTCCTTAAAACAATTTTCTCGATATCAGTATTTCCACGAAGCAATTTGAACATGTGAAGATCAACCCTCACTTCTCCGCCATAAAGTAAAGTGTCTTTATGTTGGTCTTCCAAATAAACATTTTTTATCTCCAGCCATTCCGGAAGGGAATAATCTACTGAGCCAATAATGATGTTGGTCTTAAGCTTTTTCTGAAGATAGCTTTGAACCTGGTTACGAACAATCCGCTTCCCCACCGGAAGATTAATAAATACAAACAGCAAAACCACCAGTGATAATATTCCCACCAGCAGCCACAAAAAAATGCGTCCTGTCTTTTTAAAAATTTTGCTGCCTTTACTCATTAAAATACTTCGTGTTTGATACGGCCTTTACCTGAAACCAGTTCTTACTTCCTCTTATAAAGAAAAATTATGCCTTATTTAATCTCTGATAAACAGGGCATTCGAACTCAATTAAAGGTACGGGGAACCAGCCTATCGGGGAATAATTTCCCCGAAACTATTTTGGAGTTTTACGAGGCAGCTTTGAATATTGATTCCCGACCCAAGCACCGGTTTAAAGATATCAGGGCTTTTCTTGATCCTTTTTAAAGCATTGTGGATCGTAAAGTCGTCTGGTTTCAACCCTTTTTTCACCTCCTTCCATTGAAGCGGCATTGAAACTGTTGCAGCTTTTCTTGGGCGCACACTGTACACTGAAGAGATGGTCTGGCTTCTCCGGTTCTGAAGATAATCGAGGTATATTTTTCTATCTCCGCGCTTTTTTAGATTTCTTTCCAGCGTGGTAAATTCCGGAAGTTCGTCACTAACTATCATGCATAATAGCTGTGCAAATTCTTTTACTTCGCCGTAATCATATTTTTTTCCTGCCGGAATGTAAATGTGAATTCCTGTAGCACCGGATGTTTTACAGTAACATTTTGCACCTGCCTTGTCTAATACTTTTTTAAAGCAATTAGCTACTTCTATAACCTGTTCAAAACTGTTTTTGTCCGAAGGGTCAATATCAATAATTATGTAATCCGGATTATTAGTTTCTTTTATAGTTGAGTGCCAGGGATTTAATTCAATACAACCTAAATTATTAAGGTAAGCAAGCGTTGCTTTATCATTACAAACGATATAGTCAATGTCTTTACCGGTAGACTCAGATCTTACTTTAAAAGTCTTAACAAAATCCGGAACATTTTCACCGGCATCTTTGTGATAAAAGCCTGCATCCTTTATTCCATCAGGATTTCGTTTTAATGATTGTGGACGATCCTTCAGGAAAGGTAAAATATAGGTTGCTATAGACTGGTAATAGTCAATCAACATTCCTTTTGTGATCTTTTCTTTGGGCCAGTACAGTTTTTCCCTGTTCGTGATCTTTACGATCTTCCTTCCGATACGGATCTCGCTTTCTTCTTTCTTGTTGATAGTAATTTTCACCGTTTTACTATTTTTAATATTCACTTCCTTTACAAATTTATCATCTCTTAACCTTAAAAAAGCGGGATGCCGAAGTTTCCCGTCTATGGTCCATTCAGTAAATTTTACTTCGCATATAAATACTGGCTTCACCCATGTTACTGTTTCTTTTACATTGATCTTTTCAGTAAATATAGATTTTGATTGCTTTACAGGTTGCAACAAGCTGAATATTTCCGAAAGCAACTTTGTATCAAAACCTGTTCCGGCCTGTCCTACATGTTTAAATTCCTTCCCGTTTTTTATAGCAAGTACCAATGAACCAAAATATTTACGGGAACCTGTGGGTTTTGTATAGCCAACAATGATAGCCTCTGTTGTTTTATGTAATTTTATTTTTAACCACTCATTGGTTCTTTTGCCGGGATAATAAAGGCTGTCAGCTTTTTTTGCCATTACACCTTCCAGGTTCTTCTTCATGGCTGCCTCAAAAAAATCTTTACCATTGCCTTCAATATGATCGGAAAAACGGAGCTGATCATTTTTTCCTAAAAGTATCTTTAGCAACTTCTTTCTTTCTAAAAGTGGCACTTCTATTAGTGAATGCCCATCCAACGATAACAGGTCGAAAACGTAATAATACAATGGAAAATCAGGATGCTGTCCGTAATGCTGAATTTTTTGAAAGTCGGGAAATCCTTCTTTATTCAATACAACGATCTCGCCATCCAGTATAGCATTTACAGAAAGCTCCTTTAGTGCTTCTGCAATTATTGGGAAAGTGAAAGCAAAGTCGTTGCCATTTCGGGAGTATAACGAAGGATCTTTTTTTGTAAGGTCGGCAATAGCGCGATAGCCATCCCATTTTATTTCAAAAATCCAATCTTTGTCATCAAACGCTTTATCAGCTTCCTTCGCCAGCATGGGATGGGTAAACTGTGCCAACTTACGTGTTGGCCTTATAATTTTTTGCGAGACTTTTTTTTTAACGGCTTTTTGTTTTCTGCCAACCATTTATTGATGGGGGAATTTTTTGGAGTTTCATTCTCACTATTATAAAGTGTATCTACTGAATATTTATCGTGGTGCTTTATCAACAGCCATTCATTTCCTTTATCAGAATTCTTCAGTTTAACGAGTGCAAACCCACCTTTTAATTTTTTCCCTTTTAATGAAACTTTAATATTTCCTGCTTTCAATGCTGCTTTAAAATATTTTTCATTGATAATATTTCCATTTTCATCTACAGGATCAAAAGTTCCTCTATCCCAAATTTCCACAATACCAGCACCATAGCCTTCAGGTATCACTCCTTTAAAATCTTTGTAATCAAAAGGATGGTCTTCAACCATCATGGCAAGCCTTTTATCCTTCGGATTTAATGATGGCCCTTTGGGAACTGCCCAGCTTTTTAATACACCGTTCATCTCCAGCCTGAAATCGTAATGTAAATGCGACGCCTTATGACGTTGAACCACAAACGCTAATTTGTTACCCGTTTTATTTTCATTGGACTGCGGTTCAGGAGATATCTTAAAATCTCTTTTCTGCTTATATTTTACGAGGCTCATCAGGAGGCTTTTTTCTTTTTTGCACCCAGGCTGGCTTTTAATTGCTCCATGAGATCCTGGGTTTTATTGTGAACAACTTTTAAATGCGGCGCAGCTACAACCTTGCCTTTAGCTTTTGCTTTTATAAATTTCATTAATTGAGCTGAGTATGTATCCTTATATTTTTCAATACTAAATTTTCCGCTTAACTGGTTAATAAGAGAAATAGCCATCTTTAATTCTCCGGGTTTTACCGAAGATTTTTTTGGAAGATCTAATTCTGTAGTTGGCCTTATTTCTTCTGCAAAGCGTATTCGGTTTAAAATGATCACATCATCCTGTGCTCTTAAAATAGCCAGGTTCTCTTTGTTCCTCATCACAAAACTGGCAATACCAACTTTCTTAGTTTTAAGCAGTGCTTCTCTTAACAATGCATATGGCCGAATTCCAGACTTGTCTGGCTGAAGATAATAAGGCGTTTCATAATAGGCACTGTTGATCTCTTCCGCATTTACAAAATCATTGATCTCTATCAACTTTGTTTTTACTGCATTGGCTTTTTCGAAATCTTTATCATCTAATATTACATACTTATTATTGAGCATGAAACCTTTTACAATACTCTCCAATTTAACCTCTTTGCCGGTATTCTCATTCACCCGCATAAACCGGATATGAGCATGGTCCTTCTTATCCAACATATCGAGGTCCAGATTACTTGATTCTGTTGCACTGAATAATTTCACCGGGATGTTTACTAACCCAAAGCCTATAGCTCCAGTCCATAATGGCCTCATAAAATAAATTTTCTATTTAAGAATGTTGTTCAAGAATATTCATAATAACTTTTTCATCTGAAGTCAGGTCCGATGTGTTGTCATCATTCTCTATTAGATCAAGCTGATTAAAATATTTTTCTATCGCTTTACTTTCGTATAAAGAAATGATCACAGGATTCACATAATATTTTTTACAAACTGTTCTTGTATTACCCAGTTGCGCTGCAACCTTATCAAGCGCCTCCACGATATTTCTTTTAGCATCGGTTTCAGTTTCTGCCATTCCAATTTCCTTAAATGCAAGAAAAGCATTCACTGTGCCAGCCCAGGTTCGAAAGTCTTTAGCAGTAAAATCTTCACCGCAAACATTTTTTATGTATTCATTTAACATGCCGGAATCTATCTCATGGCGCTGCCCTTGTACATCCACATATTGAAACAGCTCTTTTCCCGGAATATCCTTAGAGGCTTTAACGATCCTGGCAAGTTTCTTATTTTTCAGACTAATCTCATGGAAAACCCCTTTCTTGCCTTTAAAAGAAAACTTTAAATCGGAGCCAATGATCTCTACGTGTTTATCTTTTAATGTAGTAAGCCCAAAGGAACCGTATAACTTTTCGTACAGGCTATTACCAACGCGTATATTTGTTCGTTCCATCAACGCAACAACAAGTGCCAGAATTTTTTCTTTTGGTAGCCCGGGAAGTGAAAGATCTTTTTCTATTCTAAGTCTTATTGCTGGTAACATTTTACCAAATTGCTGCATCCGAAAAAACTTTGTGTGGTTGCGTAAGGCGTTCCAGGCAGGATGATACCTATATTGTTTTCTGTTTTTTGCATCCAGCCCGGTTGCCTGAAGATGACCATTTTGCAAAGCACAAATCCAAACATTTTCCCAGGCAGGAGGGAGTACCAGATTTTTAATACGATCTATTTCTTTTTCTTCAGTGAGCTTTTTGTCATTTACCAGGTAAATATAGCTTTTGCCCTTTTTCATTCTTACAATACCGGGCAAACTATCTGTCACATAAACCAGGTTTACAGCTTCTGCTGTCTTTACAGGATCTTTTACAATTTTCTTAATTGCTGATTTTGAAAGGCGGGTTAAAACAGCGGGCAACTCTTCCATTATGTACGATTAGAATTTATAAAAATACTTTACCTAATCATAGAAACTATTATGCCTTTTCTTTTACAGAAAGATTTGAAAAGAAATTCTACAACTACTATTGTAATTATACTCAGCCTGTGGAATATGTTCTACAAATAACTGCTATAGTATTTAAAAAACTTTTGGTATATGCTTTGAATTTAATTTGAAATATATAATTGTAAAATAGCCAAAATGGATCAACATTACCGCGACGAACATCTGGATTTTATAAAAGAGAAGATCAGGGAAATAAAATATGCGCTATTTAAGGCTGAGATCAATTCTACTTTACAGCTACCAAGCAACGTTATTCAAACTTTAAAAGTGGAAAACGACGGAACTATTTGGTTTCTTCCTTCCTGCAATAACGACCAGGCAAAGCGAATTGATAAAAAATTTTTATGCTTACCTGGACTATTATAAAAAAGGCACCGACTGTCGCTTACAGCTTGCGGGGAAAGCAACCATTATAGACGAACCGGATGAAGATTTTCTTTTGTTAAGCAATTATTCTAAAAATATAGCCGGCAAACTGGTGCTGGTAAAAATGAAAATCATGCAGGCTGAGTATTTCGAAAACAAAACCAATAATCCCCGATCATTCGCAGATAAGATCAAACAAACATTTTATCATATTTTTCTGCATAATCCACACAGAACATTTGATTTCTCTTAATACCCGGGTAAACAGCATAGGAAAAAGGTATCGGCAGATTCAATCAATGGTAAAAAAGTGATATAAAACCTTCCACTTAGTTTTGGAAGGTTTTTTAATTTACTTCACTTTAAATTTGGAGATAGCATTTTTTGAAAATGAACTCAATATTAATTTGCCACTTATAGCAGCTCTTTCTAACAGTAAAGTATCCCAATTGGCTGTTCCGTTCCAGGTGATTTTTTTTAATTCAGCCATGGCTTCGGGGTTTGAATGCGCCAGGGAATTGGCCAATCTTTCTATTGACTCATCCATATTTTCGATATTCGGATGAACTTCTGCAAACAAGCCTTTCTTCTTTGCCCATTCGCTGTTACGCCACATGCCTGCATCAATGGCCAACGCACTAAATGCTGCAACGCCTATCTTCCTTTCTACGGCCGGACCAACTACGAAAGGGCCAATACCTATGGCTAGTTCACTTAGTTTGATATCAGCCTGCTCAGTTGCAATAGCATAATCTGCTGCTGCTGCCAGCCCAACTCCGCCTCCCACACATTTTCCCTGGATGCGGGCTATGATAAATTTTGGGCATTTTCTCATCGCATTTATCACATGAGCAAAGCCACTAAAAAACTGTAATCCTTCCTTTTCGTTTTTTATCTGCAATAATTCATCAAAGGAAGCTCCGGCACAAAATGCTCTGTCGCCACCACTTCTTAAAACAATCACTTTACTTTCTGCATGTGTACCTGCAAAATGAATCTCCTTCGCCATCTCGTCTAATATCTTACCTGGCAAAGAATTACTTTGCGGATGAAAGAATTCGATGCTGGTAACACCATTATGTGTTTCGGATTTTACATACCCTTCCTGAATTTCTTTTATCATACTTCAATTTTTATTTTTTTGAATGCTTAAATTTTGTGTTTCATCTGAACCATTGTAAGGATGGTTCCTACGCCTACTGCTTCATCTGTATCATCAAACATTTCTACATACCATTTTACAATCCCTTTCGGGATATCTGCTCCTTTTGCCATTTCCACATCGGGATTTACTTCCTTTAATTCCTGTGCAACTTTTTCTTTGCAGGTAAAACGGACGTACATTGATGCGCCGGGATACACCGGTTTTGTGAAACGTAACTCATCTATACCATAATTTAAAAGTACCGGATTTTTTTCGTAGCTATCTACAAACAATCCGGCAGCGGCACTCATAATAAAATAGCCATGCGCCACCTGTTGTTCAAACATTGTACCTTCAAAATCTGTAGCTTTTAAATGTGCATAAAAATGATCGCCACTTAACGCCGCAAACTTATCAATATCTTCAGAAGTTATCAATCTCTTTTCGGTTGTAATCTGGTCACCAATATTCAGTTCCTCAAAGTATTTTTTAAATGGATGTACTCCACCGGTATTGCCTTTTGCATGAGCCTGAAAAACATTACTGATAGCTGTGATCATTGTGGGAGAACCTTGTATGGCAGTACGTTGAAGGTAATGTTTAATTCCTCTCAATCCGCCCATTTCTTCCCCGCCACCTGCCCTTCCGGGCCCACCGTGAACCAATAACGGTAACGGAGAACCGTGGCCCGTACTTTCTTTTGCGCATTCATTGTTAAGCACCAGTATTCTTCCGTGGTGTGTTGCGGCACCAATAACATATTCCTTTGCAATGGCTGCACTTGCTGTTATTATAGAAGAACATAAACTTCCTTTTCCTTTCTTACTAAGCTCTACGGCATCGCCGGTATTTTTATACGGCATGATGGTACTAACGGGCCCAAAAGCTTCAATATTATGCGGCTCCTGCGAAGAAAAGGGTGTTTTATTCAATAACAACACCGGGCTTAAAAAAGCGCCTTCCTGTGCATCGGCATCAATCACGGCCACACTATCAAGTGAGCCATAAATAATCTCTGAAGATGCCAGTAATTTTTGAACCTGTGTGCGAACTTCTTCCCTTTGCCCCAGCCCTGCCAGCGATCCCATTCTTACTTTTTCATTTAATGGATTCCCTATAGCTGTTTTATTTAATTCAGTTGCAATAGCTTTCCATACATCCTCTATTTTATTTTCCGGTACAAAGATGCGCCGTACTGCTGTACATTTTTGCCCTGCTTTAACAGTCATTTCCCTTTTTACTTCTTTTATAAAAAGATCCCATTCTGGCTGGCCTGGTTCAACATCGGTTCCCAATACGGTACAATTGAGTGAATCTGCTTCCATGTTAAAAGGAACACTTTCACCTAATATTACAGGGTGAGACTTTAACTTTAAACCAGTAGAAGCTGAGCCGGTAAATGTTACTACATCCTGGGAGTTTACAAAATTCAGCATGTTACCTGCGCTGCCACAGATCAATTGTAAAGCTCCATCTGGTAAAATACCGGAAGCAACTATTTCTTTAACAACCGCTTCTGTAAGATAAGACGTTACGGTGGCAGGTTTTACAACTGCGGGTATTCCTGCCAGTAAGTTTACAGCTATTTTTTCCAGCATTCCCCAAACAGGAAAATTGTACGCATTAATGTGCACAGCAACTCCTTCTTTGGGAACTAAGATATGATGGCCCATAAAGCTGTTTTGTTTGCTGAGCGAAATCGGATCGCCATCCAGGCAAAAAGTTTCATCAGGCAATTTTCTGCGCAGCGATGCATTGGAAAAAAGATTGCCAATACCGCCTTCAATATCAATCCAGCTATCTATTCTTGTAGCGCCAGACTGGTAACTGATAGTATAAAAAAGTTCTTTTTTCTCCATCAGGTGTAAAGCAAGCGCCCTCAGCATTCTGCCTCTTTCCTGGAAGGTCATTTTCCGCAAAGCGGGATTGCCTTTTTCTCTTCCATATTTTAAGATGGCTTCAAAATCGAGCCCATCTGAAGTTGCATTTCCAAGTGCTTTTCCGGTTACAGCATTGTAAAGTAACTGTCCTTCGCCATCGCCTTCAATCCAGTTTCCTGAAACATAATTCCCTAACTTAATCATATGGTGCATTTGGCACAAAGTTATATTTGTATCCTCAAACATCTAATAAAACAATTATGAAAATATTACTCTTGCTGGCGATGGGATTTTGTTTATGCCAGGCTACCTGTAAAAAAACTGCTGCCGACTGCAAAGGGCCGGAAGTAAAGGATTGTATTTGTACTATGCAGTATGATCCTGTTTGCGGATGCGATGGAAAAGTGTATGGCAATGCTTGTACAGCAGCTTGTGCCGGTGTAAAAACCTGGACAAAAGGTGAATGCAAATAAATATTTACTGCTTCAATTTGCCATTAAAAACAAGCAGCGTTTGTTGGGGAATTGCCAGGTTCGCTTCCTGCATTCAATTTAAAAGATTATTGAGCAACAGGCTAAAAGTTAAATAAAACTCTTAAGGCCAAACTGCCGGAGGTGATGCGCCACATGTTTATAATGTAGTAATACCCAGTCTTCAAAACTTAAGGGGCCAAATACCGGATGAACTGTTGGTATCGCATTCGCGTTCTCAAAATATTTAAAAAAACTTTCTACCGATAGCTGAAGTTTAGCTGATGCTTCTTCAATAGAGGCATTGCGTATGGGCAAAGGCTCATCTCCGATAATACTAACCGGAGCTTTGGTATTTTCCCGGAAAGCTTTGTCGCTTAATAGGAATTCCCTGTATTTGGGTAATTGTTCACCAGGAGTTATCAGGTCAAATTTTAATTTACCGGAAGAAATGTCAAAAAAATCGCCCAGGTGTTCTATCATTTGCTGGGCCGACATTTTGCCCCATTGAGCTACTGAATCAGGCTTTGCTTCTTCCAGAGAAGAAAACAACTGAAGCCTTATAAAATCCTGCTTTTTATCTGGCATAAATAATTATTAGGAAACTTTATTGTGTATCCTGGCATCAATTTCTGTACACAAACCATCAAATATTTCATTTATTGTTCCTTCGCCCTTTACCATTTTCACTTTATCAAATTGCCTGTAATAATCAGCTACAGCGGCAGTTTTATCATGATACTCAACTATTCTTGCCCTGATCACCTGTTCATTATTATCGTCACTACGGCCACTGGTTTCACCTCTTTTTAAAAGGCGCCTTACCAGCTCTTCTTCGCTCACTTCAAGCGCCAGCATAACACCAATAGACGAATGCTTCAATTCAAGTAATTTATCTAAAGCTTCAGATTGGGCAGAGGTTCTGGGAAATCCATCAAATAAAAAACCTTTTGCCTGAGGATGTTGATCCAGTGCAGAACTGATCATACCAATCACCACTTCATCGGGAACCAGCTGGCCTTTATCCATCAGGCTTTTAGCTTCCAGGCCCAAAGGAGTATGACGGGAAATTTCAGAACGAAGCAAATCACCCGTACTGAGGTGTTTCAACCCATACCGTTCTATCAATTTTTCGCTTTGCGTACCTTTTCCACTGCCCGGAGGGCCAAAGAGTATTAAATTGAACATAATAACTAACCTTCTTATTGAAAATGAATAGCCTAATAATTGTTTTGGAATTGATGCAAAGCTAATTAACCATTTTTAAATCACATGCTTTCAGTTACTAAAACAGATTTCTTCAGTAAAATGCAGTTTTGTTTAGTAAATATAGCAATTCTTCACTATTTCATTATAGTTTTGTTAACTAATTCGCAAAAATTCTGTAATTTATTTAATGAAATGGATAATATACAGCGTATAATAGAATAAATACATGTTTGGTAAACGGTGAATTTAATGGCCTATCTCTTTTTTGTTATCCTGCTGCTAACCTATACTTTTGCTGATATCAAACATGCTTAAATAATTTACAAAATATGAGCAAACTTAAACTTAGTGAACTGGCAGACACATTGATAGCTTCTGAGATTGTTAGGCTTGGGGCTGCTATAAAGGAAAAGATAAAGAGTGGTGAACATATATATAATTATACGATCGGCGACTTTGATTCTTCACAGTTTCCCATCCCTGATAACCTATTACAGGAAATAATTCAGGCTTATAAAGATGGATACACAACTTACCCCGCTGCTGAAGGTGAACTGGAATTGAGGAAATCGGTAGCTGCATTTATTGAAAAAAATGAAGGGATCAGTTATACGCCAGCAGAAATACTGATAGCTTGCGGAGGCAGGCCGCTAATTTATGCTGTTTTTAGAAGCATTGTAGATAAAGGCGATAAAGTGATTTACCCGGTACCCAGCTGGAATAATAACCATTACGCTCATTTTACTGATGCGGAACATGTAATTATTGAAGCCACCAAAGAAAATAATTTCATGCCAACTGCTGCGCAGATCGCCCCTCACATTAAAGGAGCAACCTTGCTGGCACTTTGTTCTCCCTTAAATCCTACAGGCACTGTTTTTTCGAAAGAAGAACTTGAAGCAATATGCGACCTGGTAATTGCGGAAAATAAATCGAGAGCGGAAAATGAAAAGAAATTATACCTGATGTACGACCAGATTTACTGGACGCTTACTCATGGTGAAACCAACCATTATAACCCGGTGTCCTTAAGGCCGGAAATGAAAAATTATACCGTATTTATTGATGGCATCAGTAAAGCATTTGCCGCTACAGGCGTTAGGGTTGGATGGTCTATGGGACCGGCAGAACTAATTGTTAAAATGCGTTCCTTAAACAGCCATATTGGTTCATGGGCACCAATGGGTGAACAAAAAGCTGTTGCCAAATTCCTGGCAAACGAAACCGCTGTGCAGGATTACCTGAAACACTTTAAAAATGAAATTAATTTTCGTTTGAGAAAATTGTATGAAGGATTTAAAACATTAAAATCTGCAGGCTATTCTGTTGATTCAATTATACCACAGGCGGCAATTTACCTTACCGTTCAGATAGACCTTGTAGGTAAGCAAACCGTTGATGGCAGTGTATTGGAAGACCAGGTGGCTGTAACGGAATATCTGCTTAGTGAAGCAAAACTGGCCTTGGTTCCATTCGGATACTTTGGTGCAGGCAGAGAGAGTAACTGGTACAGGTTGAGCGTAGGTTGTTGCAAAAAGGAAGAAATTGAAGCAGTGTTGGAAAAACTGCAAGAAGCCCTGACAAAACTGAAATAAATTATAAGTACAATGTAGATTAGCAGGAAATTGCTGTTAAGAAGGATTCGAGATTTGTTGGAAGAAAAGAGAACCTGCAAGAATTATAAGCAAGTATACTTAGGCGTTAGTTTTTATTATTTAAAAAGACGAAAGGCTGGTCTTTTTTTCTTCTAACGTTTTTCTTTATATCAAAAGATGTATTCGTTATCTTATAACGATTCAGGTCGATCAATTCATGAGCCCTCACAAAATTATCCATACGCTCTACACTGAAAAGTAATTCGTGCAGCCAACTTACCTCATGCTCAATAGCTTGCGGCGTCATTAGTTCCTGCTTAAACAATACCAGCAAATCGCGGTTAGATTTGTTCATTTTTTGAACAATTTTTTTTATTTGTAACCAATCATTCCTTGCTTATTTGGACAACCGCATTGGCCTTTTCTTGAAGAGGAGCAACCGGTGGCAATTAAACAAATGGCAATTAAAAACAGTGATGATAATCTTATTACTTTTTTCATAATCTTCAGATTACCAAATTAAACTATTTTCACTAATAAATATTGCGTTCTTTTAATGAAAATAGGAAAAATTAACAGAAATCAGGAAAATAAACGTGTTTTGTTGGTTCCCCTCGATTGGGGGCTTGGCCACGCCACCCGTTGTATTCCATTAATTCGACTACTAATAAAACAACGGGTGGAAGTATTTGTTGCAGGAGAAGGTAAAATAATTTCATTATTAGAAAAAGAATTCCCTGAAATAGTAATTTTACCATTGAAAGGTTACCGCGTTAGTTATAGCAGCCACCGGAACATGCTTTTAATTACATTACTTTCCCAACTTCCCAAAGTATTCAGCGCCATAAAAAGGGAAAAACACTGGCTGCAATGTGTTATGATGGAACATCAGATAGATGCAGTAATTTCTGATAACCGCTATGGCCTGTATTCCAGTAAAATTCCAACTGTATTTATTACCCACCAATTATCTATAAAAACCGGCAACAGCTGGTTAAACCTCCTTGCGCAGAAAATAAACTATTCATTTATCAATAAATTTAATGAATGCTGGGTGCCTGATATTGCCGGTAGCAACAACCTGGGGGATGAATTATCTCACCCGGTAATTTTACCAGCCATTCCGGTATCGTACCTGGGAATATTATCGCGGTGTACAAAAGAGCAGGTGCAGAAAAATATTGACCTTCTCATTCTTATTTCCGGACCAGAACCACAGCGAACCATTTTTGAGAATATCTTCCTGACAGAACTAAAAGACAGCTCCCTGTCTGTTGTGCTTTTACGGGGGTTGCCCGGCGATCAGAAAACGATATCCATTGAAAACAAAAAGGTAAAAATATATAATCACCTGCCTTCAAATGAACTTTCCCAACTTATGCAGGAAGCTGAACTTGTTATTGCAAGAAGCGGTTATTCCACTATAATGGACCTCGTAGCCCTGCGCCAAAAAGCCATACTGGTGCCAACACCCGGGCAAACTGAACAGGAATACCTGGCCAGTAGTTTAATGAAGAGAGGGCTATTCTATTCTGTAAGCCAGGAGCACTTTTCATTAAAGTCTGTGCTGGAAAAAATAAAAGGCTTTACTTTTAACGAGCCAATACTTAACCCTGTAATGGATGAAAACATTTTGATAAAATGGTTAGACAAAATCTAACGCAACCCGCTTATTAGTCCGTTTTTGCAATAAAAATACCAGCACTGTTTTTACTATTGCTTCCAACAATACTCTTACTACCTGCGGCATGAAATAAAAAATCAACTTTGCCTTTCAATAAAATTACCAGCGCAATTATTTTTTTGTAGCTCACAATTTCATCGCTGAAAATAATCTTTGATGTTTTATTTTCTATCAGGATCAGTTCTATGTTCTGTAAAATACCCATCGAAAAACCAGTATCAAACTCATCAGCGGAAATTCTACCCTGGATAACCAATGGTGGTTTTGCATACTTTATCAATTGGATCAACTTATCAAAATAAGGCTGCGATGCCAGCAGTAAAGTTTCCGATTTCCCGTTATTCTCCTTTACGGCAGAAAAAATATTTGTAACCATAAGCTTACCGTAAGCAAACATCCTGCTTATAAAAATGGCAACACGCATAGTATATACTGTTATCCTGCGATGGCTGTAATGCTTTTTTACAAACAAATTCATAGCGCCGTAAAAACGGCTGATATAAGTTTTTGTATGGCGTTGGGTACTTTCTCCCTTAAAATGAATGATGCAGGTTTCCGGAAAATAATAATTTTTAAAGCCCGCTTCGCGGATACGGTACGATAGGTCGATATCCTCACCATACATAAAAAAATCTTCGTCAAATCCTTTCACACTTGTAAGCGCAGCTTTGCGCATCATGATAAAGGCTCCTGCTAACACTTCTGTTTCATTGCTATCGTTTTCGGATAGGTGCCCGGCATAATATCTTGAGAATATTTTTGATGTTGGGAACAAGGCTGACAGTCCTGACAGCTTAAAAAAAGAAGTAAGGGGAGATGGAAAGGAACGCTTGCTTTCTTTAAGGTATTCGCCGGAACCGTCTATCATTTTTACTCCCAGGGCACCGCAATCTTTATGACTACTAAAAAAATCAAAGCATTTATCAAAGCAATCCTCGGGTAAAATAGTATCCGGGTTCAGGAACAATACATAGTCTGAATCTATATTTTGCAATGCACGGTTATTTGCTTTTGAAAACCCCTCATTGATTGTATTCCAAATAAATTTAACCTGCGGAAACTGAGGTTCAAGCCATTGCCTGCTTTCGTCATTAGAACAATTATCCACTACAATTACTTCTGCATGGATATTCTTACTGGCTTTTAAAACAGTATGCAAACATTGTTCTAAAAAACATTTAACATTATAATTAACTATGATAACAGATAGTTGCAAAAGCGTGTAACATTATAAGTGGCGAATACAGCATACAAGAACCTTCGCAAGTTAATGATACCCATCTGAAGTTTATACATTTACCTGGCCACATCTTCACTTCCCGTTTGCCCTTCCTATCTTTGCGCCATGATAAAAACAACGCTTTTAAATGCAGTGCAGGCTGGTGCAGTACAATTGATGCATTTTTTTGATGGTGAATTTAAAATTTCCAACAAAGATGGCATCAATAACCTGGTTACAGAAGCCGACCATGCGTCTGAAAAAGCAATCATAGAGGTAATCAGAACAGATTATCCCGATCATTTTATTCTGAGTGAAGAAACCGGCGAAATACCTTCCAACAGCGAATTTAAATGGATCATCGACCCAATTGATGGAACTGTTAATTTTGCCAATGGCATTCCTATCTGTTGTGTAAGTATTGGACTGGAGGAAAACGGGCAAATGATCATGGGGGCTGTTTACAACCCGATGATGAATGAATTTTTCTTTGCACAAAAAGGATTCGGAGCATCGCTGAACGACAAAAAAATTACTGTTAGCAGCAAAACCCAGGTGGAAAAAAGTTGCCTGGTTACCGGCTTTCCTTATACCTACCTCGATTCACCCAATGGCCCAATACAGGTATTTGAAAAACTAATTAGAAAAGGGGTGCCGGTAAGAAGGTTGGGTAGTGCCGCCATTGATCTGTGCTGGGTAGCTGCCGGAAGGTTTGATGGTTTTTATGAACACAATTTGCAGGCCTGGGACAGTGCAGCCGGGTTCTTAATTGTTGAAGAAGCCGGTGGAAAAGTAACTGATTTTAACGGTGAGCATTATTCGCCTTATCAACCACATTTAATTGCCAGCAATGGACTGATACACGAACAACTACTACAGATAGTAAATGGCGCTGATCTGTAAAAAATAAATTCCTACACCTGTTGACAATTAACCTGGGTAAAGAATAAATTGAAAAGGAAAAGAACAGTATTAATAAAATAAATTTTATGCCGGAAAGAACAGAAATATCCTCTCTTGGAGAATTTGGTTTGATAGACCATCTTACGAAAAACAATGAAACAAAAAATGTTTCCACCATCTTAGCTATTGGAGATGACGCTGCTGTAATTGATCATTTTGGACGGCAGACCGTTATTACAACAGACCTGTTGCTGGAAGGTATCCACTTCGACCTTTCTTATACTCCGTTGAAGCACCTTGGTTATAAAGCAGTAGTGGTAAACGTTAGCGACATATACGCGATGAATGCCACACCAACACAAATTGTATTGAGTATTGCCTTCAGCAACCGGTTTAGCGTAGAAGCTCTGGATGAATTTTATGCCGGCGTGTATGCAGCCTGCGAAACTTATGGTGTTGATCTTATTGGTGGCGATACCAGCACCTCTCAACGTGGTTTCGTAATAAGTGTAACGGCTTTGGGAGAAGTAGCGCCGGATAGCTATGTGAAAAGAAATACAGCACAGGTGAATGATTTGATATGTGTAAGTGGAGAATTAGGCGGTTCCTTCTTAGGGTTAACGCTACTGGAAAGAGAAAAAAAGATATTTGAGGAAACAGGCGCACAACCCGATCTGGAAGGCCAGGCTTATATTGTGGGGAGATTACTGAAACCAGAAGCAAGAAAAGATATCATAGAATATTTTGCTGAGTCAGAAATTATGCCCTCCAGCATGATCGATATAAGCGACGGATTAAGCAGCGACCTGTTGCATATTTGTAAACAAAGCAATGTTGGATGTGTTTTGTATGAAGACAAACTTCCTTTTAATGAGGAAGCAAAGGAGTTTGCCTATAAACTTGAACTTGATCCCACAGCCTGTGCATTAAGCGGAGGCGAAGATTATGAACTTCTTTTTACTGTTCCTCAATCGGATTACGAAAAAATAAAAGTAAACCCATCAATTTCTGTCATTGGTTATATTACAAATGCAGCCGAAGGGCAACAGCTGATAACACGAGGCGGAAATAAACATGCATTGATAGCCCAGGGCTGGAACCATTTGAAATAGAAAATTAAAAATACTCTTTCCAAAATTTATTTTCAGAGATGGCTGCATAGATGAATTTACTTCAATTGTTACTGCAAAATTCAAGCCTTTGCATAATGCAGCTTATAGCAGCCGCTGCATTTTGAACCGCAGAAATATGTGCATTGCATTCCCTGATGCAATTCATAAAAACATTTAAAGGCTTGTCTCTGCCGTTAAAATAAATCGACAAATTATTACTGTAAGCAAGAAATAAAATGCTTCCTGAAAAATTTGTCTGGTAAAGAATATGAGAATCCTTTCCATTTTTATCATGAATTAACTGCAGGTAGGTGTAAGGGTTACTTTTGTCAAACCGGTTAAAAAATGGCTCGGCATCTATTTCTTTTTGCAAAATAATACATATGTAATTATCCGATATAACCTGGGCCGGCTCAATGACCAGATTCATTCCCCGGGAAAAATTTTGCGCAAATAACGGTATGCCGGTAAAATAAATTGTTGTAAATAATACTACTATTCTCACGCTTCTCATTTGCTCAATTTTATTATTAAAATAATATTAGTTAGTTTAATTGCAGATATGATCCGGACTTAATATTGTCTGGTATACAATCTCAATATTGTTTTTACCATTACTTCTTTGCTTCTCCAAAAAAGAGTAACAAAAAAAGACCCCGACAAACGACAACAGCCCCTTTGTTGGTTACGGTTACGGGCATCAGTTGAAGTACTGGAACTTCTGATTCGGTAATGCTACTTTCATATGCAATCATTGCAGGCAATTAGTAGCTTAATAATATTGTTGCAGTAGATTTGGGGTTATTCTACCTAAAATTATTACAAAATAATAAGGCTACCTGGAAACAGCATTCAGGCTATCCCAATCAACATCATCATTAAAAACTACCCGTATTGAGTTGCCGGAATCCCTGGTAACAGCAATCACACAGAACCTGTTATGGTTATTCACTTGTTGTACGGTTTGCTTTCTGTAGTTGGGGCAATCTAAAATGCTACATCCAAACCCTATTCCTTTGTTACAAAATCCATTTTTCCTTTCTGCAATTTCAATACAAAGAAAAAGGCTTTTACCATCTGGCAGCTTTGAAGAAATGTATTTTGTGCCTGCAACCATTTGATTCCATGTTTTTATGCTCATTAAGAGAAAATCTTTGCAACCAGGAGTTTTTGAAACTGTAAAGATTCCTGCATCAGTATTCAAAGAAAATTGCACATCCTGTTGCGCATGTGCTGCGCTATTAATTAAGATAAACCAGGCCACAAAAACAGCTATTTCCCTCATTTCTATAATTTCTGTTGTAAATGTGAAAAATAAAAAACATAATACGGCTTCTTACAGGTAAACATTATTTAGCACTGCGATAAAATTATTTAGCCGCTAAATAGCGTGGAAGTAGTCGGGAAAAAATGTTTATTTTCTGCTGATATGCTGTGCCCACCACAGCCTCTTTTAAAAAAGCATTTTATAAGTTTATGCTTTAATAAAGGCATTATGAAAAAGAAAAATTATCTAAATAAAGAATACAAATTGAAGATTGGCGGAAACATTCGTAAATGGCGAAATATCAAAGGTATCAAGCAAAAAGAACTGGCTTCTGCACTTGAGCTGTCTGAAGCTGCCATTAGTAATATAGAGAACAACATAACAGATATCACCTTGAGCCAGTTAGAAGATATATCCGCTGGTCTTGACGTTTCGGTTGAACAACTATTTGCCGATCCGCAGGAGACATATGAAGTGATGGGAAGCCAGTTACACAATAGTGAAAAAAACAGGCAACCTGTATTTGAAAAAGAACTGCTTAATGCCGTGATACACAGCATGCAGAAAAAAGATGAGCAATTGCAATTGATCATGCAGAATGTACTACACACAATGGCAAACCTTATCCAGGAAGATAAAGACAACGGCAAATTTTCAACCGGGGAATAATTGACATTACTGATAGATATAATTAAAAAGAATAGAATCCATTTACAAGTAACTCATTCACTTATTCTTAACTTAATTATATTTAATTTCAATCCGTATTTCCAAAACCCAATATGGCCAGATCTCTAAATGCGTTATTATTTATACTGAGTTTCTTTCTTTGTTCCTGTTTAGGAAGTAAAAAAAATTATTCTCCTTTAAAAAAATACGATCCTGTGGCATTGCAGCAGGATTATATTTTACTAAAAAACATCCTGGAGACAAAACATCCTTCGTTGTACTGGTACACATCTAAAGACAGTATGGATCTTTATTTTTCTAAATACTATTATGCCATTAAAGATAGTATGACTGAACAGCAATATGCATGGAAAGTGCTGGCTCCACTGGTAGCTAAAATACAATGTGGCCACACAAGCGTTAGTATGAGCAAAGGATACGCCAAATGGGTGAGGAAGAAAACATTTCCCTCCTTTCCATTGTATATGAAAGTATGGAATGATAGCATGCTGGCAATGATAAACCTGAACAAAAAAGACAGCCTTATTAAAAAAGGAACGATTATTACTTCTATAAACGGGCTAACCACTTCTGAACTCAAAGACATAATGTTCAGTTATCTTCCAATTGATGGAAAAGCAAATTCTATGAATTATATCAGGATGAGTGCAAATTTCCCTTATTATCACAGGAACATATTTGGCATCAGCAACAATTATAACATTACCTATATTGACAGTGCCGGGGATATAAAAGCGGCTACAATTCCTGTTTATAAACCTGTAAATGATTCTGCAAAAAAGAAAAGTGTAAAAGAAGTATATCCCAAAATTGCTAAACAAAAAAGGCTGGAGCCTTACCGTTCTTTTAAGATCGACAGCAGCGGAAAATTTGCGGTTATCACACTCAATACTTTTTCTAACGGAAGGCTAAGGAGATTTTTCAGGCACTCTTTCAGGAAATTAAAAGAAAAAAATATTACCAACCTGGTGCTTGATATACGGATAAATGGCGGCGGTAAAGTGGGGCTTTCTACTTTGCTTACAAAATATGTAACCAGGAAACCATTTAATGTTGCGGATAGCTTATATGCTAAAACTAATAATCTTTCGCCTTACACAAAATACATAAAGGGAAAATTTTTAAACAATCTTGAGTTAGTATTTATTACCAAAAAGAAGAAAGATGGCCTGTTCCATATTAGCCACCTGGAAAAGAAAACATATAAACCAAAAAAAAATAATCATTATAACGGCAACCTGTATGTGCTAACTGCCGGCCCAACATTTTCTGCCGCATCTTTGTTTTGCAATGTAATTAAGGGGCAACCTGGTATAAAACTACTGGGTGAAGAAACCGGAGGTGGCTGGTACGGCAACAATGGCATTATGATTCCGGATATTATTCTACCATCTACAAAACTACGGATCAGGCTACCGTTGTTCAGGCTGGTACAATATAATCATGCAGATAGAAATGGCTCGGGTGTTGTACCGGATATCCTGGTGGAAACAAGTTATGATGCTTTAATGAAAGGTTACGACAAAAAAATGAAAGTTGCCCGGGAATTGATTTTGGGTGCAGGCCGTTAGCTTTGAACTATCAAAAGCAATCGCTCATCAGTGCAATGTTAATCAGTCAGCTCTCAATCCAAACTCATCGGCATCTTTTAAAAAAGGAAATTTTGCACGCACTTCATCCAGTTTCTCTTTTTCGAGTGTGATCGTAAAAATATCTTCATCATCGGCCATATGATATAGCACTTCTCCCAGAGGATCAATCACCAGGCTATTGCCACTGTAATAAATATCATTTCCATCTTTACCAACCCTGTTTACACCAATTGTATAACATTGGTTTTCTATTGCCCTGGCGCAAAGCAATGTTTTCCATGCATGGCTTCTTCGTTCGGGCCAGTTGGCAACATATATTAATACATCATATTCTGTATGGTTGTCGTTTAAAGTATGCGGTGTTTGCCGGGCCCATACCGGAAACCTTAGATCGTAGCAAACCTGCAGGTTGATCTTCCATCCTTTTACAGAACAGATCAAGCGTTTTTTTCCAGCGTGATAATATTTGTCTTCGTGTGAATAACCAAAAAGGTGCCGCTTGTCGTAGTAACCCATCTCTCCATTTGGCATCATCCAGATTAGCCGGTTATAAAATTTACCCTCTTCTTCAATAATCAAGCTTCCCGTAAGGATGATCCTGTTCTCCGCACTGATCCTCTTCATCCATTGAACAGAGGCGCCATCCATACCTTCTGCCAGTAAAGCAGGATTCATACTGAATCCTGTGGTAAACATCTCCGGCAAAATCACCACTTCTGTTTTATGCCGGAGATTAAAGATTTTTTCTTCAAGCATATCCAGGTTAGCAACTTTATCTTCCCAATAAAGGCTGGTTTGTATTGTGCTGATGGTTATGGACATATGTAAACTTTTAATTTCCGAACCAATTTCTTTACTACAAAATTAAAGCTTTGAAATGATTACCAAAAGCTTTACTATGAAGACCAACTCCCATCGTTAATTCTAACCAGCAGTTAATTTCTATTTTTTAATATGATCGTTTAAAATCACTTTTATTGCTTTAACTAATTGTAGAAACTGATTTTTATTTGCTTTGCCTTCTGCAAGTTTATTCAAAAGGTCGTTTTCCCTGAGTTCTGGAATGCCTGTATATGCCCACATATTTATGGTAGTAACTGCTTTTAAAAATAAATTTTCATCTTCAGCTTCCAGGCACTCTATTATAAAATCATTTGCTTCGCTATTGCCTGAAAGATCGGTTAAAGCTGTAAAAACATGGTCACGGCAAGTTGCCCGATGCAATACAAACTGCTCATAAATGATCATAAAACTTTGATGAGCTCTAAAATTCTTCCATAAAGCAGCCGCGAAAGCGATCTTTTTTCTTACCGAAACATTCTCTAACTTATTGGCCACAAGATGCTCTAATCCGGGAAAATCATGATACAAAAGTGTTTCAATGGCAAATTTTAAAACAACTTCATTTTCTTCTTCATCCAACTTAAGTAAACAATTAGATACAATTTCTTTTTTCCATTCAGCTTCCTCTTCCACAGTTGCCTCGTATACATCTCCAAAACCATCCTTATAGATGTAAGTTTTATTACCAGCATTCATCATATATAACTCTTTGGAATTGGGGAGTGAATTATCATTCATTACTTCATTTTTTTTATTATTGCTGCAAACTGCAACAGCAATCTATTTTTTCACCGTATAATTTTCCTTAAGGTTGAAGCAAAAAAACCATAGGCAAAATATGCCCGTACATTATTCATCGGTGTTGAAGCAATTCCCCAATTACTAAGTACTACCTAAGCTAAATTAACTGGCTCGCTTAATGCTTTAATAAGAAGAGTGTTGGATAATTGTTTATAAAATGTGTTCGGCTTACAATAGAACAGGCTTTTAAAAGCCGAATTTTGATCAATTACTTCCAACTAAAACCTATCAAAAAACCGTAAGAGACCATGATTTTAAAGACTTTCATCTCAACAATTTTTTTTCTATCTATTAGTTTCATTTCTTTTTCTCAAATGAAAGTAGTGATAATGGGTTCGTCAACAGCTTATGGCACTGGCGCATCAACCTATAGCAATTCATGGGCTGGAAAAACAGACAGTTACTTAAACAAAAATATTGCCGACGGGCGAGATACAATTGTTTATAATATTTCCTTTCCTGCTTACGACAGTTACCAGGAGATGCCAAGTGATTTTGTTCCGCCGGCAGGAAGGCCCTTGCCTGATGTAGATTTTAATATTACCAAGGCATTAAGCTACAACCCAAATGTTGTGATCATTAATTTACCCAGCAATGATGTAAGTTTTGGTTATGCGAAATATGAAACGATGTTTAATTTCAGGCTGATGTCGGCAAGGGTAACTGCAACTGGTGCCCGCTGTTATTTTACTACAGGTCAGCCTAGAAATGATTTTACTCCTGCAGAACGCGACAGCCTGGTTACTATGATAGATTCTATCAACAGGGCATTTGGCCCTTTTGCCATTAATTTTTGGGATGGTCTTGTTACCAACGATGGACTGTATAGCCTGAGAGAAGAATACAGAGCAACTGGTACTCCTAATCATGTAAATGACATGGGGCATGATATACTTTTTCAAAGTGTGATAAGTTCGGTTTTTGATTTTTTGGGGCCAGTTCCTTTAACATTAACAAGTTTCCAGGGATTTTTGAAAAACGATGTTGTTTCACTAAAATGGCGTACAGAACAGCAGGAGGCCAACACTATATTTGATATGCAGAAAAGTGCAGATGGGCGTGTATTTGAAACCATATTTACACAGCTGTTACCCGAAGCCAGTATGGCATCTGATTATTCCGGCACAGACTTTACACCTTTAACCGGTAAAAACTTTTACAGGTTAAAAATCACCGAAGCGGGCAGAGTGAGTTACTCAAACATTATAAATGTTACAGCGCCCGGAAGAATGTTGTCAATATCCAAACTTTATTCGGCGGCGTCGGGATCAAATTTATTGGCAGAAATAAATATCCAGAAGAGCCAATATGTAAACATTGCCATCATAAATAGCAATGGCGCAGTGATGATCAGGCAGAAAGCTTATGTTGCACAACCCGGTTCTCTAATAAGTATTCCCGTGCAGGGGCTGGCAGCAGGAGCATATTTTATGAGGGTTGTAACTGCAGATGGCAGTGCATTTGTTAAGCCCTTCACAAAATAAAACCACGCTCCCGTGCTTTTTAAATCGTACATATTTTAAATCATTCGGAAACTTTTTCTGGCATGGTTATTAGCTATCTGGTAGTAATAATATTTCCGTTGCGAGACTAAGAAGAACACCTATTTTTCCATCCGCATATATTGGACGTATTATATCGCAAGAACAAGTAAGCTCCCTATTGGGAGCTTTTTGTTTTTATGTACCTGGCTTAAATTAAAAACCCCGGCATTACTGCCGAGGCTTTTTAAAGCTGTGGTGCGAGCCGGGGTTGAACCGGCGACACATGGATTTTCAGTCCATTGCTCTACCAACTGAGCTATCACACCATCAAATCTTAGTAAAAAGACCTGAATCCCTTTCGGGGGAGCAAAAATAAGGGGATTTTAGTTAACCAGAAAGTTTTTTAGAAAGATTATACAAAACAATGCCAGGTACAGGAATGAGAATTGCAGGAATTTATCAATAAATATCTTCAATCTCAAACCGGCACCTGGCTTTTTGTATCAATTTATTTTATGCTTTCAAACTGGCAATGTCGATAACGAATCTGTATTTCACATCGGCTTTTAAAATTCTCTCATAAGCCTCATTAATTTTATCTATTGAAATCATCTCAACATCGCTAACAATATTATGTTCGGCGCAAAAGTCAAGCATTTCCTGTGTTTCTTTAATGCCGCCAATAAGCGATCCTGCAATACTTTTACGCTGCATGATAAGGTTGAAGCCAGTAATTGCAGACGGTTCTGGTGGTGCACCAACCAATACCATTACACCATCTGTTTTAAGTAAAGGTAACAGGCGATCGTAGTTGTTGGGGGCAGACACGGTATTTAGGATAAAATCAAATTTACCTGTAACCGCCTTCATTTGTTCTTCATTCTTGCTGTTAACAAAATGCGCAGCACCTAATCTTTTAGCATCCGGCTCCTTGTTGTCTGATGTACTTAGCACCGTTACTTCTGCGCCCATGGCAGCTGCCAGCTTTACTCCCATATGTCCCAATCCACCCAAACCAACAATAGCAACTTTTTGCCCTTTACTTACTTTCCAATGGCGAAGCGGCGAATAAGTAGTAATGCCTGCACACAACAAGGGCGCAACGGCCTTAAGATCCAGCTTTTCAGAAATATGTAGGGTGAATTTTTCGTCTACAACTATCTGGGTAGAATAGCCGCCGTAAGTAACTTCACCATTTTTATCTTTGCTGTTATACGTACCCGTTGAGCCGTTCTCGCAATATTGTTCTTCGCCAGCTGCACACTGGCTGCATGTTTGACAAGAATCTACCAGGCAACCAACGCCTGCCAGTTCACCCACCTTAAAACTTTTAACATGGCTTCCCACGGCGGTAACCCTTCCTACAATTTCGTGACCAGGAACCATTGGAAAAATCGAATTACCCCACTCGTTCCTCGCCTGGTGAATATCAGAATGGCAAACACCGCAATAGAGAATCTCTATCTGTACATCATGAGGGCCAGGAT
The DNA here is from genome assembly GCA_031411955.1 of Ferruginibacter sp. GTDB lineage: Bacteria > Bacteroidota > Bacteroidia > Chitinophagales > Chitinophagaceae > Ferruginibacter. The sequence continues at coordinate 219,451 of JANOCC010000029.1, forward strand.
CTCTGCGGTCTAATTTAAATGGAGATAAAGTTGCTTCCGCAGAGTTTGCGGCATAGGCATTTACTGTTGTCATATTAAAATGTTTTAATTAATACAAATTTAATCGTTAATTGTTCTTCGCGGATGTTACTAAATCCTTACTGGGATAGCAACGGTAGTGAATGAATGGACCCCGGAGCGATACACAAATCATATGTCGTATTCTCCAGGCGTCAAATGCCGATAATTGGCAAACGCTATGGGTTAAAGCGTAGCACATAGCCATACTCACCGCAGGCCCAGCTATGAGTTTCAACGAGGAAAAATACTTCCCTTAGTTTCTTGTTCAGCATTAATAAAACTGCTTTCATATGGCTAAAAATTTATAAAAAAGCAAGGGCTTATATCCATTATTAATTTCCAAACTCACACAAAAACTTTATCCGCATCAGTTTCAGTTGTTCCCAGTTAAAATTGCTATCAGCCAGTTCTTCCTGGGCAACCTGCAAAGAGGATGTTTCACAACTCTTAAAATAATCTATGATCTCTTCCTGTTCGTACTCATCTACCATATCATTGATCGCATAATTAAGATTTAGCTTGGTACCGCTCGCAACAATGGTTTCCATTTCCTCCAGCAGTTCATTGATCTTTAGGTCTTTGTTTTTGGCGATGGTTTCCAGGGGGATCTTTTTATCTACATTCTGAATGATAAATATCTTATTGTTATTTCTGTTTACCACGCTTTTCATTACAAAATCATCCGGTCTAATCACATCATTTTCTTCTACAAAACTCGTAATAATATCTAAAAAAGGTTTGCCATAACGCATAGCTTTCCCTTTACTTACACCGCTTATTTTTTCCAGCTCCGCCATAGAAGTAGGAAACATGGTGGCCATATCTTCCAACGAACTTTCCAGGAAGATCACAAAAGGAGGAAGATTTTTTTCTTTGGAAACTTTTTTACGCAGCTCTTTTAATAACTCGAGCAATTTTTCATCTGCGGCACCCGCCTCTGCTGCTATTGCTTCACTTGCTTCGTCATCAGCGTTCGCTTCTTCAAACAGGTTATTAAGTATGATCTTAAAGGAAGTTGGTTTTTTTAAAAACGCCGTTCCCTTTTTTGTAAACTTAAGCACACCATATTCTACGATATCTTTCTCCAGCAAGTCGTTCAATAACATTTGCCTGATGAGGCTACTCCAGTAATGCACTTCCTGGTTATTGCCGCTGGCAAAAACGTCGAGCGCATCATGCCGGTACATCTGCACTTGCGGGGTAGCCCTTCCTGTTAGTATTAAAATAAGGTACTCTATAGTAAAATGTTCACCCAATGCTTTTACTGCTTTCAATACCGTTACAACACTATCTTTTGCTTCAATTTTCTCTTTCGGGTTTAAACAGTTATCGCAATGGCCACAACTGTTACTGTCGTCAAATGGTTCACCAAAATAATACAATAAAGTTTTGCGGCGGCAAATGCTGCTTTCTGCATAAGAAACCGTTTCATTAATCAGCTGCGCACCAACTTCCCGCTCACTCAAAGGCTTGTCCCGCATCAGGTGTTCCAGCTTTGCAACATCTTTGTGAGAATAGTAAAGAATGCATTTACCTTCCATACCGTCTCTGCCTGCCCTACCGGTTTCCTGGTAATAATTTTCAATTGATTTTGGAATATTATAATGAATAACAAAACGAACATCAGGTTTATCTATTCCCATACCAAATGCGATGGTAGCAACTATTACATGCACATTTTCATTCAAAAACTGGTCTTGTCGCTCTGCCCTTAATTTTCCATCAAGCCCGGCATGATAGGCAACTGCTTTTATTCCGTTTGCCATCAGCATATTTGCAAGCTCTTCAGTTGTTTTCCTGTTAAGCGTATAAATTATGCCACTTTTATTTTTGTGTTGCTGTATAAAGCGAACGATACTTTTATTGGTTTGTTCCAGGTTGATCTTAGGTTGAATCTCATAATACAAATTTGGCCTGTTGAACGATGATATGAAAACCGCCGGTTTACGCAAACCCAGGTTTTTTAAAATATCACTTTGTACTTTTGGGGTAGCCGTAGCTGTGAGTCCGATAATTGGAATACCCGGATTAATCTGATCCATCACTTCTTTCAGCCGCCTGTACTCCGGCCTAAAATCGTGGCCCCATTCTGAAATACAATGAGCTTCATCCACCGCAAAAAAAGATATGGGAATTGATTTAAAAAATTCAATATTATCTTCCTTGGTAAGTGTTTCGGGAGCCACATACAGCATTTTTGTTTTACCACTTACCAGGTCGTCTTTAACGGCTTTTTGCTGGCCTTTGTTAAGGCTGCTGTTTAAAAAATGAGCCACGTCGTCTTTGCTGCTGTAACTGCGCACAAGATCTACCTGGTTCTTCATTAAAGCTATCAGTGGTGAAACTATGATCGCCACACCTTCGCTGATCATAGCCGGAAGCTGGTAACATAGGCTTTTGCCGCCACCTGTTGGCATTATCACAAAAGTATCCTGCCCGCTTAATAGTGTTTGAATAATTTCTTCTTGTGGACCTTTAAAACCATCGAACCCAAATTGCTCCTGCAACTGGGCCGAGAGATCAGCCGGAATAACCAGTTTAGAATTTTTCTTTGTATCAGGTTTAACAGAAATTTTTTTTATTGTATCTGAAGTTGATTTTTTTGTAGCCATATAATTTACCTCTAAAACGTTAGCATTTAATGCACCGGTTAATGCGTTTTTTATTAAGGGCTGCGAAGTTAAATCAATACAGCCGCAATTAAAAACAATAACAGCCTTATTCCTGTGTGTTAACACAATTTTGAAGCTATTGATTAAGGTAACTAATTTTATTGAATCACATGATGTTTTTAAATGTTAATTCAAAAATTCAATCATTTTTGCAGCTGCTGCATTTCTTTGCATTCTGCCTTAATTAAAGTAGGTTTGCGGCTCAATAATGAACAGCGAAATAATCATACCGGTTGCCTTGCGTACTTTGGAGCTGCAGGCTTCGTCTATCAACGGTTTAAAGGCTTTTATCAATGCAGATTTTGAAAAAGCTGTTCAACAGGTTGCTTACGGTAAAGGCAGGCTTATTGTTAGCGGTATTGGCAAAAGTGCCATCATAGCTCAGAAAATTGTAGCTACGCTCAATAGTACCGGCACTGCATCAATGTTTATGCATGCAGCAGATGCCATTCATGGCGACCTGGGAATGATCCAAAAAGAGGATATCGTTTTGCTCATCAGTAAAAGTGGCGATAGTCCGGAGATAAAAGTACTTATTCCACTTTTGAAGAATTTTGGCAATCTACTAATCGGAATGGCTGGCAATAACCAGTCTTTCCTCGCAAAAAACTGTGATATTTTACTGAATACCACAGTTTTACAGGAAGCGTGCCCCAATAATCTGGCACCTACAACCAGTACTACTGCTCAAATGGTAATGGGAGATGCCCTCGCAGTATGCCTGATGGAACTTAAAGGTTTTAATAGTGCAGATTTCGCAAAATTCCATCCCGGCGGCACCCTGGGTAAAAAACTATATTTAAGGGTATCCGACCTTATCATTCACAACCAAAAGCCATCAGTAAAACAGTTTACGCCCATCAAAGAAGTGATCATGGAGATCACAAAAAACAGGTTGGGTGCTGCTGCTGTGGTAGATGATGAAAACAGGATCTGTGGCGTGGTAACCGATGGAGACCTTAGAAGGATGCTGGAGAAGAACGATGCGGTAAATATTTTGCTTGCCAAAGACATTATGAGTATTCATCCAAAAACAATACAGGCAGAAGCTCTGGCTGCAGAAGCATTGGATTTAATGCGTACAAAAAATATCAGCCAGTTATTGGTTACAGATAATGGCCAGTATGCCGGTATTATACATTTACATGATCTGATAAGAGAAGGAATTATTTAAAATAAGCGGAATATGAACAAGAATCAATATGTAGCAATTATGGCTGGCGGAATTGGCAGCAGGTTTTGGCCCATGAGCAGAACCGATTATCCAAAACAATTCCTGGATATTTTAAATACCGGGAAAACTTTGATACAGTCTACTTTTGACCGCTTTGCTCAATTCATTCCACTGGAAAATATTTATGTAGTTACTTCCGAAAGCTACCGCGAGATTGTGGCTACACAATTGCCTTCCATAAATGCTGCAAATATTTTATGCGAGCCTTCCAGGAAAAATACAGCGGCCTGTGTAGCTTATATCTCTTACAAACTGCTGAAATTAAACCCCAATGCAAACCTGATTTGTGCACCAGCAGATCATCTTATAACTGATGAACCATCATTTGTAAAAATATGTGGAGATGCACTTCATTTCACCTCTCACATCAAAGCATTGCTTACACTAGGCATAAAACCTACAAACCCAAACACTGGTTACGGCTACATCCAGTTTGAGCCCTATGCAGTAAGCGATAATGTTTACAAGGTGAAAACCTTTACAGAAAAACCCGATCGGGAACTGGCCAAAACCTTTGTTGCCAGCGGAGATTTTTTGTGGAATGCAGGTATTTTTGTTTGGGAAGTAAAAAATATTGTGAAGGCTTTTGAAAAACTATTGCCGGAAATGCATGAAGTTTTTGACGCAGAAATTGAATTTTTTAATACAGAAAATGAAATGGCCGCTATCGAAAGGATCTATCCTCAATGCGTAAACATCTCTATTGATTACGGCATTATGGAAAAAGCCGATAATGTATATGTGATCCCTTCTTCTTTTGGATGGAGCGACCTGGGTACCTGGGCAAGTGCTTATGATACCATAGAAAAAGATTACCTCGAAAATGCCGTGGCCGGTGATAATGTTGTAGTGATAGATGCCACTAAAAATATGATCCACGCAGATAATAAAAAACTGGTGGTGCTGCAGGGGCTGGAAGATTTTGTGATAGTAGATACAAAGGATGTATTGCTGATCTGTAAAAAAGAAAAAGAACAGGATATTAAACAATATGTAGCCGAGATCAAACGTAATAAAGGCGATAAATACCTGTAAGGCCGGATAAATAACGGATTTCTACACAATTTATATTTATATCATTCGTTTTGTTCTTCTAGCTGGCTTGTTTTAATAACATTAGAAGCATGAATTTCAGGCATTAACGATCCGATATGAAGACCAAAATAATACTGGTATCCCTGTCTTTATTACTGTTGATACCCAACTTTATAAAAAAAGATATTAATGGCGAGGCCGTTTATAATAAGCAGGAGCGCTTCAATCCTGCGCTTACATCTATACAGTCTATTGATCATCTGGAACAATTTGTAGATGATTCGGCCGCTTCTCAAATGATCAGCATTTATTCAGAAAAATATACCGCCCTTTTGGCCTATGTAATCAGTTGCAGGTTTTATCATGGCTTTTCACATTACCAGCTTAACGAAAACTGGATAGCCGCTGTTGGTGAAAAATGCTTTGGTAATGGCCTGGCTTCCAAAGTTGATCCCGAAGATATTATGATGCATCCTTACGCAGCCTGTTCTCAACAAGCCATTGTAATGATGGCCGTTTTACGTAAAAAAAATATCAGCTACCGAAAGGTTGGTTTCCCTCATCATTATGCGCTGGAAACAAAGATCAACAGCCATTGGTACTATTTTGATCCAAATATGGAACCGTCCATTTCACTTAGCGAGCGACTGCATGAAAACTGGAATGGTAATAACGATAACCTTAAAAAATATTACAGCGCCAAACATGGCAATGTAAATTGGGAGTTTGGTAATAACAGCAAGGCAGTATTTGGTGCTGTGAATGAGGTGCCGGCAAAAAATGTTCGTATTTTCCAAAGTTATACCGCTTTCCTTGGCAAAATATTGTGGTGTATTCCGTTAGTTATCGCCTTTGCCAGAAAACGCCGTCCGTATATGTATGCTGTAAAGCCGATCAATCATTTTCCCCGCAATCAAAGTTTTACACCTGTATTTTCTGCGTAAGCATTATTTTTGAATGGGCATTAACCAGGCCCTTTTCTATTCTTGACAACTAACTTAAAGAGTAAGCTACCTGCTGTTGGCACTACCATTTTTACTGTAATGAGTGCGCTTGCCAGTAAACATAAGGCCATCAACCTGGGTCAGGGATTTCCTGATTTTCCTATGAATGAAGCATTGGTTGAACTGGTATATAAGGCCATGAAAGAAGGCAACAATCAATATGTACACATGTGTGGTTTGCCGGCATTACGGGAAGGCTTAGCTGAAAAAGCAGATTTTCTATATCAATCTTCTATTGATCCTGAAACTGACATAACGGTAACGCCAGGTGGCACCTATGCAATTTACACAGCGCTAACAACCATTCTACAGCCGGGAGATGAAGTGATACTTTTTGAACCTGCCTACGATAGCTATATTCCCAACATAGAAATCAATGGAGGCATTGCCGTGCCTATACCGCTTACTTACCCTGGTTATGCCATTAATTGGGAACTGGTAAAAGAGAAGATCAATCCTAAAACAAAAGCAATTATTATTAATTCGCCACACAACCCAACGGGAAGTGTACTGCTTGAGAACGATATCGCTCAACTACAGGAACTTGTAAAAAATACAGGTATCTATATTATTAGTGATGAAGTTTACGAACACCTGATCTTCGATGATAAAAAACATTTGTCGATATTGCTTTACCCGGATCTTTATGAAAGAAGTTTTGTATGTTTCTCTTTTGGAAAAGTTTATCATTGCACAGGATGGAAGCTTGGTTACTGCATAGCGCCACAATCTTTAATGAAAGAATTTAGAAAAGTACACCAGTTCAATTGTTTTACCTGCAACAGCCCCATGCAATTTGCATTAGCGGCATTCATAAAAGACAGAAGTCAATATCTAAGCCTGGGAAACTTCCTGCAGCAAAAAAGAGATCACTTTAAAAAAAATATGGAGCAAACGAAATTTATTCCGTTGCCTTCTCATGGAAGTTATTTTCAGCTTTATAGTTATGCAAACATCAGCGATGAAACAGAAATTGATTTCGCTACCAGGCTTACCAAAGAATATGGCGTTGCTACAATTCCGGTTGCGGCTTTTTATAAAAATGGCATAGACAATAAAGTAATGCGGTTTTGCTTTGCTAAAAAAGAATCAACGCTTGATGAAGCTGTTAACAGATTAATAAATCTTTAATTTTAAATTTCTATTCATATTACCATTGCCTGAAAAAAAACTATGCGCTTAGTTCTCATATTATTGATGCTTGTTTCCTGTAATCCCGAAAAAAGTAAACTGTCCGATCAAAAACAAGTTTCTGAAAAGATCAGCATCGTGAATAAGCCTGATTCCAATTACACCCTGCATGACACTGCAATTACAATAAATACTACTAACAAACCTTTTATTTTAAAACAGGTTTCTGTAAGTCTCGCGAAAGGATTAAATTTTAATCTCAACATTCCAGAAGGCTACCAGTTAGCGGTAGCGGCAGAAGGCTTAAAAAGACCAAGATTTTTGGCCATGAGCCCCGATAAACGGCTTTTTGTAACAGAGATGTACGACCGAAGCGACAACCACAAAGGCCGCGTTCTTGTATTTGAAAAGTGGAATGATTCTGCAAAACGCTTTAATAAGATCACTACTTACCTGGATGGTCTACACAATCCTAACCAGGTGGCATTTTATAATAATCATATTTATGTGGCGGAAACGGATAAGCTTACCCGTTATACCTATCATAGCGGTGATGTTTATCCAACCGATTCCGGACAAGTGATCGCAAATTTTCCGGCGTATGGTTTAAGTTATAAATATGGAGGATGGCATTTAACAAGAAGCATTACTTTTCACCATGATAAATTATATGTTAGCGTTGGAAGCAGCTGCAATGCCTGTGTGGAATTGGAAGATGTACGTGCATCCATTATTGAAATGAACCCCAACGGCAGCAACGTGCAACATTTTGCAAAAGGGGTAAGAAACTCCGTTGGATTAAAATGGCTGGGTAACCAGCTTTGGGCTACTGGTATGGGCCGGGACCTTTTAGGCCCTGATAAACCTGAAGATGTTTTTCAGCAAATTGAAAAAGATGGCTTTTATGGCTGGCCCTATTATTTTCAATACAGGCAAAAGATCTATGAAGATGAGCAATTCAAAGACTCTTTAAAACCTGCGTGGGTTAAAGAACCTCCCGTGGCGTTTTGTGGCTTTAAAGCACACAGCGCGCCACTGGGTTTTGATCACCTGGCAGGATTTAAAGACACCTCATTGAACAATAGCATCCTCGTTTGCCTGCACGGCAGCACCAGTGTATGGCGGGAACGCGGAAATGCTGTGGTAAAGATTAGTACCGGCAATCGTTACACAGAAGTTGTTTCAGGCTTTTTAACCGGCAAAACTGAAGCGGACAGGCATGGCAGGCCCTGCGATATCATGATGAATGATGACCATTCATTTTTTATAACCGATGACCTTAATGGCGTATTGTATTATGTGGGACTTATTGAAAACTAATTGTTGTTTTTAGAGATTGTATTAACCATTTCTGTTAAAAATCTTTCCGCCTTTTCAAGATCTTCCGGCACATCAATTTTTACTGACACTTCCTCTGTTACCAGCATTCGTATCTTCAAGCCGTTTTCAAGGTAACGGAGTTGTTCAAGTTTTTCTGCTTTTTCAATGGCGGCTTCGGGCCAATTGGTAAACCGGATGAGTGCCTGTTTCCTGAAAGCATACACACCAATATGTTCATAATAAACTGGTGAAGTAGCTGTATTCCTGTTAAACGGGATCACACTTCTGCTAAAGTAAAGGGAATCGTTATTTTTATCAACCACAACTTTTACGTAATTGGGATCGGCCACGAGCGCTTCGTCGGAAAATTTTTTCATCACAGAAGCAACCTGTACAGCTTCATCATTAAAAGCGTTTAATACTTGCCGTAAGGTTTCCTTATTCACAAATGGCTCATCACCCTGTACATTCAGGATAATGTCTACATCCATATCTTCTGCTGCTTCGGCTATTCTATCGCTGCCACTTTCATGCATTTTTTTGCTCATCATGGCTTTGCCGCCATTATCACAGATCTCGTTATAGATGATCTCACTGTCTGTTACTACTATCACTTCATCAAACAAACCGGTTGCAAGTGTATTATCGTAAGTTTGCCGTATCACCGTTTTACCACCCAATGGCTGCATGAGTTTATACGGGAACCTTGTGGCCGCATACCTTGCAGGTATCATGGCAATTTTTATCATACAAATTCATTTTTATGATGATCTCACTTTTTTGTGCAAAACCATGCTGCTTCTAATCATGAGCCTGCAATAAACTTTCAAGAGTCAGAATTTTGCTTCAATATAAAAGGTTAACAGAAAAAAGGTATTTCCAAATTAATTTTCAACAGCAGGATTGCCGGTCTCAAAACTTTCTGGCAGTGCTTTGGTACCATAACCACAGTTGCGGCAACGGAATTCAATTTCCTTTTCCTGTTCATAACCCGGAAATAATTTGCTTAACAGGTTTGTGATAATATTGCCGGGCACAACTTTCTCTGTCGTATAAAAAGCAGCATGATGGCATTCCGGGCAAACGGCTGCAGCCAAATATTCTTCATCATACTGTTTTAATAATTCCAAAGCAGCAGCTACATTTGCCGGTGCTACTTCCAGTTTAATACCTCCGATTGCATTACTAAATACCGGGTAAATAGTAGCAGAATGTTCATCTTTCAGGTAACAGGGAATGCCCTCCTGCTGAAGCCTGGCCAAAATAATATTGGCAGAAAAGTAATTGTTGTAATTTCTAACTGTAACCATTTCCATTAAATAAAGATATTGAATAAAACCTGTTGTGCTATTAACCCTGGAAATCAACACAGAACGCAGACTTCAACAAGCTCAGGCCTGGTAATCTTTGATGTCAACTTTAAACAACTTACATGCTTTTTCATGTTTTGCTCCGGCTTACAGGCTTTGACGTCGCTGGTAGCAGAACACTTCAAATAAACATGCTGTTATATCCCAATTTTAAATTCAGGGTTAATTGAAAATTTTAGCTTCAATGCAGCCATTTAGCACAATAGCGTATCTATCAACTTAAAAGCAGCTGAAACATCGGGTTAAAGCCGGTTTTTGTGAATACTGGAAATGAAAAATGTTACTTGGATGTTCAGCAAATTGAATTTTTGACTATCTTGTTCTGCCTTTTGAAAACTCCTGAAATTTTATCTATTTCCAAACACGACTGAACTGCTTATGTCAGCGTAAAACAAAAATTTATTTATTATGAAGAAAATCTACCTGCTACTCATTTCAGCTATTATTAGCGCAGGATCATTTGCTCAAACTGTTTCTGTATTCGACGGAGCTGGCTATTACGATGATTTCGTCGTTGGTAATTCGAGGTATTTCGTAAGCGAATCCATTTATACAGATGCAGAACTTGGCTCGGGTAATTTTATCACTGCTGGCTCTGCTATCCAGCGCATCAATTTTTTTCTTGTATTACAGGGTGCACCTGCAGCAGTTAATAACTATACGGTTTGGATGAAGAATGTGCCAATTGGAACAACTGAATTTACTGATGGTGCATACACAACTGCAGGTTATACCCAGGTTTACACCGGCTCATTTAACGCTACGCCTGTAGGCATTGTTGGCATAAACCTAACAACGCCTTTTACCAGAACAGCAGGTACCAATTTACAGGTGTTGATAGAAAGAAGAGACAATGTACTTCACCCTGGGTTTGGTTTTGAAGCAACCCTGGGTAACAGCGCAGATGGGCTTGCATTTAGTTCAAGAACCTATTCCAGCACTGTTTCTCCGGTATCAGGAACAACCAATCTGGTAGCAACACCTATTAGGCCAGCTATGCAGTTTGTGCATACTTTTGCAGTAGATGCGGAAGCTCTTTTCATTAATTTGCCAACTACTTCCTGCTTTAGTGCACCACAAACTGTAGGTGTGTTAGTTTTTAATGCCGGCACTACTCCTATTGCAGCTGGTGCAGTTTCTACCACGTTGCGCATCAGGGGAGCAAATACCTTTACAGGCACACTTACAAATAGTGCTGTAATTGCAGCAGGAGCTTTTGAGCTTGTAAACTTTACAGGCATTAATCTGAACAACCTGGGAGATAATTTTGATACAGCTTTTGTAAATCTTGCCGGCGATGGTACAACCTATAATGATACCATTGTTGATGGAAGTGCAGCAGCCACTACTTTATCCAGCTTCCCGCTGGTAGAAGATGTAGAAGGATTGTTGCCGGTTGTTTCGTATGCTCAAACTATAGCCCTCGGTCAATTATGGGATTTATGGGTTGGCGATTACACAAATACTGACCAGGTTGCGCCATTAACTCCTCGTGCGCCAGGTACAGCAGCATTTATTTTTGATAGTTATAGTGGTGCAAGTTCTAATGGATATCAAAGCAGGTTGTTTAGTAATTGTATTAACCTTTCAACGGTAACTTCTCCGGTAGTGAGTTTCTGGATGAGTCACGACAATATTTTTGTAACTGAGCTTGATAGCCTCTACCTGTCTGTTTCTGCTGATAAAGGCTTAACCTGGACAAGGCTCGCTGGTTTCAGAAGGCCGGATCCTGCTGCTACAACTCCGGTTTGGCGCCAGGAAACTGTTAGTTTGGCGGGATATGCCGGACAAACTATCCAAATAGGATTTGAAGGTGTAAGCAAATGGGGAAATGCCATTTTACTGGATGATATTACTATTTCCGGTGTATTACCGGTTACAATTTTAAGTTTTGATGCAAAACGAAATGGCACAGTTAATAACCTTAACTGGAGAACTGCGCAGGAACTTAACAGTAATAAATTTATTGTTGAACGCAGCACAGATGGCGGCCGCACGTACGCTTCCATCGGCGAAGTAACTGCAGCAGGAATCAGCAATACAGAACGCAGCTACAGGTTTACTGATAACAGCCCTGTAAAAGGTTTCAACTACTATCGTTTACGAATAGTTGACCTTGACAATACTTTTAAATACAGCGCTATCAGAAATGTAAGAAACCTGGGAACGGCAGATCTTTCATTTGCTCCTAACCCGGTTCAACAACAAATGAATGTGAAGCTGGAGGCAGATAAAGCCGACAAGGCAGTTGTTACTATAAGTGATATGAGTGGCAAACAGGTTTACAGCAATAAAGTAAATGTTACTGCAGGAACAAACAATGTTATAATTGAAACTGGCAAACTTGCCCAGGGCACTTATATCATCAAAGTTCAGCTGAGCGACGACAAGATAGTTAAGATCTTCAATAAGCTTTAAGTACTGATCAATTAACAACAATGCCCCGGGAAATTTCCGGGGCATTGTTGTTGATATCAAAACCGTAATGTATGCTGTTCTAATTCTTACACTAACGGCAATAAAAAAACGCTTTCGTAAAAAACGAAAGCGTTCTCTATAATTTTTTAATGATCTTAATTATTAAGCATTAATGGCATCACCAACATGAGCAACTCCTCATTCTCGGCTTGCTCCGACGGCTTAATGATTCCGGCTTTAGTTGGGGTGCTTAATTCCATGTTGATCTCGGTTGTATCTGCACCGTTCAGCATTTCAATCAGAAATTTTGCGTTGAAAGCTATTTGAAGATCTTCTCCATCATACTGGCAAGACATCCGCTCGTTTCCTTCAAAACTAAAATCTATATCCTGTGCTGCCAGTTGCAATTGGTTGCCACTAATGGATAAAGCAACCTGGTTGGTACTCTTATTACTAAAAACACTAACGCGGCGCAAGGCACTTTGAAAATCGCTGCGGGTAACCACCATTTTATACGGATTGTCAACAGGAATCACTACTTTATAATCGGGAAAGCGTGCGTCTATGAGGCGGCACACCAATTCCGTTCCTCCATGAGTAACAAACAGGTGATTAGTATTATAGGAAATCTTTAATTCATCGTCATTATCAGGCAAGGCGCTTTTCAAAAGATTCAACGGCTTTTTGGGAACAATAAATGAATCTTTTTTAGGACATTGAACATCTGTACGGGTATAACGTACAAGCCTATGTGCATCAGTGGCAACAAATGTGAGGCTTTTTTTATCAAGCTCAAAATATACGCCTGTCATCGCCGGGCGAAGATCATCACTGCTAACTGCAAAAATAGATTTATTGATAGCCGTAACAAGTGCCGATGAAGTCATAGTAAATGAATTGGCATCATCAGCTGCGGGTTCACGTGGAAAATTATCAGGGTTTTCTCCCATCACCTTATACTTACCATTATCTGAAGTTATTTCAATGCCGAAATTTTTATCGATATTGAAAGTAAGTGGCTGTTCGGCAATATTTTTCAGGGAATCCATAAGTATCTTGGCCGGGATACAAACTTTACCACTGTCTTTAGCCTCAATATCCATGTGTACTTTCATCACTGTTTCCAGGTCGGTTGCCACCACTGTAAGTTTGTTCTTTTCAATCTCAAAAAGGAAATCTTCCAAAATAGGCAACACAGTATTCGCATTAATTACTCCACTAATTTGTTGCAGTTGTTTCAGCAGCGCCGAAGAAGAAACGATAAACTTCATATGAATTATTTAATAAGTGCCCAAAGATAAAAGATTGCAGGGAATGAAACCAAGATAATTTGAGAGGATTTTGAACAGTTGTATATGCTGAAAGTTGCCGGATATGGTAAGGAAATCGGGAAATGGAATATCAAACATGATAAATTTACTTCAAACGGTTAAATTGCAGGTTTAGCAGCAGTTTAAAAAAAGCTTTGGTTGTGTAAGTAAATGACTGCTCCGTAAAGACCATACCAATAAAACCGCGTGTATTACGGAAAATTGAATTAAGTATTAAAACGCATGCAGCAAAAAAACATCGGGACCGAAAAAGGGCTTCAAAAAATTAAGCATTACTGTGCTTACCAAGAGCGCAGCCACCAGGAAGTAAAGGATAAACTATACAGTTTTGGTTTATATAAATACGAAGTAGAACAATTGCTTTCTATACTGATAGAAGAAAATTACCTGAACGAAGAACGGTATGCAATTGCATTTGCCGGAGGAAAATTCCGGGCAAAAAGCTGGGGGCGAATAAAAATAAAGTATGAACTAAAACAAAATGGCGTAAGCACTTATTGTATTTCAGCAGCTCTGAAAGCAATTGATGAAAAAGAATATCTCACAACCCTTCAGAAGTTATATGATGCAAAAAAGAAAACATTGTCTTCGGAAAAAAATATTTTCATAAAAAAAAGGAAGATCAGTTCTTACCTCCTGCAAAAAGGGTTTGAAGCCGCTCTTATTCAACAACTTTTTGGCGAAGATTGAGAATTCTCCTCTTAATTTACTACTTCGCATGCGTCTGCACATTTACTGCAGGCATCCGCACATTCAATGCAATGATCAGGCAAATGCTTTGCACATTCTTCTGCACAGGCATCGCACGCAGCTGCGCATATCCTGGCCATTTCACTTACCCTGGCGCTATTGAGGCTCATCAATTGAGCAGTTGCATAACAGATAGTGGCGCATTCCAAATTTAATTGTATGCAATCTGCCATCATTCCACTTTCTTCTTCCTTAAGGCAGGAAGATGCACAATTTTGGCAAATGGAAGCACAGGTTAAACAGGCTTCTATGCATAATTTATATAGATGGTATCCGGTCATAAGTATGTTTTGTAACTGGTTTCAAAATTCAAGCCACGAATCTGATCTTATAGTTTACCAAAAAAGCCTGATTATTCTTCTTTCTTAATTTTATAAAGCTTAATTAAACTGCAACCGGCATCTTCCAAATTACTAGCTTTGCAGCATGGCAGAAGATCTATTGATAGCATCAGGAAACAAAGAAGAAATATACCAGGCGTTATTGCCCCAGATAAAAGGTTTACTGGAAGGCGAAACTGACCTGGTAGCTAATCTTGCTAATATTTCTGCAGCTTTAAAAGAACAGTTCGGCTGGTTGTGGACAGGTTTTTATCTTGTAAAAAAAGAGGAACTCGTACTGGGGCCTTTCCAGGGACCCATAGCCTGCACAAGGATCAAAAAAGGCAGGGGCGTTTGCGGCAGCTGCTGGGATAAAGCAGTTACACTGATAGTGGATGATGTGGAAAAATTTCCCGGGCATATTGCGTGTAGCAGTCTTTCAAGGTCGGAGATTGTTGTACCCGTTTTTAAAAACAATGAAGTGATAGGAGTGCTGGATGTTGATAGCATAGAACTCAGCCACTTTGATGAAACAGACAAAAAATACCTGGAGGAGATTGTAGGTTTGCTCAATAGCAGTGATTAATTCTTTGTTGTATCCTTCCATCTCCACAAATACCTGCAGGCGTAAGTGCGATAAGGCTTCCATTTATCAGATACGGCCATCATTTTTATACGCATTTGCTTTTTATTGCTGAGGTCTATTTTGTAAAGTTTTGCCATTGCCTGTTGAATACCCAGGTCATCAATTGCAAACACATCTTCTCTTGCCAACGTAAAAATCAGTATCATTTCTGCCGTCCATCTTCCCACTCCTTTAATCTGCGTTAAATAAAGTATCAGTTCTTCATCTTCCATTTTATGCAATTTGGCATCCGTTAGTTTATTATCAATAAAAAAATTACACACGTTCAAAACATAATTTGTTTTGGCATTGGAAAGTCCAACCTGGCGCAATTGATCGAAAGGCATAGAAACAATATCCTTTGCTGTGGGTATTTTTTTAGTGAATAAGCCCAGGAACCTTTCATAGATAACGTCTGCTACTTTGGTGCTAAGTTGCTGGCTAATGATGGAAGCACAAATATGCAGGTGAATATGATTGCGTTTGCATAAAACATAAGGCTCCTGCAAAGCAATAATTTTTTGTAACTTTTTATCTTTATTTAAATGGGAAAGATATTGCATGGCAGGTAAATTTCTGCCAAAAAATGTAAAAAAGCAAAAGAGGTTTTATCAACCTTCGGCCCATTTTTTAAAAGCGGTAACCCGCTCCCTGCTTACGATAATATCCTCTTCCATTTTCAGAGCTTTTAATGAAAGCTTTAGCCTGTTGTTAAGGTAAGGTTTAACGAGGTCTATCATTTTGCTATGAACGATCATTTTACGGTTGATCCTGAAAAAATAATAAGGGTCCAGCAACGTTTCCAGTTTTTCAATACTGTAATTCACTATAAATTTATTGCCCTCTCTGTCGGCGAGGTAAATTGTTTTATTATCGGCATAGAAATAAGCCACTTCATCTGTTTGAATAAAAAAAGTGCGTTGCCCCACTTTTGCAAGAAACCGGTCTTTGTATTGCGGAACTATTTTTTGTTGAAACTTTTCCATCCATGAATTATAGTCTGGTGGTAAAGATATCTGACTCATGGTACGGTATTTTTGAATAGCGGAAGCGAGTGCTTCTGCGGTAACCGGTTTTAGAATATAATCTATACTAAAGTGACGGAAAGCATCGATTGCATAGTGATCAAACGCAGTAGTAAAAATTATCGGCTTATTGATAGTAGCCTGTTTAAATATTTCAAAGCTATGCCCATCGGATAATTGTATGTCCATCAGCAACAGATCTGGATGTGGTTTTGTTTGTATCCAATTAACTGTTTCTTCAATACTTTCCAGGCACGCAATGATCTTTATGGAAGGATCATATTGTTTTAGCAGCATACGCAGCCGTTCTGCAGCCAGCATTTCATCTTCTACTATCAGGATATTCATGCTGCTGTTAGTTTACAGTTATCAATGGCAATTCTACAATAAAAGAAGATGCTGACACATTGATCAATACCTCGCGGTTGCTAACCAAACTGTAACGTGTTATAATGTTCTTCAATCCAATTCCTGTTGATCTTTCTTTTGTTTGCTTTTCCTGCAGGTTATTCGTAACTACAATTGTGTTGTTTCCATTTACATGAAGATCTATATGCAGCGGCATAGTTCTGCTTACTACATTGTGCTTGATGGCATTTTCTATCAGCATCTGCAGGGCTGCTGGAATTACCAGGCTTTCATTGTATTTTTCCGGGATGTTGAAAGATACGATCAAACCTTCTCCAAAGCGTTTCTCCAAAAGGAAAATATATGGATTGATAAAATGAAGTTCTGTTTGCAAGGGAACCAGTTCTTTTTCCTGGTTATGTAAAATATAGCGGTACACTTTTGAGAATTCTTCAATAAACCGGTTAGCTTCTTTGTTATTCTGCATTACCAGGGTAGACAATACGTTAAGATTATTAAAAAGGAAGTGAGGATTTACCTGGTTGCGAACGAGCTGTAGTTCTGCCTGTGCATGAAACCGTTTGATCTCTTCAGCTTCAATGCGGGAAGACTTATACTCTTTAAAATAAAATATGATCGTATTTATCAGGTGGTATAGCAAGTTTACCAGCCAGGCAAATACCAGGTTTAATTTCAATGGCATTACGTTCTCCTCAAACGAATACCGGTGAATAACCATACCCATTACCATCACAATAGCTACTGTAAGGATAGTGCTCCAGATACTGCCGACAATAAAAAAAACGATGGGAAAACGGGTCTTGTGTTTTTCGGGAGAAACTTTTTTCCTTATAAGTGGTTCGGTTAGCCTGTTAAATTCAAGGATAAGTAAACTAATGGAAGAAATAGTTAGTAACGCATAATACCATTCTATCTGGATATTGAAATGCTTGTAAACATCGCAAAACTCGGTATTAAGGAAAGTATATACCGACAACAGCATTGCAAATAAGTACCTGTATTTATGCGTAAACATAATGGCTAATTAAAATGCACCAACAGCTTTACTATTGTAGGCTGTTGGTGCAGGTTATTATGAATAAGCGAATCAATTATTAAAGCAATACTCTGTCTATCAGATGTACAACACCGTTAGTAGCGATGATGTTTACACCGGAAGGTACGATGATATTAGATACGGCACTTGAACTACCGGTAATTTTTACAGAAGCAGGAGAAGTACCCACTGTTAAAGTAACACCCGGAGCAATTGTATTTACAGTAGCGGCATTAATCAGGTCGCTGGCAAAAACATTGGTTCCCAATACGTGAGCGCTTACCACTGCGGCAATTGTAGCGTCTGGTGCAGCGTTAATGCTTGCTGCATCAGGAAAACCTGCTGCTGCAAAAGCTGCATTGGTTGGAGCAAATACGGTGTATTTACCTGCAGAACTAACTGCACCTGCCAGGTTTGCTTTTACTACTGCAGTCAGCAATAATGAAAGATCAGGAGTTGCTGTTGCAATCTCAGCGATAGTTTGTGTAGGTGGTGTAAGCATACTGGAGATCACATGAATGGTTCCGTTTGCAGCTGCAATATCTGCAGTTTTTACCCTGCTGCCATTTACAAAAACACCATTGGCATTTTTAGAAGCATACAGATTTTTCCCCTGTAAACTCTTTACTGTATCACTTGCAGGTACATTAGCTGCTGTTACATTAGCTGCAACTACATGATAAGTAAGAATGTTAGCCAAATCTGCTGCTGATAAGCTGTTGATAGTAGCCAAAGTAACACCTGACGCTGCAAAAGCGGCATCATCCGGTGCAAATACTGTTAGCGTTCCGGTAGAAAGAGCTGCATTTAAGCCAGCTTTAGAAACGGCTGCTTTTAAAATTGTAAAATCCGCATTGGTATTTACAATGTCATTAATGGTTTGCGGTTGCGCAACCGGATCATCATCTTTGCAAGATGTAGTGGAAACAAGTACTGTTCCAAGGGCCATTATCATAAATAGCCTGTTTAATTTCTGTACGATTTTCATGTTGAATGTTTTTTGTAACATAAAGACAAATTCACGCACAAAAAGATCGAAAAAATCCGTGAACTGTATAAAAATGAGGTGTGAACTGTGGTTTTAACATCTTTTTTCTGAGGGTAGAAATTTAAAAGAGCTGTGAAAAAATATGTTTCGATGGCTTTTGTTTACACAATTGCCGTTTGTAAGAGAGATTAACTATCCTTCTTACAACCGGCAACCCGTTAAATTTTCTTAACCCAGCGTCCAACTCATTTCTCCATCCTTTTCATCTTTTAAAAGGATGCCCATATCATTTAGCTGTATGCGTATCTTGTCTGAAGTGGCATAATCCTTTTTGGTTTTGGCTTCTTTCCGTATGCTTATCAACAACTGCATTACAGCTTTCAGCTTTTCATTGCTTTCCCCAGACAAAGCCTGCAAACCAAAAATATCATCAAGGAATAATTTAAATTGTAATTTCAGCCTTTTCATGGTAATACTACTTAAAGAAGTTGCAGGTATCAGCCCATCTTTAATAGAATTGATTACAGGAGCTATTTCAAACATGTTTGCCAATACTTTTGGTGTGCTGAAATCATCATCCATAAATATTTCAAATTCATTCACCCATTGAGAGATCTTCAAATCAAGTTCTTCGTCGCCGGCAACCGTATCTTCTGCTTCAACGGGCAATTGTTTTAATATTTCGTACGCTTCCCACAAACGTTTAAAAGCTTTTTCACTCGCCAGCAAGGCTTCGCTGCTAAAATCGAGCGGACTGCGGTAGTGGCTTTGTAAAATGAAGAAACGGATGGTCATTGGGCCAAAAGCCTGTGTAAGCAACGGATGATCTCCGCTAAACAACTCGGTTAGTTTAATAACGTTGTTATAGCTTTTACCCATCTTACGTCCGTTGATGGTGATCATATTATTGTGCATCCAGTATTTTACCGGAGCCTGGTGATTGCAGATGGTACTTTGGGCAATCTCACTTTCATGGTGCGGAAACTGAAGGTCCATGCCCCCACCATGAATATCAAATCTTGTTCCCAGGTACTTGGTGGCCATCGCCGAGCATTCTATATGCCAGCCCGGAAAACCAACACCCCAAGGGCTCGTCCAGCGCATAATGTGTTCCGGCGCTGCGTTCTTCCACAATGCAAAATCTGCCCTGTCTTTTTTTTCTTCCTGCCCGTCCAGGTCGCGGGTTGTTTCCAGCAAATCGTCTATGATCCTTCCGCTTAGTTTACCGTAATCGTGCGTTTCTGCATATTTTTTTACATCAAAATAAACCGAGCCTTTGCTGATGTAGGCATAACCTTCTTCGATGATCTTTTCAATCATGTTTATCTGCTCTACAATATGGCCGGTGGCCGTTGGTTCAATGCTTGGTTCTATGCAATTAAATTGCTTAAAAGCCCAATGGAAAAGGTTCGTGTATTTCTGCACCAGTTCCATTGGTTCCAGTTTTTCCAGCAAGGCTTTTTTAGAGATCTTATCTTCCGCCTCACGTCCTTCTTCTTCAAAATGTCCGGCATCCGTAATGTTCCTCACATACCTAACCTTATACCCTTTATAAGTAAGATAACGGTAAACAATATCAAAAAAGATATAAGGACGGGCATGCCCCAGGTGGCTTTCACCACTTACCGTTGGGCCACAAACGTACATGCCTGCATGGCCAGGGGTAATGGATTGAAATTCCTCTTTTTGTCTTGAATAAGAATTATAAATTTTAAGGGGCATATTATTATTATTATTTTCCGGGCAGTTATACATTACTCCACTTCACAGGCGTCGCACACTTGTACTATCTGGCCTTGCTGAGCAATCTGCTCTGGTAACTTAAATTTGTTTTAGATACTGCACTAACTGATGCAAAGATATTAAGCATTGCCACAAGGGCAACAACAGGAGTAAAAATAATATGGCCGTATGTTTAAATACATTTGAAGCAAGGTAAAGATTTAAAATGAAACAGCAAACGGCACCCAAAGGAAAAAGCTGGCATTTAGCGGTTGGGATTGGATAGCAAAACAGTAAAAAAATTGATCCTATTTTTGAAACTGCAGGTCTGCTACAATGGGAAAATGATCGCTGAGTTTCTTTTTTATGCGAACATATTGTTCAGTCTCAAAACGAGGGCCGGCAAAAATATTATCAATTCTTAGCGTGGGTGAAATGCTGTAAAAAGTGCGGCCAATTCCGGTACCTTTATCTGCAAAAGCATTTTTCATCCCTTTACCAATGAGGTTATAAGCATAGCTGTTTGGCACATCGTTAAAATCTCCGCAAACTATTACAGGGTATGGGCTTTCATCAATCGATTGCCTGATTCTTTCACTTTGTAGTTTACGTTTTAAAAATCCAATCCGCAATTTGGCAATTACACTTTTAGACTCCCTGATGTCTTTTTCATCATTAATAGAGGGCGTCTCAATATACTTTAGATTGTTATTACTGAATTTTAATGATTGCAGGTGAATATTAAATATCCTGATGGTATCATAGCCCTTTAAAATATCTATGTATTGAAAAGTTGAATTGTAATCTTTAGGTGCGTAGGCAATGGTTTGTTTGCTAATAATAGGATACTTGCTGAAGATTATAACGCCGAAATGATGTTTGCTATCAAAATCCAGTTTAGGATTGTAAGAATAATGGTAATCATACATGTTCAGTTTGCTTACAAAATCGGGTAGGTAATTGATAGCCGCAGGAAAACGTTCGCTCGCAACCATTTCCTGGAAGCAGGCAATATCAGGTTCATACTGATTGATCATGTTAATCATTTCCTGCTTCCGCTCCGGGTGTGAACGGTGTTCCAGGATATCAAAATGCTCTACATTCCAACTCATTACCCTTATCCTGGCAGGCTTTTTCGTGATCTCGAAATCATGTTCAAATCTAAAAGGTATTACTTCTTTCAACTTTCCCCAGCATAAAACTATAGAGGCAATACTGATAAATACCAGCGCCCTTTTTACAAAAATCCAAAAGATGGCAAAAGCTGCCAGCAATATTAAAAGATAAAAAATGGTAAGCGTAAACAAGCCGGTGTACCAATATTTTTCAGCATCAAACTCGCTACCATAACATCCTATAAACAGAAAAACGGCCACAATAATATTACAGGTAACAAGTAATATTTTGGTGAACCGCCTCAGTGTTTTTACAGACATTTGATAAAAATAAATATCCTGTACTGTTCAGGATGCTGTTTACATCAGTCCGGAAATATTATTAACGCAACGAATCCTTTTTTGCCGGCACTGCCATTGGCGTTACGGTTTGCGCTGCGGGTTTGGTTGCCGGAGAATTCAAAGGCGCTCCTACAGAAATATCGCAACGATGGTTTGGCTCTCCATGTGGAGGGTTCATACCGGGGGCTGTTACCGTTTTGGCAGCCGTTGCCGCAGGCGTGGTGGTGGCAGTAGAAGTTTGTACTGCCGGAGCGGCTGTTTTTGAAACCGGGGAATTTAATGGTGCGCCAACGGCAATATCACAACGGTGATTAGGCTGGCCATGTGCGGGATTCATACCCGGTGCTGTATTGGCAACTGCCTGGGCTGCAATATTAGCCGGCAACGGATTTACGGTTGCCCCTGTCTGGTTAAGCATTTTAATACTTGTATCCATGCTGCTTACTGGCGCTGTACCGGATACCGGGAGGGCCACTGCACTTGTAGAATCTGCTCCTTTTAAACCAGGGTCCTGATCGGGTTCATTGTTTGAACAGGCACTTAAAATACAAACAGCCATTATACATGCTGCAGAAGTAATTTTATTCATATTGATTTTTTAACTCGTAAAGTGGAGATGCTCAAAGCTAATTAATTTTTAATTACCGGGTTTGCTCATCCTGGGAAATATCTGTTGAAATTACATTAACTAAAGGTTTTCTTCTTCGGCAGCTTTTCTCAAGATTTGTTTTTCTTCTTCTGTTAAAAAGTGATAGCCTTTTTGGTTGATCTTATCTAGTATTTCGTCTACCCGTTGCTGTGTTACAATAGAGGTACGGCTGTATGGATTGCGGTTACCGGTATTATAAAACACTTTCTTTTTTATTGATTGGTCTTTGTTACTGTTTTTTGCTGGAGTAAAAAGATTGGTGAACCAATGAAATAATTTATTCATCCATACGCTTCCATCTTTACCGCGGCGAAGCAATACCACAAACAGAAAACCGGCCAGGGCACCAGCAAGATGAGATAAGCTGTAGGCTGCACTGATAGAAGCA